>NZ_JBJDNI010000002.1:232484-305349 GCF_044900545.1 Scandinavium sp. NPDC088450 | reverse complement strand
CTGGCAGGTTATATGGCGGAGAAGAAACAGCTTCACAGACACTATCAGGCAAACAGCGTAAAGCACAGAAGATGGCTGTCTTACCTGACGCTGGCAGGTGAACTGGTGAGAACGCAACCCGGAGTGCTGAGGCGAATGAATATAGTTAATGCACTGAAATTATTAGGGAAAGAGTACAGTAATATGGTCACAGGCGAATGACCATATTACTGGGGATCCCTCAGCCCGAGGGGAGAGGGAGAAAACCAAACCGCTTCCGTTCAGCCCCCTCTCATGCGGGAGAGGGAGAAAACCAAACCGGCTCCGAACAGCCCCCTCTCATGCGGGAGAGGGAGAAAACCAAACCGGCTCCGAACAGTCCCCTCGTGCGGGAGAGGGAGAAAACCAAACCGGCTCCGAACAGTCCCCTCGTGCGGGAGAGGGAGAAAACCAAACCGCCTCCGTTCAGTCCCCTCTCCCTGCGGGAGAGGGTTAGGGAGAGGGGTCAACACTACACTTTCATTTATTTAGCGTCAGTCGCCGTGCCGTTCGCATGCCAGGTAAACACGCCGAACTCAAAGCCTTTCAGATCGCCTTTCTTATCCCAGGTCAGCGGGCCCATTACGGTATCAACCTGGTTGGCTTTCAGCCATTCCGCAATTTTCGCCGGATCGTCGCTCTGGTTCAGACCAGCAGACAGGGATTGCAGTGCCGCATAGGTGGTCCACACGAATGCACCACTCGGATCTTGTTTCTTGGCCTTGATCGCATCCACGACTGGTTTGTTCGCAGGAACCTGATCGTAGTTCTTCGGCTTAGTCACCAGCAGGCCTTCAGCAGAATCGCCAGCGATGTTAGACAGAGACACGTTCGCTACGCCTTCTGGGCCCATGAACTGGGTTTTCAGACCGGCAGCACGAGCCTGGCGCAGGATCTGGCCCATTTCAGGGTGGTAGCCACCGTAGTACACGAAGTCGATGTTTTCTTTCTTCAGGCGCGCCACCAGCGTGGAGAAGTCTTTCTCGCCTGCGGTGATGCCGTCAAAGAACACCACGTTTGCTTTGCCTTTCAGCGCATCCTGAACGGAGCGAGCCAGGCCTTCGCCGTACTGTTGTTTGTCATGAACAATCGCGATGCGTTTCGGCTTCACGGTGTTCAGAATGTATTTTGCAGCGGTTGGGCCCTGGTCGGAATCGAGGCCGGTGGTACGCAGGATCAGGTTATACCCACGCGCGGTCAGCTCTGGTGCCGTTGCCGCTGGGGTGATCATCAGAATACCTTCGTCTTCATAGATGTCAGACGCTGGCTGAGTGGAAGAGGAGCACAGGTGGCCGATAACGTATTTGATGCCATCGTTAACCACTTTGTTCGCCACTGCTACAGCTTGTTTCGGGTCACAGGCATCGTCATATTTTACGATAGAGAGTTTTTCGCCTTTGATCCCGCCTTTGGCATTAATGTCAGCGACAGCCTGTTCAGCCCCAGTGAACTCCTGATCGCCGTACTGCGCTACCGGGCCGGACATGGCGCCAACAACGGCAACTTTGATATCAGCCTGTGCCATGGTGCTGAATGCCAAGGCCATACATCCTGCCAGCAACGCTTTACCCTTCATTTTCATCCTGAGATTCCCCATTGTGATGGTGATTGATTTTGTTGTGATGTTGTTATGTGGCGCTTTATTTCATTATTTGGTCTGCCGCACGCGCTTTTACAGCATACTCTGCTAAAACATACCCGATTTTTTCTCTTTTGGAACCAGAAATTTGAGGGTTATGTAACAGAATCGTGACAAAAAAAAGGCGCTCCGAAGAGCGCCGAGCCATTAGCGGCTGAGGGAGTGTCGAATAATGTCCAGCGCCTTACGGAACTGCGCTTCAGGAATGGTGAGAGGGTAAAGGAAACGGATTACGTTGCCGTACACGCCGCAACTCAGCAGCAGCAGGCCTTCTTTCATCGCCTTCTCTTGCACCTGTTTGGTGAATTCAGGCGACGGCGCGCCGGTCTGTGGATCGTTAAACTCAACGGCCACCATAGAACCTTGCGCACGAACGTCAACGATGTAAGGGCAATCGGCTTTGGCATTGTTCAGCACTTCAACCAGGTGGTGACCCAGTTCAGAAGCGCGTGAACACAATTTTTCTTCATCAATGATATCCAGCACTGCGTGAGCGGATGCTACAGCCAGTGGGTTACCGGCATAAGTTCCGCCTAAACCACCCGGCGCAGGCGCGTCCATCACGTCCGCACGGCCCGCCACCGCTGAAAGCGGCATGCCGCCTGCCAGGCTTTTTGCCATGGTCATCAGGTCTGGCTTAACGTCGTAGTGTTCCATCGCAAACAGTTTGCCGGTACGGGCGAAACCGGTCTGCACTTCGTCGGCAATCAGCAGAATGCCGTGGGTATCGCACAGCTTGCGCAGGCCCTGCATGAAATCAGCCGGCGCCACGTTGAAGCCGCCTTCGCCTTGCACAGGCTCAAGGATGATGGCCGCAACCTGATCCGGCGCGATATCTGCTTTGAAAATACGATCCAGGCTTTTCAGCGCATCTTCGGTGGTCACACCGTGCGCGGCGTTAGGATACTGACCGTGATAAACAGAACCCGGGAACGGGCCAAAACCGATTTTGTACGGTGCCACTTTGCCGGTCAGCGCCATGGTCATAAAAGTACGGCCGTGGAAGCCGCCACCAAAGGTGATCAGCCCTGGACGTTTGGTATAAGCACGCGCGATTTTCACGGCGTTCTCAACCGCTTCCGCACCCGTAGAGAAGAAAGCAGTTTTCGCCGGACCATTCACTGGCACGCGAGCGTTGATACGTTCAGCCAGCGACACATAGCTTTCGTAAGGTACGATTTGGTAGGCCGTGTGGGTGAATGCCTGAAGCTGTTTTTCAATCGCCGCGACAATTTTTGGGTGGCGATGGCCAGTGTTCAGCACCGCAATCCCCGCAGCGAAGTCGATAACTTCATTGCCTTCCACATCCCACAGCGTCGCGTTCTCTGCTTTTTCGGCATAGAAGCCACACATGACGCCAATCCCACGCGGTGTCGCCTGTAAACGGCGCTGATTCAGTTCATTGTTTTTCATCGACCTTACCCCATCACAGATTCGTTTGTGTTAACAACTTTGAAACATGTGATAGTTTTACTGCCTGAGCGGTCCTATAATCGAGTACCAGTTTTGAATAATTGAGGGATCCAATTGCGTTCTTTAGTGTGCGATCTCCTGCAACTGCGTCTGGATGAACAACCCGACGATAAATTGCACCGAAAGCTGTATAACGCCGTCCGCCTGTCGATCCTCGACGGCAGCCTGCCGCCACAAAGCCGTTTGCCCCCTTCCCGCGATCTGGCAAGCCAACTGAAGTTGTCACGCAATACGGTGCTGACCGTGTACGAACAATTGCTGGCAGAGGGCTATATCGTTTCCCGCTCCGGCAGCGGCACCTTTGTCGCCCAGACGGTGCCCGATGCGCTGCTTTTTGCGACGGGTACACAGGAAGATCCCGGCAGCGACGTGCGCAGCATTAGCTTTTCAGAACGTGGTCAGGCGTTGCTGACGCACAGCAGCGCCAGCCCTCGCCAGTGGGGCGCATTTCTGCCCGGCGTGCCGGACGTGAACGAGTTTCCTCACGTTCTGTTGCGTAAAATCCACACCCGAGTGAGCCGTAAACCACAGGCGGTACAGCTTTCTTACAGCCCTTCCGGCGGCAGCCAGGCGCTGCAACAGGCATTGATGGAGTATTTACGCGTGGCGCGTTCGGTGCGCTGCACGCCAGATCAAATCCTGGTCACCGAAGGCATTCATCAGGCCATCGATTTAGTCTCAAGGATGCTCTGTAATCCAGGCGACAGCGCGTGGATTGAAGAACCCGCCTATTGGGGCATTCGTAACGTGCTGCAGATGAACGGCGTACAACTGCAGGCGGTGGATGTCGACCTCAGCGGCATGAACCCGCCGGAACCCGGCAACTCACCGCCAAGGCTGATTTTCGTCACGCCTTCGCATCAATACCCGCTGGGTTGCGTGATGAGCCTGGAGCGCCGTCAGCGCCTGCTTGCGCTGGCACGTCAGACCGGAAGCTGGATTGTGGAAGATGATTACGACAGTGAGTTTCGCTTCTCCGGCCAGCCGATCCCAGCCCTGCAAGGCCTGGTGGAAGATGCGCCGGTGATTTATATCGGCACGTTCAGCAAAACCATGTGGCCGGGGATGCGCCTCGGTTACGTCGTACTTCCACGCCCCTTAGCGCAGTCGTTGCGCATCGCTCATACCGAGCTGTATCGCAGCGGGCGTCTGCTCGATCAGGAAGCACTGGCGCTGTTTATTCGCGAAGGGCATTACACCGCGCATATTCGCCGGATGCGCCTGCTGTATGCCCGTCGTCGGCAGAAGCTCGCCGGGCTTATCACGGATTATCTGGGCAAAGAGGCCCTTAGCGAATTTAACGATAATGCCGGGCTACATCTGGTACTGAAACTGGATGCAGAGTGTGACGATGTAGCGCTGGCGAAAAAAGCCAATGAGAAAGGTGTGTTGGTGCGACCGCTTTCACGTTACTACCTGAATAAAGCCACGCAGCGTGGTCTGTTAATGGGCTTTGCAGCGATGCGTGAGGAAGAAATGGAAGGCGCTTTTAAGGTGTTGGTGGGGTGTATCAAAAACGAAAATGAGTAGATCCTTGCGGTCTGGTGCCCTCACCCCAGCCCTTTCCCACAGGGAGAGGGAGCAAACACAAAAACGGCAACCCGAAGGTTGCCGTTTGCATTTGTTTAGGCCTCAATCGCCATACGCAGTTTTTTCATCGCGTTCTTTTCGAGCTGACGGACACGTTCGGCGGACACGCCATAACGATCGGCCAGTTCCTGCAGCGTCGACTTGTTGTCTTCGTCCAGCCAGCGGGCGCGGATGATGTCCTGACTGCGTTCGTCCAGACCTTCCATCGCATGCGTCAGTTTGTTGGCAGCCTGCTCTTCCCAGTTATCGTCCTCGATGCCATCGGCAAAGTTAGACGTTTTATCCTGCAGATAGAGTACAGGTGCGACGGAATGGCTTTCGGAATCATCATCAGACGACATATCAAATGCCATGTCCTGTGCGGACATTCGTGATTCCATTTCGCGCACGTCTTTGCTGGTCACGCCCAGCTCACGTGCCACCATTTCGACTTCATCCTGATTAAACCAGCCCAGACGCTGCTTGGTTTTACGCAGGTTAAAGAACAACTTACGCTGTGCTTTGGTGGTCGCGACTTTCACGATACGCCAGTTACGCAGAACGTATTCATGAATCTCAGCCTTGATCCAGTGCACGGCAAACGACACCAGACGCACACCCACTTCAGGGTTGAAGCGGCGCACGGCTTTCATCAGGCCGATGTTACCTTCCTGAATCAGGTCTGCCTGCGGCAGGCCGTAGCCCGAGTAGTTACGAGCAACATGAACGACAAAGCGCAGGTGAGACAGGATCAGCGTTTTAGCTGCTTCCAGATCGCCCTGGTAATGCAGCTTTTCCGCCAGCGCCCGTTCTTCATCAGCCGTCAACATCGGCCATGCGTTTGCCGCCCGGATGTAGGAATCCAGGTTGCCAACAGGGGCTAAAGCTAAAGTTTGCATATCTTTGGTCATTCAAATCCTCTCAATTCTTTCTCTTCTGCTGCTTCGTCCCTCTAAGAGGCAACAAGCATGCCAGAAATTTTGAGCAACGAGGTTAGCATTCACACTTTTATCAGACCGTGATGTTATCCACAAGTTCCATGCAACGCTGTGAATAGATTACGCACAAAATGTGACACCACGATGATGATACTGGGGAACAGGGAAAGCGGATGGGTTTTTGAAACTCTCCCTGCGAACAGGAACATGATGCAGCAGGGAGAGATTATATCAGAAATTTATTACTCTGGCGTAAAGTGGCGTAAATGTTGAACGGTCGCCAGCCAGGCGGCTATCCAGCCAATCATCGAGCAGACAATCAACATCAGCAGGCACTCATCGAGGCCTAAGCCACTGAGTTCAAACTGAGTACCGAACACTTTCGCCACTTCCGTCACCGCCGAAGACAAACGCAGCACCAGAATTTCAGACAGGATCAGCGACAGAAATGCCCCTGAGAATCCTAACAACGCCCCACCGTACAGGAACGGACGCAGGATGAAACCATCTGTCGCGCCAATCAGTTTCTGCACGTTAATGGTGTCACGACGTGCGAAGATGCTCAGACGCACGCTGTTGCCAATAACGAGGAACACCGCCGCTATCATTAACACGCCGATCATCGCCGACACTCGGCCCACCAGCCCTGTTATAGAAGACAGGCGCGCGAACCAGCTATCGTCCATACGCACTTCATCCACGCCCTGAATGCGCGACACCCGGTCACGCAAGCTGTTGAGCGAATCAGTTCCCTGGAAATCCAGCTTAGGAATAACCACCGCGACGGCTGGCAGCGGGTTTTCTTCCAGCATGTCTAGTGCGCCACCAAAGCCGGACCAGTTGCGGAATTCACCCAGCGCTTCGTCACGTGACAGATAATTGACCTTATCCACGCCCTGCTCGGCCTGAAGCTGCCCCACCACTTTCGCGGCGGCATCATCATCAAGCGTTTTTTCCAGATAGACCGTGATTTGCGGCGACGGATAGTACTGCGACGCTGCGGTGTTCACGTTCTTGTAAACCATGTAGCACACGCTAGGCAGTGTCAGGGAGATGGCAATCACCATCACCGTCAGGAACGTCGCTATCGGTTTGCTTTTTAAGTCCTGCAACGCGCCGTGGAAGGCGTAACGCACCTGTTCGTTGAACACGTTGGTTTTGCGGGAGTTCGGTTTCGGCGAGGATTTTGCGCGTTTCGGCGCATTGCTGCCGTTGTTACCGCCGCCGCTCCCCGAGTTACGCAGCCGATCAAAACGGTTGCCGAACTGGCGAATCTGATTCATCGCTTCGCGTTTATTCACCGTAGCCTCCGTGCAAATGCCCGTCGCTGAGGGTCAGCATGCGGTACGAACGGCTGGAGATAAGCCCCAGATCGTGCGTCGCCATCAGCACCGTCACGCCAACGCGGTTGAACTCTTCAAACAAGCGCAGGATGCCTTCCGACAGCGCCTCGTCGAGGTTACCCGTCGGTTCATCCGCCAGCAGTACCGCCGGTTTGTTCACCACCGCACGGGCGATGCCCACACGCTGCTGTTCACCGCCGGAGAGCTGAATCGGGAGGTTTTTCGCTTTGTCGAGCAGCCCGACCTTATCCAGCGCCGCCGACACGCGACGACGAATGTCATCCCCGCTGGCGCCCGCGATGATCAGCGGGATAGCTACGTTATCGTAAACGGTCCGGTCCATCAGCAGGTGGTGATCCTGGAAAATCATGCCAATCTGGCGACGCAGAAACGGCACTTCGCGGTTTTTCAGGCGACTGATGTCATGCCCGCTGAACCAGATTTTCCCGGTACTTGGACGCTCGATACCGCAGATAAGCTTCAGCAGGGTACTTTTCCCTGCCCCGGAATGGCCGGTCAGAAAGGCCATCTCGCCCGGCTGCAGCTGGAAGTTAATCCCCTGCAGCGCTTGTCTCCCACCGAGATAGGCTTTGCTGACTTGTTCAAAGCGAATCATTGTTAATCCTCTCGGGCAAAAAGTGCCTCAATAAAATCGTCCGATTTGAAGGGACGCAAGTCTTCGATACGTTCGCCGACGCCAATGTAGCGGATCGGAATGCCAAACTGATCGGCCACCGAGAAGATAACGCCACCCTTGGCGGTCCCGTCCAGTTTAGTCAAGGTAATGCCGGTCAGCCCAACGGCTTCATGGAACAGCTTCGCCTGGCTGATGGCGTTCTGCCCGGTGCTGGCATCAATTGTCAGCATGATTTCGTGCGGCGCTTCCTCGTCCAGCTTTTTCATCACGCGGACGATTTTCTTCAGTTCTTCCATCAGGTGCGATTTATTCTGCAAACGCCCTGCGGTATCGGCAATCAGCACATCCACGTTGCGCGCTTTCGCGGCCTGAATCGCATCGAAAATCACGGAAGCGGAATCTGCACCGGTGTGCTGAGCAATCACCGGAATGTCGTTGCGTTGGCCCCAAACCTGAAGCTGTTCAACGGCTGCCGCACGGAAGGTATCGCCCGCCGCCAGCATTACGGATTTGCCCTGCTGCTCAAACTGACGCGCCAGTTTGCCGATGGTGGTGGTTTTACCCACCCCGTTAACGCCAACCATCAGGATAACAAACGGGGTTTTGCCTTCAATATTAAGCGGCTCATCCACTTTTGCGAGGATTTCGCTCATCTCATCTTTCAGCAGACCGTACAGCGCTTCGGCATCTCGCAGCTGTTTGCGGCTCGCGCCTTCGGTCAGATTAGCGATGATTTTACGGGTGGTTTCCACGCCGACATCGGCAATCAGCAGCTGTTCTTCCAGCTCTTCAAACAGATCATCATCGATTTTCTTGCCGCGGAACAGGCTGATAAATCCGGAACCGAGATTTTCTTTCGTTTTAAGCAAACTGCGCTTAAGGCGAGCGAAGAAACCTTCTTTGGTCGGCCTTTCTTGCTCCTGAAGCGGGGCTTCGACAGCGACGGCTTCTTCTGCCTCATCATTCGCGTTTTCAGCCGCCAGCGCCTGAGCTTCCAGCTCTTCGTCGGTCAGTTCGTCTTCTTCGGCAAGCTCTTCCTCAGCCACAGGCTGATGCGCCACAACGGCTTCTTCTTCGATAACAGCAACAGGGTCTTCTTCGACAATCTCTTCCGGTAGCGGCAGCGCTTCGTGCTCCACTTCTGCCTTTGGCTCGTCGATAACAACGGGCTCTTCAACCGGAGCAGAAACCTCTGCGACAGGTTCCGGCTCGATAACCGGCTGCGGTTTTTCGCTTTCGATGACCTCTTCGGTCACCTCGACCACGTCATCGGCGAACGCTTCAGTCTCTTCTTTGCTGTGTGCGGACGTGTCTGCTTCAGGCTCAGCAATCTGCTCCACAACCTCTTCAACAACAGGCTCGACGGGCGTTTGCTCAACGTCTGTCAGTTGCTGTTCGGCTTCCTGCTGCGGCTGTTCCTGTTCTTTCTGTCCAAAACCCAGCCAGGAGAAAAAGCCTTTCTTTTTGTTTTTTGCCATCGGCGACCACACTCTTCGCTGTTGACTCCCGGCACCGCGTCACCGCTATGTACATGGAAGCTAAAAAAATGATGAAATAGTCTATCACTTTACTTAACGCGCATCACCGCCTGGAAGAGTAATCCAGCACTGAGCTGAAGAACGCTATGAAAAAACCAAACCACAACGGCAGCGGTCAGATCCGCATTATAGGCGGGCAATGGCGGGGCCGTAAGCTCCCGGTGCCCGACAGCCCTGGCCTGCGCCCAACCACAGACCGCGTTCGTGAGACGCTATTTAACTGGCTTGCCCCGCATATGGTCGACGCGCGTTGCCTGGATTGTTTCGCTGGCAGCGGCGCTTTAGGGCTTGAAGCGCTCTCCCGTTATGCCGGCAGCACCACCTTGCTGGAGATGGAGCGTCACGTCGCACAACAGTTACAAAAAAACCTCGCCACGCTGAAAGCCAGCCATGCGCAGGTGGTAAACACTAACACGTTAACCTTCCTCGCCCAGCCTGGCACGCCGCATGACGTGGTGTTTATTGACCCGCCATTCCGCAAAGGCTTGCTGGAAGAAACACTGAGTCTGCTGGAAAAAAACGGCTGGCTGGCAGACGACGCGCTGATTTACGTCGAAAGCGAAGTGGAAAATGGCCTGCCGCCCGTCCCCGCACACTGGGATTTACACCGCGAGAAAGTGGCCGGTCAGGTGGCTTATCGTCTTTATCATCGTGAAGCACAAGGAGAACACAATGCTGCTTAATCTGGGCCGCCTGCTGATGCTTTGCGTCTGGGCCTTTCTGGTGCTGAATCTGGTGCACCCTTTCCCACGCCCGCTGAATATTTTCGTCAACGTGGCGCTGATTTTCATGGTGTTGATGCACGGCATGCAAATGGCGCTGCTGAAATCCACGATGCCAAAAGATGGCCCGCAGATGACGCGCGGCGAGCAAATCCGCATCTTCCTGTTTGGGGTGTTTGAACTGATTGCCTGGCAGAAGAAGTTAACGCCGAAGAAGAAGTGATTTATTGCCGGATGGCTCGATTGCCGGGTGGCTCGATTGCCGGGTGGCGCTGACGCTTACCCGGCCTACGTCTTATTCAGGCACGAACTCAACGAACTGAGAGCCCTTGTAACTCAAGGTGCCTTTATCGCCGACAGTTATCTGGTGATATTCTTTTTCTTCCACGCGGAAGGTCACTTCCAGCCCGCCCGTTTGCGGCCTGAAACTCACTTCATAGCGCATATCGCTGCCCGCAGGGGTCACAATTTGCTGGCGAGAACGCCGGTCGTTAATCACTTTTTCACGTTTATTGCTCACCACCACCTGCTTTTGCAGCAAAGGTGCGGCCTGGTTATCCATCTTTTCACGACGCTGTTGGACGAAGCGAAACGAGGCTGCAATCACGATAATCGCCACCACAACCACAAAAAAGAGCGGCATCTTACTCATTGAACTATCCCATCAGATTTGGCGGAAATCAGGATACCTTGCCTTCACTGGCATTGCCATCTGCCTGCTGGCACCACTACACTGAAACCAGAGAGTGCTTATTAGACAATACAAGGATTTACTATGCTTTGGTCTTTCATCGCAGTCTGTTTGTCCGGCTGGTTGTATGTGGATGCATCTTATCGTGGGCCCGTCTGGCAACGCTGGGTGTTCAAACCTGTCACCCTGATTCTGCTCCTGCTGCTTGCCTGGCAAGCGCCGATGTTCAACGCCATCAGCTATCTGGTACTCGCGGGCCTTTGTGCTTCGCTGATTGGTGATGCGCTCACGCTGCTTTCGCGTGAACGCCTGCTGTATGCCATCGGCGCTTTTTTCCTGTCTCATCTGCTCTATACCATCTGGTTTGCCAGCCAGATGACGCTGTCGTTTTTCTGGCCGCTACCGTTAGTGCTTTTGGTGATTGGCGCGGTGTTGATTGCCGTTATCTGGTCGCGCCTTGAAGAGCTGCGCTTGCCCGTTTGCACCTTCATCGCCATGACGCTGGTGATGGTGTGGCTGGCGGGTGAACTGTGGTTCTTCCGCCCTGTCGATACCGCACTTTCCGGCTTCATGGGCGCAACGCTGCTGCTGATCAGCGATATCGTCTGGCTGGGCAGTCACTACCGCCGCCGCTTCCGTGCCGACAGCGCGCTGGCGTCCGCTTGCTACTTCGCCGGGCACTTCCTGATTGTCCGCGCTCTGTATCTTTAAAAGCCCTTGACTCTGGAGTCGACTCCAGAGTGTATCCTTCGGTTAATGAGAAAATTATCATTAGCCGGAGGGTGCTATGACGACACCAGAATCTGACCACAAAAACGTCCCGCAATTTTCCACCCTGCGCTTCGCACCTGCTGCGGCGGAGAAAGAAACCTGCTGCTGCGAGGCTGATTGCACAGACAATACTGCACCAGCGGAAGACACAACCGGCAACCGCTTTAGCTGGAATGTCAGCGGTATGGACTGTGCCGCCTGCGCGCGAAAAGTCGAAAACGCCGCCCGTCAGGTTGCAGGCGTCAATCACGTCCAGGTGATGTTTGCCACCGAGAAACTGGTGGTCACCGCCAACGCCGACGTGCGCCCTCAAATTGAAAAAGCCGTCAGTGAGCTCGGCTACAGCCTGCAAAGCGAAGATGCGCCACAGGAAGCGGCAACGCCAGCCTGGCGGGATAATCTGCCGCTGATAGCACTTATCGTGATGATGGCAGTCAGTTGGGGGCTGGAACAACTGAACAATCCAGCCGGACAACTGGCGTTTATTGTCACCGCCCTGGTCGGGCTATTCCCGATTGCCCGTCAGGCGTTACGCCTGATAAAAAGCGGCAGCTGGTTCGCCATTGAAACCCTGATGAGCGTTGCCGCCCTCGGCGCGCTGTTTATCGGGGCTACCGCTGAAGCAGCCATGGTGCTGCTACTGTTTCTGATTGGTGAACGGCTTGAAGGCTGGGCTGCCAGCCGTGCGCGTAAAGGCGTCAGCGCGTTGATGGCCCTGAAACCCGAAACCGCTGTTCGCTTGCGTAACGGCGAGCGGGAAACGGTCGCCCGGCGTGATTTGCGCCCTGGCGATGTGATTGAAGTTGCCGCAGGGGGGCGTTTGCCAGCCGACGGTACGCTGATTTCACCTTTCGCCAGCTTTGATGAAAGCGCATTGACCGGTGAATCCGTTCCCGTGGAGCGTAATGCAGGCGAAAAAGTCGCGGCAGGCGCCACCAGTGTTGACCGTCTGGTGCAGTTGACCGTTGTCTCTGAACCCGGAGACAGCGCCATCGACCGCATCCTGCGCCTGATTGAAGAAGCCGACGAACGCCGCGCCCCCATTGAGCGCTTCATCGACCGCTTCAGCCGAATTTATACCCCGGCGATCATGCTCGTCGCCCTGCTCGTCGCCATTGTCCCGCCTCTGTTCTTTGCAGCCGAATGGATGCCGTGGATCTACAAAGGCCTGACGCTGCTGCTGATTGGCTGCCCTTGTGCGCTGGTCATTTCCACGCCTGCAGCGATCACCTCGGGTCTGGCAGCGGCAGCGCGTCGTGGTGCGTTGATTAAAGGCGGTGCGGCACTTGAACAACTTGGACGTGTTCGCCAGATTGCCTTTGATAAAACAGGCACCCTCACCGTCGGCAAACCGAAAGTGACGTCAATAGTGGCGACAGGTTCTGTCGATGAGGATGCATTGCTTGCCCTCGCAGCCGCCGTTGAACAAGGGTCGAGCCACCCATTGGCGCAGGCCATTGTGGCCGATGCCCAGACTCGTGGCTTGACGATAGCGGAAGCCAGTCATCAAAGAGCATTGGCTGGCTCAGGCATTGAGGCTGAAGTGGAAGGCCAGCGAGTGCTGATTTGTGCCGCAGGAAAATTCAACGCGACTGGTTTTGAAGAACAAATCCAGCAATTAGAAAGCGCCGGGCAAACGGTGGTGCTGGTTGTACGCAACGAAGCGCTGCTGGGGATTATCGCCCTGCGCGATACCTTACGGGAAGACGCACGAGAAGCCGTTGCGGCCCTGCATCAGCTTGGCGTACAAGGCGTGATCCTGACGGGTGATAACCCGCGAGCAGCCGCAGCTATCGCTCAAGAATTGGGTCTGGAATATCGGGCTGGCCTGCTGCCAGAAGACAAAGTGAAGGAAGTCAGTAAGCTAAACGCAAGTGAACCACTGGCCATGGTCGGCGACGGCATCAACGACGCACCCGCCATGAAAGCCGCCACCATCGGCATTGCGATGGGCAGCGGGACCGACGTGGCACTGGAAACCGCCGATGCCGCCCTGACAGGCAATCGCCTGACCGGCCTGGCGCAGATGATTGCCCTCGCCCGCGCCACGCACGCCAACATCCGGCAGAACATCGCCATCGCGCTAGGGCTGAAAGGGATTTTCCTCGTCACCACGCTGCTCGGCTTCACCGGCCTGTGGCTGGCCGTGCTGGCCGACACCGGCGCAACGGTGTTAGTGACGGCGAATGCTTTGCGGTTATTACGTCGGAAATAAGTTCTTCACGACCGGGCAAGCCAAAGTGCCGCCCGGCCGTGTAAAACTACATCCCCAATGCGTGAGGTAGCCAGAGCGAAATCGCCGGGATGTAAGTCACCATTCCCAGCACCAGCAACAACATGCCGTAAAAGGGCAGCATGGCGCGAACCACCGTTTCTATCTTCTGCTTGCTGACCGCACTCGCCACGAACAGCACTGATCCTACCGGTGGTGTTATCAGGCCGATCCCAAGGTTCACCATCATGATCATGCCAAAATGCACCGGATCAATGCCCAGCGAATTGGTCACGGGCAATAATACGGGCGTAAGGATCAGGATGATGGGTGCCATGTCCATCAGGGTACCAATCAGCAGCAGCATGACGTTCAGGTACATCAGGATCACGTATTTGTTGCTTGAGAGCGACGTGAAGAATTCAGTGATGCGAACCGGCAACTGCATGTAAGTCATCACCGCGCCAAATGCGGCGGCAAAACCAATCAGGATCATGACGATACTGACCGTTTTCACCGTGCGGTACATCAGTTTTGGCAGTTCGCTCCACCGGTAATCCCGGTAGATAAACATGGTCACGAAGAACGCCCACAGGCAGGCTACTGCCGCAGATTCCGTGGCGGTGAAAATGCCGGAAAGAATACCGCCAAGGATGATAACCACCGTCATCAGCCCCCACAGGGCATCAAAGAAAATTTTCAGCGCCTGTTTAAACGGGATCACTTCGCCTTTCGGGTAGCCCCGCTTGTGGGCAAAGCCAAGGCACATCACCATCAGGCATACGCCTAACAGCAATCCTGGCAACACCCCGGCGATGAACAGCGTGGCAATCGACACCGTACCGCCTGCTGCCAGAGAATAAATCACCGAGTTGTGGCTGGGTGGAATAAGTATCGCCTGCACCGACCCGCTTGCCGTGACTGCCGCGGCATATTCCCGTGGATAGCCTTTCTTCTCCATTTCCGGGATCATGACGCTGCCGATAGAAGCCGTGTCCGCGACTGAAGAGCCTGAAATCGCCCCAAAAAAGGTGGAGGCGACGATATTTACCAGCGACAGCCCGCCGCGAATAAAACCGACGAACAGATAAGCAAAATTGACCAGCCTTCTGGCAATACCGCCTTCCGCCATAATGGCCCCCGCCAGAATGAAGAACGGGATCGCCAGCAGCGTGAATTTGTTCACCCCACTGGTTATCTGAATCATCAATGCTTCAAGCGGCAAATCAATCCACAGCGCCCCGGCCACGGCGCTTAACCCCACAGCAAAAGCCACCGGCATGCCGAGAGCCAGTAAAATGGCGAGGGTAAACAGTAAGATAAATGCGTCCATCAGAAAGTCCTCAGCCGTGGTTACCGATAAGCACGACCGGACGATTCTCCTGGGAACCGTACAGCAGACGCTCGATCACAAACAGAATCAGGACTGCCGATCCCACAGGCAACGGCAGGTACGTTTCACCCGAGGTCAGCAACGGAAACTCGGCAACGGGTTGCTCCCAGAGATCCGCACACAGCCAGGCGCTGTACCAGAACATGATCCCGGTTATCAACAGCATTAAGAGATCAACCAGCCGCGCAGCGACTTTCTGCAACGCGGCAGGTAAACGATCGGTCAGCATGTTGACCGCAATGTGTGATCCGGCGCGGTACCCCACCGCCGCACCGATAAACGTAAACGTCACCATGCAGATAATCGCCACCGGCTCAGGCCAGGATTCCCCTCGGTTCAGCACATAGCGAGAGAAAATCCCAATCGGGATAACCACCGTCATCATCAACAGCGCCGCACCTGCTACCCACATCGCCAGCATGTACACCTTGTCCATCAGTCGACAAAATTGCTCAGACATATGTCCTCCGTCAGGCAGGAATTACTGAACGTCGGCGATGGCTTTCATCAGGTCCTGGTGCTTCTCGCCATAGGCTTTGCGCACCGGTTCCGTCGCCTGCACAAAATAAGCTTTATCGATGGTATGGAACTGCACGCCACCTGCTTTCATTTTCTCCAGCGCCTGCTGGTTATAGGCGTTCCACAGCTGACGCTGTTCCATTTGCGCTTCACGAGCCAGGGTCAGGATTTTTTGCTGTTGGTCGGCGTTCAGCTTGTCCCATTTCACTTTGGAATAGAGCAGCATTTCCGGGGTGATAAAGTGGCCGCTGAGGGTGTAGTTTTTCGCCACCGGCATATAGTTATGCGCGATAAAGGTCGGCGGATTGTTCTCCGCGCCGTCAATGACCCCGGTCTGCATGCCGCTGTAAACTTCGCTCACCCCCATCGCCACGGCGTTTGCGCCCATGTCTTTGAGGGTATCAATGGCCACCGGGCTGCCCTGCACGCGGATTTTCATCCCCTTCAGATCTTCCGGTTTCACCACCGGCTGTTTGGTGATGAGGTTACGCGTGCCGGAGTCCATCCAGCCGAGAAACACCAGCTTTGATTTCGGGTTGTTGGTGAGCTTGTCGCCAATCTGTTTGCCAATATCACCGTCGATCACCTTATGCATATGATCTTCATCGCGGAACACATACGGCAATGTGAAAGCCTCTACGTCAGGCAGGATCGCCGCCACCGGAGCCATCGACACACGGATCATGTCGATCGCCCCCATTTGCGCCTGCTCAATCATTTGCTTTTCATCACCCAGCACGCCGCCCGGAAAGACTTTGATTTCCAGGTCGCCATGGGTTTGCTGCTTGAGCTTTTCGCCCATATGCTGCACTGCGACCACGTTCGGATACCCTTCCGGGTGAACATCAGCGGCACGGATAGTTTGCGCGCAAACCAGGGTAGAGAAGCAGAGCGTGGCGCTGGACAGGCATAAGGCGGCCACAAATGGCTTTACGGTCATTTTCATCGGTCGTCTCCAGAGGAATTAGTAAAACGCTGTTTTATTTTTGCGTTTAAAAAGTAGCCTGGAGAGAAGAAAGGGACGGTGAGAGGGGTCACAAAAGAAACAATAATGAAACGTCGGTTTAACGATTTGATAACGATATTTCAGGGCAGATCACAGAATCCGCCCTCACGTACTCAGTGGTTTTTACGAATCAAATACTGATAAGGCAGGCTGTCGGTTTGCTGAGCAATCAGTTCGTGTTCCATGAAACGGCAAAAACCCGGAATATCGCGGGTGGTGGCCGGATCGTCGGCGATAATCAGCAGGGTCTCGCCAACAGGCATGGTGCGTACGGTTTTACGCACCATCATTACCGGCTCAGGGCAACGCAGGCCCTGTGCATCCAAAGTGTGGTCCGCCGCAGAAAAAAGTTCGCTCATGGTGTACTCAGTTAGTCAAAAAAACCGCCCTAGTTTACCGCCACCGTTTTGTGAAGCAAGGCAGGTTAACGGTTGCGTGAAAATTAGCCATTGCAAAGCAGGCTAAACGCAGTATCATGCGGCGGTTTTTATTGGGTTCCCTCACCCCAACCACTAAAAAGGTCACAATATGACGTCGTTTTCTCAAACTCAGCGCGTAAAAGCGTTGTTCTGGCTTTCGCTTTTTCATTTGCTGGTGATCACCTCCAGTAACTATCTGGTGCAGCTGCCGGTCTCCATTTTTGGTTTTCATACCACCTGGGGCGCCTTCAGTTTTCCGTTTATCTTCCTTGCCACCGATCTGACCGTGCGTATCTTTGGCGCGCCGCTTGCCCGCAAGATTATTTTCGCGGTCATGGTGCCTGCCCTGCTGATTTCGTATGTCATCTCTTCCCTGTTCTACATGGGCGAGTGGCAAGGTTTTGCTGCGCTGGGTAGCTTTAACCTGTTCGTGGCTCGTATCGCGGCAGCAAGCTTTATGGCCTATGCGCTGGGGCAAATCCTCGACGTGGGCGTGTTCAATCGCCTGCGCCAAAGCCGCCACTGGTGGCTGGCACCCACTGCGTCCACGCTGTTCGGCAATATCAGCGACACCGTCGCCTTCTTCTTTATTGCTTTCTGGCGCAGCACCGACCCGTTTATGGCGACGCACTGGAAAGAAATCGCGCTGGTCGATTACAGCTTTAAGGTGCTTATCAGCATCGTCTTCTTCCTGCCGATGTACGGCGTGTTGCTCAATATGCTGTTGAAAAAGCTGGCAGATAAGTCTGAAATCCGGGCTTTTCAGCACGGTTAAGAGTTCATTACACAGGTTGTGATAAGATAGCCGGATGTGCCATTAATGGCCGTTTATCGAAAGGAAGATGTCAATGCGCAATTTGGTGAAATATGTCGGTATTGGCCTGCTGGTGATGGGTCTTGCCGCCTGTGATAACAGCGACAGCAAAGCCCCTGCACAGGGCGCATCCGCTGAGAGCAATGCAGCGGCTCAGCCAGTGAGTCTGCTGGATGGCAAACTCAGTTTCTCCCTGCCGGCCGATATGACCGACCAGAGCGGCAAACTGGGCACTCAGGCCAACAACATGCACGTCTATTCTGACGCCACCGGCCAGAAAGCGGTGATTGTGATTGTCGGCGACAACACCAATGAAGATTTGGGTGTCCTGGCTCAGCGTCTGCAAGAACAACAGCGCGGTCGCGATCCACAGCTGCAAGTTGTGACCAACAAATCCATCGAGCTGAAAGGCCACACCTTGCAGCAGCTCGACAGCATTATTTCTGCCAAAGGCCAGACCGCTTACTCCTCCGTTGTGCTGGGTAAAGTGGACAACAAACTGCTGACCCTGCAAATCACCCTGCCTGCTGACGATCAGCAGAAAGCGCAGACCGCAGCGGAAAACATCATCAATACCATCGTCATCAACTAACGCAGTCTGCTGACGACAAGGCCCCCGGTTTCACGACCGGGGGCTTTTTTTTGCTTTATCGCAAATAAGCGTGAACACATGTGACATCAGCGCTCAAGCCGGGTGGCGGCTTCGCCTTACGCCGGCCTACGGATTGTCGCTTTTGTAGGCCTGGCAAGCGTAGCGCCGCCGGGCAATTTACAGCCAAAAAAAGGTTCATCGGGCTTCCTTCGGCTTCGCTTTCGGATAGTTACCCCGCAGCAACGCACTACACTTAATGCCGATAGCTCATAAGGAAAGCACCATGAATACATCTGCCGCTGATAAAGCGGGCCTGCATATCTTGTTAAAACTTGCCTCACTGGTGATCATCCTCGCCGGGATCCACGCCGCCGCCGACATTATTGTTCAGCTCTTATTGGCGCTGTTTTTCGCCATTGTTCTCAATCCTTTAGTCACCTGGTTTATTCGTCGCGGCATATCACGCCCGGTTGCGATCAGCATTGTGGTCTTCGTGATGCTCTGCGTACTCACGGCGCTGTTCGGCGTACTGGCGGCGTCGAGCAATGAATTTATTGCCATGCTGCCGAAGTACAACAAAGAACTGACACACAAGCTGCTCGCCCTGCAGGATTCGTTGCCGTTTCTGCATATGCACATGTCGCCGGAGCGCATGTTGCAGCGCATTGATTCCGACAAAATGATGACCTTCGCCACCACCATGATGACCGGGCTTTCCGGGGCGATGGCGAGCATTGTCCTGCTGGTGATGACCGTGGTGTTTATGCTGTTTGAGGTACGTCATGTGCCTTACAAACTGCGATTCGCGCTGGTGAATCCGCAGATTCATATCGCCGGTTTGCACCGCGCGCTGAAAGGCGTGTCGCATTATCTGGCGCTGAAAACGCTCATTAGCCTGTGGACGGGCGTGATCGTCTGGCTTGGTCTGGTGCTGCTTGGCGTGCAGTTCGCGCTGATGTGGGGCGTGCTGGCCTTCTTACTGAACTATGTGCCCAACATTGGCTCGGTGATTTCGGCCATTCCGCCGATGATTCAGGCTTTCTTGTTTAATGGCTGGTATGAATGTCTGTTGGTCGGCGCGCTGTTTTTGGCGGTGCATATGGTGCTGGGCAATATCGTCGAGCCACGAATGATGGGACACCGGTTAGGGATGTCGACCCTGGTGGTGTTCTTATCGTTGCTGGTTTGGGGATGGCTGCTGGGCCCGGTCGGCATGTTGCTGTCCGTTCCGCTCACCAGTGTGTGCAAAATCTGGATGGAAACCACCAAAGGCGGCAGCAAGCTGGCGATCTTGTTGGGGCCAGGGCGACCGAAAAGCCGGCTTCCCGGATAGCCGACGGAGATAAACAAAACTACCTGTTCAGGTAGTTTTGTTTTCTCTTAATGCAGAAATGAATAACCCCCTAACTAAAATCCACCTTTATAAAATTTACATTTTACGTAATGAATATTAACCAGGATATTAACAGCCATTCTTGTTGCAGCGCCGCACACACTCACATATCATTTTACAACCCGCTATCATTGGCAACTGGGGATTAATAAAAGAAGACTTTATTAACCCTAAAATAACGAGAAAATCGCTAATGATGGGCAATGGGTAAATTTTCACCGGCCGTTGATAAAAGGTTTGGATATTGCCGGGTTTAATAACGCATCGATTCAGGTATGGAATGGAGTTATTGATGAAAAAGTTAGTGAAATGGTTTGCTGCCGCCCTGATGGTCGGCGTAATGGCGGGTTGTGTTTCCCGCACGGAGCCGATTGAAACCGTGCAAAGCCCGGTTACCAGCGGTCACACTGAAGCTCAGGTTCGCACCGCTATTTTAAAAGCTGGCCTCAACCGCCAGTGGATTATGACCGATGCCGGTCCTGGGGTAATTAAAGGCCGCCAGCAGGCTCGCGACCATACTGCCAATATTATCGTGCAGTATTCTGCCAACAGTTACATCATCAAATATGACAGCAGTATCAATCTGATGGCATCAGGCGGGCAAATCCACCGCAACTACAATCGCTGGGTGCATAACCTGGATAAAGATATTCAGCTTTATCTCTCTACCGGCGCACAATTGTAATCCAGATAAGAGGAATATCGGGCCTTATGGGGCCGATATTCATCCTCAGACTGAAACTGTTTGCGAGTTTAAGACCACTCTGCCTTATCTCTGATCGCTTACGCATCAATAACATTGTAGGATGTAGGCGCGAAGAACAATATGCCGCATGAATACACCAATAATAAGTGGCATCACTTTATTTAACGTACTGATAGCTCAGGCCCGCACCGATGAAATACTCATTAACCCTAACCGACTGGCAGGCCCGCGCGCCTGGCTTAAGCGACCCAGCCCACTGGCTCGACTGGGCACGTAGCACTGGCGAAATAGACTCAGCCGCCCCGCAGGGCAAACTGACTGCGCTGCCAATGATGACGGCTCGTCGCCTAAGTTCCGGTAGCAAGCTGGCTGTGGAATGCGGTCTGGCGATGCTGAAAAACCATGCCATTGATGCCGTGCTTTACACCAGCCGCCACGGCGAGCTTGAGCGCAACTACCGCATTCTGGAAGCGCTGGCAAAACAGCAGCCGGTTTCCCCAACAGATTTTGCCCTGTCGGTGCACAATTCTGCCGTCGGCAATCTGACTATCGTCGCACAGCAACCGATTGTTTCTTCTTCTCTTTCAGCCGGAAAAGATACCTTCCAGCAAGGGCTGCTGGAAGTCGTCAGCCTGCTTCAGGCGGGCTACAAACGGGTATTAATGGTTGATTTTGACGGTGCAGTGCCTGCGTTTTATCACCATGACTTGCAGGCCTCGATGCCAACGTGGGCCTACGCGGCGGCGTTCGTGTTTGAAGCTGGAAATCAGCTTAGCTGCACCACGCGAGCCGGTGGCGATGAGACAGAAAGCGGATTACCGCAAAGCCTGACTTTCCTGCGTCATTATTTGAATCAGGACCATGAATTTACCGTCAGCGGCGAAGTGGCCCAATGGTGCTGGAGCCACGCATGAAGGCGGTCAGTTCACCGTTCAACCGCGTCTGGCGCATCTTCGCCACCGGATTCTGCTTTTCACTGTTCGGTATCGGCGGCCTGCTGCTTTCGCTGATTTGGTTCAACATCCTGCTGGTGTTGGTGCGTGACAGCACACGCCGTCGCCGCATCGCCCGTCGCAGCATCTCGGCCAGCTTTCGCTTTTTCCTGTGGGTGACCAAAGTGATGGGCGTGCTGGATTACCGTTTTCACGGCGAAGCGATCCTGCAAAATGAGCGCGGCTGCCTGGTGATTGCCAACCATCCTTCGCTGCTCGATTACGTGCTGATTGCCTCTGTGATGCCCGAAACCGACTGCATGGTGAAAAGCTCGCTGCTGCGAAACCCATTTATGAGCGGGGTTATCCGCAGCGCTAACTATCTGATTAACAGCGAAGCCGACAGCCTGCTGCCCGCCTGTGAAGAACGTTTGGCTCGCGGCGACACCATTTTGATTTTCCCGGAAGGCACCCGCACGCGCGTGGGCGAACCGATGACGCTGCAACGCGGCGCCGCCAATATTGCCGTACGCTGCACCAGTGATGTCCGAATTGTGACGATTCGCTGTAGCCAACGTATGCTGGATAAACAAAGCCAGTGGTATGATGTGCCACCGGTAAAACCCATATTTGACGTGAATGTTTGCGAGCGTATCGCCATCACTGACTTTTATGATGCAAACTTACAAGAACCGGCGCTGGCCGCACGCCAGCTCAACCGACTGTTTTTGTCTCAATTGCAAAAGACAGACCCGGAAACATGACCGGGAAAGCACCTTCTTTGGCAGGAATTAATGATGCAAGCCCTTTATCTTGAACTCAAAAATCTCATTATTCAGACCCTGAATCTTGATGAATTGTCAGCGGATGATATCGACACCGATGCCCCTCTCTTTGGCGATGGCTTAGGCCTGGATTCCATTGATGCGCTCGAGCTTGGGCTCGCGGTGAAAAATCAGTATGGCGTGGTGCTTTCAGCAGAAAGCGAAGAGATGCGTCAGCATTTCTACTCCGTTGCCACACTGGCGTCCTTTATCAGCGCTCAGCGCGCCTGAAGACGAGTCCGTTATGACTGAACAAGAAACCATTTATCAGGAAGTCGCTGACCTTCTGCACAAGCTGTTTGAAATCGACCCGCAGTACATCAAACCTGAAGCCCGCCTGTATGAAGATCTGGAGCTGGACAGTATCGACGCCGTCGATATGGTCGTCCATTTGCAGAAAAAAACCGGCAAGAAAATTAAGCCTGACGAATTCAAATCGGTCCGCACCGTTCAGGATGTGGTCGACGCCGTAAGCCGTCTGCTGCACGACGAGTAACGAACATGCGCGGCTCACGCTCGCTGCCGCTGATGCGGCTGGCGACAGGTGCCATTGTGCTTGCCTGGCCTTTGCTGGTTGGCTTTGGTCTGGCGCACAACGGGCTGCACTGGCTGCTGCCGACCATGGCCTTGCTGCTGTTATTGCGTCTTTTCCAGGTGCGTAAACAAGCCGGGCCGATGCGTGGCGTGTTGCAGGTCGTGGCGCTCGCGGGCATTGCCCTGTGTACCGCCAGTGCCTTACTGAAGGCTCATCAGCTGCTGCTGTTTTATCCGGTAGTGGTCAATCTGGTGATGCTGGCGGTGTTTGGCGGTTCGCTGTGGAGCCACATGCCGCTGGTCGAGCGTCTGGCGCGCCTGCGTGAACCCGACCTGCCGCCCGCCGGTGTGCGTTATACCCGTCAGGTCACCCGTGTCTGGTGCCTGTTTTTTATCGTCAATGGATCAATCGCCCTCTTCACCGCACTGCATGGCGACATGAAGCTGTGGACGGCATGGAACGGCGTGATGGCCTACCTGCTGATGGGAACCCTGATGGCCGCTGAATGGCTGGTTCGCAGGCGCTTGATGAAAAGAGAACAACCATGAATTACCCCCTTCCGCTGGCACAGTGGCTGAACCCCACGCGGCCTGACGACACGGTCGTTGCCTGGCTCGGTGAACACCACTGGACGCTCGGCGATTTACGTCGCGACGTGAGCGTTCAGGTGCAGGCGTTGCAGGCTCAGTCCGGCGAACGTTGGGCGCTGTGTTTCGAAGACAGCTATCTGTTTATCGTGGCGCTGCTGGCCTCGCTGCACGCGGGCAAAGTTCCGGTGATCCCAGGGCATTGCCGTGAGTCATTGCTCAATGAGCAACAAGACCTGTTTGATGGCGTGATGAGCGAAACGACGCTCCAGTGGGAAGGGCCGCACCTTGCAGTGACCGCCACGCCAACGTCATTCGCGCACAGTGACATCATCCTGCCGCCGATTGCGGCAGACAGCTACGTGGAACTGTTTACCTCAGGCTCCACCGGACAGCCGAAGCAGATTATCAAGCCTGTCGCGCTGCTGGACGAAGAAGCCCGAATGCTGCATACGCGTTTCGGCCCACGGCTGGCAGGTTGTCGCGTTGTGGCCTCCGTTGTGCCGCAGCATCTGTATGGCCTGACGTTCCGCATTTTCCTGCCGATGGCCTGCGGAATGCCTCTGCATGCCTCGATGCTGTATTACGCTGAACAGCTGAGTGCGCTCGCGCCTCAACACCGTTATGTCTTTATCAGCAGCCCGGCGTTCCTGAAACGGCTGGACGCCAACCTCACGCCGCCACCGGTAGAGATGATCCTTTCAGCGGGCGGCATGCTGCCGTGGAAAGAGGTCAAAGAGACCCAAAGCTGGCTGAACGTCTGGCTGGACGAAATTTACGGCAGCACCGAAACCGGCATTATGGCCTGGCGACAGCGCGTGGATAACAGCACTTCCTGGCAGCTGTTCCCGGAAGTGACGCTGCGAGCGGAAGGCGAAGAATGGCGGCTGTTGTCGCCTCTGCTGAACGACCCGGAAGGCATGTTGCTCGACGATCAGCTTGAGCTGGTCGACGACGGTTTTCGGCTTGTCGGACGACGCGGGCGCATTGTCAAAATTGAAGAAAAACGCGTCTCCCTCAGCGAGATTGAACGCCGCCTGATGGCGCTCGAAGGCATTGTCGATGCTGCTGCGGTGCCCGTTTCGCGAGGTGGTCGTCAGGGCATTGGCGTAGCGCTGGTGCTCACAGAACAAGCTCGTCAACAGTGGCAGGAGAACGGTGGTAAAGCGCAGGAACAGGCGTGGCGACGTGCGCTGATGCCAGTGCTGGAATCTGTCGCGGTGCCTCGCTACTGGCGAGTCATCGATGAGATACCCGTGAACACCCTGAACAAGCGTGTCTATGCGCAATTGCAGGAGCTATTTTCGTGAAACCTCGTGAAATTGAACGCCTCCAGGCGCAGCCTCAGGAACTGGCGGTTGTGCTGCATCTCGACCCGGATTTGTTCTGGTTCCAGGGGCATTTCGACGTGCAGCCTCTGCTTCCCGGCGTGGCGCAGCTCGACTGGGTGATGCACTACGCCATCACGCTGCTGGCCCCTGGCTTTCGCTTTCACAGCATTCAGAACGTGAAATTCCAGGCACCGCTGCTGCCGGAAACCACTGTCACGCTGACGCTTTCCTGGCTGGCGGAAAAACAGCTTCTCAGCTTCAGCTACCAACGTCATGAAGGCGAATTACGCCACACCGCCAGCAGCGGAAAGATTCGGTTATGTCAGTAACGTTTACGCCCTGCATCCTGATCCCCTGCTACAACCACGGCGCGATGATGGCGAGCGTGCTTACGCGCCTGTCCGCATTTCAGATGCCGTGCATTGTGGTGGATGACGGCAGCGACACCGCCACTCGCGAGGTGCTCGAAGCGCTGGCGGCTGAGCACGATAACGTGACGCTGGTGCGCCTGGCAGAAAACGCAGGCAAAGGTGCGGCGGTGATCCGCGGGCTGGAAGAGGCGCAACGCGCAGGCTTCAGCCATGCCGTGCAGGTGGATGCCGATGGGCAGCATGCGATTGAAGATATCCCGCGCCTGCTGGCGATGGCCGAAAAACACCCGGAAGCACTGATTTCTGGCAAGCCTGTTTACGATGATTCTGTGCCACGCTCACGTCTGTATGGACGTTACGTCACTCACGTCTGGGTGTGGATTGAAACGCTTTCCTTGCAGCTTCAGGACAGCATGTGCGGCTTCCGTGTTTACCCGGTTGCCCCCACGCTGAAGCTGGCAAGCCGCGTCGCACTGGGCAAACGTATGGATTTCGACACCGAAGTGATGGTGCGTTTGTACTGGCAGGGCAACACCAGCTATTTCGTGCCCACGCGCGTCACTTATCCTGAAGACGGGTTGTCGCACTTTGATGCGCTGAAGGACAACGTGCGTATTTCATGGATGCACACCCGCCTGTTCTTCGGCATGTTACCGCGCATCCCTTCGCTGTTGTTCCGCCGTCGCACACAGCACTGGGCGCGTCAGCCGGAAGCCAAAGGGCTGTGGGGCATGCGGCTGATGATTTGGGTGTGGAAAACCTTTGGTCGCGGGGCCTTTTCGCTGCTGCTGTGGCCAGTCATTGCCGTGTTCTGGCTGACCGCAAGCGTGCCACGTCGAGCCTCTCAGCAGTGGATTGCGAAAGCCAAACGCGAGCTGGATGTCCGCCAGCAACCGCAGCCCGCTCGCTTCAACAGCTTCCATCACTTTATGCGCTTCGGCCATGCGATCCTCGATAAAATCGCCAGCTGGCGCGGGGAACTGAAACCTGGCCGTGACATTGTGTTCGCACCGGGCGCACAGGTTGCTTTAGACATGTCGGCCCCGCAGGGCAAGCTGCTGCTGGCCTCGCATCTGGGTGATGTCGAAGCTTGTCGGGCGCTTTCCACCCGCACCATTAACGCGCTGGTGTTCAATGAAAACGCTCAACGTTTTAAGCAGGTGATGGAAGAGAATGCCCCGCAATCGGGTATCAACCTGATCTCCGTCACTGACGTCGGCCCCGACACCGCAATGCTGCTGAAAGAGAAACTCGATCAGGGCGAATGGGTGGCGATCGTCGGCGATCGCATTGCGGTGAACCCGCAACGCGGCGGTGACTGGCGGGTTATCTGGAGCAATTTCCTGGGCACGCCAGCGCCCTTTCCACAAGGCCCGTTTATTTTGGCCTCGGTGCTGAAATGCCCGGTGCTGATGATTTTCGCCCTCAAACAACAGGGCAAATTGCAGGTGCACTGTGAGCCGTTCGCTGATCCGCTGATCCTGCCGCGCGGTGAACGCCAGCAGGCACTGCAAAACGCCGTCGACCATTATGCCCAGCGCCTGGAGCATTACGCGCTGCTGTCGCCGCTCGACTGGTTTAACTTTTTTGATTTCTGGCAGCTGCCGGATGCTACGGATAAGGAGTAACGGGTGCTGAACGATCCCCGCTTTACCACCGAAGTGACCATCACCGTCCCGTTTCACGACGTCGATATGATGGGTGTTGTCTGGCACGGCAACTACTTCCGCTACTTTGAAATTGCCCGCGAGGCGCTGCTCAACCAGTTCGATTACGGCTATCGCCAGATGAAAGAATCGGGTTACGTCTGGCCGGTGGTCGACACCCGCGTGAAGTATCGCGATGTGGTGACCTTCGAGCAAACCATCCGCGTGCGTGCGAAGCTGGAAGAATATGAAAACCGCCTGCGCATCGGCTATGAAATTTTCGACGCCGCAACGGGCAAACGCACCACCACTGGCTACACCATTCAGGTCGCCGTCGAAGAGAAAACCAAAGAGCTGTGCTTCGTCAGCCCGCCGGTTCTGTTTGAACGCATGGGAGTATCAGAATGAAACTGTGGCCATTAGTCGCTCTGCTGCTGTCACCGCTGGTGCACGCCGTGACGCTGGAAGAACTTCAGCAGCGTTTCACCGAGCAGCCGATAGTCCGCGCTCACTTCGACCAGACCCGCACCATCAAAGAGATGCCGCAACCGCTGCGCTCACAGGGCGAAATGCTGATTGCCCGCGATACTGGCCTGCTGTGGGATCAGACCTCGCCGTTCCCGATGAGCATGATGCTGGACGACTCGCGCATGGTGCAGATCGTTAACGGTCAGCCGCCGCAAACCATTACAGCCGACAACAACCCGCAGATGTTCCAGTTCAATCATCTGCTGCGCGCACTGTTCCAGGCCGACCGCAAAGTGCTGGAGCAAAACTTCCGCATCGATTTTAAAGATCAGGGCAACGAGCGCTGGACGCTGAAGCTCACCCCCATCACCACGCCGCTGGACAAGATTTTTACCTCTATCGATCTGGGCGGAAAAACGTATCTGGAATCCATCCAGCTTAACGATAAACAGGGCGATCGCACCGACATCACCCTCTCGAATCAACGCCTGACTCCCGCCACTCTGACCGATGACGAACGCAAGCGCTTTGCCGCCCAATAACGCCCGCCGCGCCGCCTTTGGCTGGCTGGCGCTGTGCCTGATCCTGGTTGCGGCCTTAGCGCTGCTGTTACCGCGTGCGCGCCTGAACAGCAGCGTGCTGGCGATGCTGCCAGCGCAAAGTATGGGCGCTATTCCACCCGCCCTGAGCAACGGGTTTATGCAGCGCCTCGACCAGCAGGTGGTGTGGTTAGTCAGCCCCGGGAAAAAGGCCGATCCGGCTGTCGCGCAGCGCTGGCAAACGCTGCTGGCGCAATCTGGTCAGCTTCGGGAAGTGAAAGGGGCGATGGACGCTAACAGCCAGCAAGCGTGGGGAGAATTCTTCTTCAAACACCGCAATGGCCTGATTGACCCGACGACCCGCGCCCGCCTGCAACAAGGCGGCGAAGCACAGGCGCAGTGGATTTTGTCTCAGCTTTACTCTGCGTTTTCTGGCGTCAGCGGGAAAGAACTGAACAATGACCCATTGATGCTGATGCGCGGCTCGCAGCTCGCGCTGGCGCAAAACGGGCAGAAGCTCCGCCTGATGGACGGCTGGCTGGTCGCGCAAGACAGCGCAGGAAACTACTGGTACTTACTGCACGGCGAACTGAACGGTTCTTCGTTCGACATGCAGCAAACCCATGCGCTGGTCGGCAAACTGAGCGCGCTGGAAACAGAGCTTAAAACGCAGTATCCGCAGGCACAGCTGCTTTCGCGCGGCACGGTGTTCTACAGCGATTACGCCAGCCAACAGGCGAAACATGACGTGTCGACGCTCGGTGTGGCGACCCTTCTCGGGGTGATCCTGCTGATTGTGCTGGTGTTCCGCTCGCTGCGCCCGCTGCTGCTGTGCTTAGTTTCGATTGGTATTGGCGCGCTGGCGGGCACGGTAGTCACCCTGCTGCTGTTCGGCGAGCTGCACCTGATGACGCTGGTGATGAGCATGAGCATCATCGGCATTTCCGCCGACTACACGCTCTATTATCTGACCGAACGCATGGTGCATGGCGAAATGTCCTCCCCGTGGGAAAGCCTGCTCAAAGTGCGTAACGCGCTACTGTTGGCACTGCTGACCACCGTGGCGGCTTATCTGATCATGATGCTCGCGCCCTTCCCGGGCATTCGCCAGATGGCGGTGTTCGCAGCCGTTGGCTTAAGCGCTTCCTGCCTGACCGTGATTTTCTGGCATCCGTGGCTGTGCCGCGGTTTACCGGTTCGCCCGGTGCCATTGATGGCGATAATGCTGCGCTGGTTGGCGGCCTGGCGTCGCAACAAAAAACTGTCGGTCGGTTTGCCTGCCGCGTTGGCGCTGTTTTCACTGGTCGGCCTGTCGAAACTGCAAGTGAACGACGATATCGCTCAGTTGCAGGCGCTGCCGCAGCACTTGCTGGCACAGGAAAAACAGATAACCAGCCTGACCGGACAGAGCGTCGACCAGAAATGGTTTGTGGTGTATGGCGACACAGCACAACAAACGCTGGAACGTCTCGAAGCCTTCACGCCACAGCTTAAAAATGCGCAGCAACAAGGCCTGTTCACGCAATACCGCACCCTGCCGCTCAATTCACTGCAACGCCAGCAGCAAGATTTACAGCTGCTAAAACAGGCCGCGCCGGGCGTGGTCACTGCGCTACAAACTGCCGGATTGCAGACTGTCACGCCTGATCTCACGCCCATGCCAGTGAGCGTGGATGAGTGGCTGAAAAGTCCGGCCAGCGAAGGCTGGCGACTGCTGTGGATAACGTTGCCGGATGGCAAAAGCGGCGTGCTGGTGCCGGTTGATGGCGTGAAAGATAGCGCTGCCCTGCAAAAGCTGGCAGACAGTGCAACGGGCGTAGCGTGGAACGATCGCAAAGCCTCTTTCGATGCGCTGTTCTCGCTGTATCGCACTATTTTGACGGCGCTGCTTGGCGTGGCGCTGGTGATTATCGCCGTAGGCGCAATGCTGCGTCTTGGCTGGCGCAAAGGGCTGATTAGCCTTGTGCCTTCGGCTTTGTCGCTCAGCTGCGGGCTGGCCGTTTTAGCGTTCAGCGGCCATTCCGTGAACCTGTTTTCCCTGCTGGCGCTGGTGCTAGTTCTTGGGATCGGCATCAACTACACCCTGTTTTTCAGTAACCCGCGCGGGACCCCGCTCACTTCCATGCTGGCTATTGGGCTGGCGATGATGACTACGCTGTTAACGCTAGGCATGCTGGTGTTCAGCGCCACTCAGGCGATCAGCAGCTTTGGCATTGTGTTGGTGAGCGGTATTTTCACCGCCTTCCTGCTGTCGCCGCTGGCGATGCCGGGTAAAAAGAGAAAGCAATCATGAGACTCCGGGCATTGCCGGGCCTACGACCGGATGGATTTTGTAGGCCGGGTCAGCGCCAGCGCCACCCGGCAATCAAGCCACCCGGCACCGCCGTTTTGAGGTAACACGATGATAAGTAGACTTTTACGCATGGCTGCTGTTGCGGCGGTGCTGATCCTGACGGGCTGTAGCCACTCTTCCGGTGATGAAAACGGTCGCCCTCAGGCCTGGCTTCAGCCGGGCACGCAGGTCACGCTGCCAGCGCCAGGGATCACTCCTGCGGTCAATTCACAGCAACTGCTGACCGGCACGTTCAATGGCAAGACGCAGTCGCTGCTGGTGATGCTCAACGCCGATGACAAAAAGCTGACGCTGGCAGGCCTTTCCTCTGTCGGCATTCGCCTGTTCCTCGTCACCTATGATGACAAAGGCATTCACACCGAGCAGTCGATTGTGGTGCCACAACTTCCCCCCGCCAGCCAGGTATTGGCTGACGTGATGCTGAGCCACTGGCCTGTGAGCGCCTGGACGCCGCAACTGCCGAAAGGCTGGACGCTGAAAGATGACGGTGATAAACGTGAACTTCGCAATGCGAGCGGCAAGCTGGTGACGGAAATCACCTACCTGCAGCGCAAAGGAAAGCGCGAGCCAATCAGCATTGAACAGCACGTCTTTAATTACCACATCACCATCCAATATCTGGGCGACTGAGATGATCTACATTGCTGCCGCAGGCATGATTAACGCGCTGGGCCGAACCCCGGATGAGATCGCCGCCAATTTAACCGCAGGCGTCGCGCCCGGTATGCGCCCGCGCGACGGCTGGCTTCAGGGTGATGTGAGCGCCGTATTAGGCGGCGTGGACGGCGAGTTGCCAGAAATCCCCGATGAGTTTGCCAGCCACCGCTCCCGTAATAACCAGTTGCTGCTGGTTGCCCTCGAACAGATTCAGCCGCAGGTTGATGAGGCCATTGCCCGCTTTGGTCGTGACCGCGTGGCGGTGATTTTAGGCACCAGCACGTCAGGGCTTGATGAAGGCGATACGCACGCGAATCTGAAGCTGAATGGCAAAGAGAGCGAGGCGTGGCGCTATCCGCAGCAGGAACTGGGCGACCCGTCGCGTTTCCTGCGCAACTGGCTGAAGCTTGAAGGCCCGGCTTACACGCTCTCTACCGCTTGCTCTTCCAGCGCGCGCGCAATAATCAGCGGACGCCGTTTGATTGAAGCGGATCTCGTGGACGTGGCGATTGTCGGCGGGGCCGATACGCTGAGCCGCATGCCGGTGAACGGTTTCAATAGCTTAGAATCGTTATCGACCACGCTGTGTCAGCCCTTTGGCCGCGACCGCTGCGGCATCACCATTGGCGAAGGTGCTGCGCTGATGCTGCTGACTCGCGAGCCTCAGCCCGTCGCGCTGCTCGGCGTGGGCGAATCCAGCGATGCACACCACATTTCTGCTCCGCATCCTGAGGGCGAAGGCGCTATCCGTGCGATTCAGCAGGCGTTAAATGACGCAGGATTACAGCCGCAGGAAGTTGGCTACATCAATTTGCACGGCACCGCCACACCTCTCAACGATCAGGTGGAATCGAAAGTGGTTCACGCTCTGTTTGGCGAAAGCGTGCCTTGCAGCTCGACTAAACACCTGACGGGCCACACGCTGGGCGCGGCGGGGATCACCGAAGCGGCGCTGTGTATGCTGATTTTAGAACGCCACCTGCCGCTTCCCGCGCAGGATTTTAGCGTGTCACCCGCTGACACCACGCTGCCAGCCTGCGGAATTATCACTTCGCCACAGCCGCTTGAGCGCCCGACTATTTTGTCCAATTCCTTCGCCTTTGGCGGCAACAACGCCAGCATTCTGTTGGGGAGAACGGCATGAGCCACTATTTAACACCGGGTCATTACCTGCCCCACGACGCGCCGATGCTGCTGCTTGAGAGCGTTGAGAGCGTGACCGACGAACAAGCAATTTGCCGGGTAACGGTCAACCGGAGCGGCGTGTTAGCGCCGTTTATCGATGCCAATGGCAATCTGCCTGGCTGGTATGCGCTGGAGCTGATGGCGCAAACCGTTGGCGTCTGGTCTGGTTGGCATCGCATGCAGCGCGGCGAAGCGCAAATCTCTCTCGGCATGGTCCTCGGCGCACGCGAACTGAAATGCACTGCGGGCGAATTTCAGGCCGACAGTCTTCTGGACATCACCGTCACGTTGTTGATGCAGGACGAGCGCTTCGGCAGCTTTGAATGCGCCATCAGCGCTAACGGGGAAAAACTTGCCACCGGGCGAGTGAACACTTTTCAACCATCACAAGAAGAATTAACCACGCTTTTTCAACAGGGAGCGTCATCATGAGTCGTTCAGTACTGGTTACTGGAGCCAGTAAAGGCATTGGGCGCGCGATTGCGCTCAAACTGGCCGCTGACGGATTTACCGTCGGCGTGCATTTTCACAGCGATGCGCAAGGCGCACAGGACACCTTAACCACCATTGAAAGCGCGGGCGGCACGGGCCGTTTGCTGCAATTTGATGTTGGCAACCGCGAGCAATGCCGCGAAGTGCTGGAAGCGGATATCGAACAACACGGCGCATGGTACGGCGTGGTCAGCAACGCGGGCATCACTCGCGACGGCGCCTTCCCGGCGCTGAGTGAAGACGACTGGGACAGCGTGATCCACACCAACCTCGACAGCTTCTACAACGTCATCCATCCTTGCGTGATGCCGATGATTTCAACGCGTCAGGGCGGCCGCATCATTACTCTTTCATCCGTTTCCGGCGTGATGGGCAACCGTGGTCAGGTGAACTACAGCGCGGCGAAAGCCGGGATCATTGGCGCGACCAAAGCGCTGGCGATTGAGCTGGCGAAGCGCAAAATTACCGTGAACTGCATCGCGCCGGGGCTTATCGACACCGGCATGATTGCGATGGAAGAAGCCGCGCTGAAAGAAGCGATGAGCATCATTCCGATGAAGCGTATGGGTCAGGCCGAAGAAGTGGCCGGGCTTGCCAGCTATTTGATGTCGGATATCGCGGGCTATGTCACCCGTCAGGTGATTTCCATTAACGGAGGCATGTTATGACCCGTCGCGTTGTGATCACCGGGATGGGCGGCGTGACCGCCTTCGGCGAAGACTGGGAAGCAGTCTCTGCGCGCCTGCGTAATTATCAAAATGCGGTACGCAAAATGCCTGAATGGCAGGTTTACGATGGCCTGCATACGCTGCTTGGCGCACCAATTGACGACTTCACGCTACCTGCTCACTACACCCGTAAACGCATTCGTGCGATGGGTCGCGTGTCGCTGCTGTCCACTCGCGCCAGCGAACTGGCGCTGGAGCAGGCCGGACTTATTGATAATCCTGTGCTGACTAACGGTGAAACCGGAATTGCCTATGGTTCCTCAACAGGCAGCACTGGCCCGGTGAGCGAGTTCGCCACCATGCTGACCGAGAAACACACCAACAACATCACCGGCACTACTTACGTGCAGATGATGCCGCATACCACGGCAGTCAACACCGGGCTGTTCTTCGGCCTGCGTGGGCGCGTGATCCCGACGTCCAGCGCCTGTACGTCAGGCAGTCAGGCTATCGGCTATGCGTACGAAGCCATTCGCCACGGCTATCAGACCGTGATGGTCGCGGGCGGTGCAGAAGAACTTTGCCCGTCGGAAGCGGCGGTGTTTGATACCCTGTTCGCCACCAGCCAGCGCAATGATTCGCCAGCGACCACGCCATCACCGTTCGATGTAAATCGCGACGGCCTGGTTATCGGCGAAGGTGCAGGCACGCTGGTGCTGGAAGAACTGGAACACGCCAAATCGCGCGGGGCAAAAATCTACGGTGAAATCGTCGGCTTTGCCACCAACTGCGATGCGGCGCATATCACCCAGCCACAGCGCGAAACCATGCAGATTTGTATGGAGCAATCGCTGCGTCAGGCGGGTCTTGCGCCGTCCGATATCGGCTATATCTCCGCCCACGGCACAGCAACCGACCGTGGCGATATTGCAGAAAGCCAGGCGACGGTCGCCGTATTTGGCAACCAGACACCTATCTCTTCCTTGAAGAGTTATTTCGGCCATACGCTCGGCGCGTGCGGGGCGCTGGAAGCCTGGATGAGCCTGCAAATGATGCGCGAAGGCTGGTTTGCACCGACCCTTAACCTGCAACAGCCTGACGAACAATGTGGCGATTTGGACTACATTATGGGAGAGTCACGGGCTATCGACTGCGAGTTCTTGCAGAGCAACAACTTCGCCTTCGGCGGAATCAACACCTCGATTGTCATTAAGCGTTGGGAGTAACGATGTATCGGCTGTTCCTCGGGAAAATATCGACCCTTAGCCTGACGGCACTTCCGTCTGAGCTCGCAGAGCTTGCCCCGGAAGGAAAACGGCGCAATGCGTGGCTGGCTGGCCGTGCGCTGCTGTGCCATGCCGTCTCGCCTTTGCCGACTATTCACTATGGCGATCAGGGTAAGCCGGGGTTCGACGAGGATCACGCGCTGTGGTTCAACCTGAGCCACAGCGGCGACAACATCGCGCTACTGTTGAGTGATGAAGGTCCGGTGGGGTGCGACATCGAAGCGATTCGCCCACGCCCGCACTGGCAGCAGCTCGCCAACGCGACCTTTACCATCAATGAACACGCGGAGCTGGAGAAAGAGGCAGAAGAGCGCCGCCTGGAAAGGTTCTGGCGTATCTGGACGCGCAAAGAAGCGATGGTGAAGCAGCGTGGCGGCAGCGCGTGGCAGATAGTGAGTTTTGACAGCACCACGCCGTTGAATCTGCATCTGAGTGATTTACAGCATGAAGGATTGAGCCTGGCGGCGTGTACGCCAACGCCGTTTCATGTGACTGAGCAGGTGATTGAGCGGGTAGGTTGAGATTTCCCCCTCTCCCCAAAGGAGAGGGAGAAGTTTTGGTTCCCTCTCCCTGAGGGAGAGGGTTAGGGAGAGGGGGAAATGTTACCGCCGCACCGGCGCAAAAATCGTCATCACCCCAGCCATCACCAGCAAGACCCCCACCAGCGCTTGAAACGAAAACGCTTCGTGTTGAAAGAACACGGCTGCGGCCCAGACCGCGATGTAGCTGAGACTTAACAGGGCGTAGGCTTTTGACAGCGGCAGGCGTTTCAAAGCGAAGAACCAGCACACCATCGACGCCAGATAACCGAACAACCCTAATACCAGCAGGCCGCTTCCCGGTTGAAGGCTGATCAGATGCCAGATCAGATCGCCAATATCCCCGACTGGCGGTAGCAACAGCATCGCCGCTCTTAGCAGTAACTGTGCGCCGCTGACCAGAATGACGCTGAATAATGCCCAGACTAAACCCATCAGAGGCTACTCCCCAACACCAGAATTCCGCCGATTATCAGGCTCACGCCCAACCAGTGACGCACTGAAACGGGCTCTTTCCAGATAAATTTCGCCGCCAGCGTCACCCAGACAAAATTCAGGCTCAGCATCGGGTAAGCCACGCCGACCGGCAAGCGCTGCAACACCACTAACCACAGCGCCATGCCCGTCCCGAGCGTCACTAACGCCAGCCCAAGCCACAGGGCGATATGCTGCCCGCGCCGCCCGGCTTTCGCCGGACGGGTCGCTTGTTTCTGGCAGAGCTGCCCGGCGCAGCTCAACAGGCTTGCCAGCAGCAGAGAGAGGGTCGTTATCATTTTGGCAGATACTGCACGAACACCATTCGGCTCATCTTGTAGACGTTGTCCGGTTTCGGCAGATTCAGATCCTCAAGCTGTTGTCCTTTGTTGAGCTGAAGCACCAGCGATACAGGCCCTTCTTTACGGTGCTCTGCCAGCCAACCATCGAACTGATCGCTGTCGATATAGCGGTCTTTCGCATCCGGATAGGCCAGCCCATATTTTAGCTCGCCTTGCTGACGGAACAGGGTGATATCGCTGCGTTTCAACTCCCACGCCAGTCCTGCGGCCACACCGACGCTGTTGGTCAGAACGTAACGGCTCGGTGTCAGCTGTTCGCTCACAATATCAGTAATGAACTGTGGCTGCTTACTGTCGATAACTTTGTCCGGGATGGCAAAGCCAATCAGCAATGCGATACCCAGCGGACAGCACGCCGCCAGCGCCCAGCCCTTCACGCCATCACGGATGGACAACCAGCCGACCAGCGCCCAGACACCAAACCCAATCGCTGCCAGCAGGCATTTGTAGAGCTCAATGTTGCTCCATACTGGTTTGTGCAGCACGCCCCACGGCGAAACGACTAACACCGCGATCAGGCCGATTAAGCCAAAGCCGATATTAATCATGCCGTTGTAGCGCAGCGCCTTCGCACCTTTGTCTACCGCTTCCAGCGCATAACGCGCCATCAGAATAGCCAGCGGGGCAAAGCAAGGCAGGATGTAGGTTGGCAGCTTGCCCTTCGCGATACTGAAGAACAGGAACGGCATCACAACCCAGCCCAACAGGTAGAACGCGCCGCGTTGCGGTTCGCGCTCCTGCCAGCCTTTTTTCAGCGCGCCTGGCAGTAGCGCCAGCCATGGCAGGCTGCCTGCAATCAGGAACGGAATGTAGTACCAGAACGGGGCTTTATGTTGAGCATCACTCTTCGCGAAGCGCTGAATATGCTCGACCCAGAAGAAGTAGTTCCAGAAATCAGATTCGCGATGCGCGATTGCCAGACCCCACGGCAGCACCGTCAGGACGCAAACGACGATCGCCACCCAGCCCCAGAGCCACATTTCTTTCCAGCGTTTCTGCACAATCACCCACGGCAATACGCCTATGACTGGCACGGCCAGCGCGAGGAAACCTTTGGTCATGACGCCCATTCCGCACGCGATCCCCAGCAGCACGTAACCACCCAGTTTCCCGGCTGTGGTTTGTGCCTGCGTTGCGCCCCAGAAGCTGCACATTGCCAGCATCAGCCACAGGGAAATCATCGGGTCGAGCACGGCATAAGTGCCGATGCCGTAGACCAGGAACGCCGTCAGAAAGATAACAGCAGAGAGAATGGCGGTACGCTTATCCTGCCAGAGTTTCCACGCCAGCCAGGCCACCAGCAGCGCGGTGCAGGCCGTTGAGAACACCACGCCGAAGCGCACAGCAAAATTGCCATGGCCAAACAGCCACTGCCCGATACTGTTGATCCAGTAACCGGCAATCGGCTTTTCAAAATAACGCAGACCCAGAAAATGCGGCACAATCCAGTCGCCGGAAGCCAGCATTTCGCGGCTGATTTCCGCGTAACGGGTTTCGTCCGGCTGCCATAACAAGCGGAAATTCAACGGCAGCAAATAGTAGAGCGCGAAGAGAAACAGCAGTGATGCGCTGACACGTAAGGATTTCATCAGGCTTATCCCAAAAGTTGTTCTTGTCCTAACCAGCCTTCCCGGCCCGCCAGTTCGCCACGTACCACATTCCCTTTGGGTAGCGTCCTAAAGTCATCCGGCAGCAGTTCGCTCAGCGGGCAAAACTCGATGCCCTCGTCCTCCGCTTGTTGCAGGAGCTGCTCAAACTGTTCTGCGCCGATAATCCCTTCCACTTCAGCGTGAATGGTATACACCGGCACACCACGATCTTTATGGATGCGGTCAATCAGCCAGTCGTTAAATCCTTCAGCGCTAACCTCAACGCCCACGGCTTCATCCCAGGTCGGTAAAGTGACCGGGATCTGTACGGTGCCTGTTTTTCCATCCTCAAGAACAGGAAGGAAAGGACGAGTGCCGCGACAGTCGCTGTTGTAGAGGAAATCAAACCCTTCTTTGGCTTGCACTACCCGGCCATCTGCACGCCAGCCAGCAACCGCTGAGCAGGTCACGGGGGTCTGGATAATGGCTTCCAGCGCCTGCAATCCTCGGGCGATTTCCGCTTCCAGCTCAGGTTGACCCCACACACCGCTCCACATCTGCCAGCGATGGTGATCCCAGGCATGAAGACCCACTTCATGCGCCTGCGCCGTGGCGCGGATGATATCGGCATTTGGCGTGCCGATATTTTTACCCGGCCAGGCGGTGCCCGCGAGCAGGATGTCCCAGCCATACAGCGATGCTGCGCGTGAACGCAGCATTTTCCACAAGAACTTCGGCTTTAGCAGGCGCCACAAGTGGCGCCCCATGTTGTCAGGCCCAACGCTGAAAAAGAAGCTGGCCTGAATGCCGTGCCGCTGGAAAATGTCCAGCAGGCGCGGCACCCCATCGCGCGTTCCGCGAAAGGTATCTACATCAACGCGTAAGCCAACCTTCTGCCTCATTTTGGGGTTTCCGTTAACTCGACAGTGCGCAGGAAGAAGTCCAGGGTTTCTTCAACGGTCTGCTGCATTTCCACCGTCGGCTGCCAGTCGAGGCAACGTTTGGCATTGCGAATGCTTGGCTTACGGTGCTCAACGTCCTGATAGCCTTTCCCGTAGTAGTCGCTGCTTTCCACTTCACGGAAACCGGCGAACGGCGGGAACTGGTTACGCAGCGGGTGACGTTCGAAACAGTCGAGCAGCATTTCAGCCAGCTCTTTGATGCTCGCTTCGTTGTCCGGGTTACCGATGTTAACGATTTGCCCGTCGCAGCGCCCTTCTTTGTTTTCGATGATGCGGAACAGTGCTTCGATACCGTCGCTGATATCTGTGAAGCAACGCTTCTGCTTGCCGCCTTCGATAAGCTTAATTGGCGAGCCTTCAACCAGGTTCAGAATCAGCTGCGTAATCGCACGAGAGCTGCCGATACGCGCAGAGTTGAGGCTGTCCAGGCGTGGCCCCATCCAGTTAAACGGACGGAACAGGGTGAATTTCAGACCTGCTTTGTCGCCATATGCCCAGATAACGCGGTCCAGCAGCTGTTTGGACACAGAGTAAATCCAGCGCTGTTTGTTGATTGGGCCGACAACCAGGTTGGAGGTGTCTTCGTCGAAGTTCTTATCCGTACACATGCCGTACACTTCTGAAGTGGACGGGAAGATGATGCGCTTGTTGTACTTCACGCAGTCACGGATGATTTTCAGGTTCTCTTCGAAATCGAGTTCGAATACACGCAGCGGGTTACGGGTGTATTCAATCGGCGTGGCGATGGCGACCAGCGGCAGTACTACGTCACATTTCTTGATGTGATATTCAATCCACTCGGAGTGAATGCTGATATCGCCTTCAACGAAGTGGAAACGTGGGTTATCGAGGAAACGGCTGATCGCATCAGACCCGATATCCAGACCGTAGATTTCGTAGTTGTCGTCTTTCAGCAGGCGTTCAGTCAGGTGGTTACCGATGAAGCCGTTCACGCCGAGGATCAGCACGCGAGTACGACGCTTAACCGCCACAAACGGATAGCTGGACAGCAGCGCGCCAGTCACCAGGCCCAACGCCTGAGCCAGTTGAGCGCCCTGCATGTAAACGCCTTTGTCGCTCTGACCGGTCAGGATTTCCAGTGCGCCCTGACCACACGCGACGATCAGCGGAGAAGCGGAGATAACGGTGCCCGGTTTTGCTGCGGCGACATCGTGACGCACGCGAGATTTCCAGACGATAAATTTGTTGGTGCCGACGAAACCATACGCGCCCGGCCACGGATCGGACACCGCACGCACCAGGTTGTGCAGCGCTTCAGCAGGCTGTTCCCAGATAAGACGCCCATCTTCTGGCGTACGACGCCCCACCACAGTCGCCTGGCTTTCGTCCTGTGCTTTTTCAACGGTTTTGCCGTTCAGGATTTGCGGCAGAGCATCACGCAGCAGAGTCTGAGCAGCAGCACACAGTTTGCGATGCAGCGTCAGCGCTACGTCATTTTCTTCAATCGCGACCACGTTCTGCGCCACGATATCACCGGCATCGGCACGATTAATCATGCGATGCAGAGTGACACCCGTTTCTTTCTCACCGTTCACCAGCACCCAGTTCAGCGGTGCGCGACCACGATATTTTGGCAGCAGAGAACCGTGCAGGTTAAACGCGCCTTTCGCTGCGGTGTTGAGGATTTCATCACCCAGCAGGTTGCGGTAGTAGAAGGAGAAAATCACATCCGGGCTCATCTCGCGAATACGATCCACCCACAGCGGGTGGTTCACATCTTCTGGCGCGTAAACGCTGATCCCCTGCTCTGCCGCCAGGCGAGCAACAGACCCGAAGAAGTGGTTTTCACCGGCGTTATCCGGGTGGGTAAAGATGGCCGCGATGTCATATCCGGCGTCCAGCAGGGCCTGAATACCAGTGCAACCCATATCGTGATAGGCGAATACAACAGCTTTCATGAACGATCTTCCTCTTCAGTCGTCAGGCTTTCCTGACGGACAACACGTTGAATAAAATAGCGGGGGCGAGCACGGACATCGTTGTAGATGCGGCCGATATATTCCCCAAGTAAACCCATACCGACGAACTGCGCGCCGATGAACATAAACAGCACCGCGAACAGCAGGAACAAACCATCGCCTGCCCATTCAGCACCGAAGGCCAGGCGCAGCACGACCAGCAGCAGAGCGAAGGCGAAACCCGCCACCGCGATAATGCTGCCGACCACGCTCAACAGACGCAGCGGCGTGGTGGTCAGACAGGTCACCAGGTCGTACATCAGGTTGATAAGACGCATAAAACTGTATTTGGAATCGCCAAACTCACGCTCAGCGTGCATCACCGGGATCTCGACGGCGCGACGCGCAAAGGTGTTGGCGAGGATCGGAATAAAGGTGCTGCGTTCGTGGCAGTTGAGCATCGCGTCAACGATATGACGGCGATAGGCACGCAGCATGCAGCCGTAGTCGCCCATCGCTTTACCGGTAGTGCGCTGAATAAGGCGGTTAATCGTCTTCGAGGCCGTTTTACGGAAGATGCTGTCCTGGCGGTTCTGACGCACGGTGCCGACCACGTCATAGCCTTCATCGGCCTTTTCAACCAGACGCGGAATTTCTTCCGGCGGGTTTTGCAGGTCAGCATCCAGGGTAATGATCAGGTCGCCGGTGACATGGCTGAAACCGGCCATAATTGCCGAATGCTGGCCGTAGTTACGGTTCAACAACACCGCGACCACATGGCTGCCTGGCGCTTCAGCGGCAAGGCACAGCATGCGTGCGGAATCATCGCTGCTGCCGTCGTCGACTAACAGAATTTCATAGTCTCGGTTCAGCGTGGCGCAAGCGGCATCAGTACGACGAATCAGCTCTGGCAGGCTCTCCTGTTCGTTATAAACAGGGATAACCACCGAGACTTTTTTCACTTTCGGGGTTTCAAACATATCAATGTCCTGCGAGCTTACGGAGCGCAGAAATGACGCGGGTTGTGTCGTCATGAGTCATATCCGGGAAAAGAGGCAATGAACAGATACGCGCGCTGTTCCACTCCGTGTTTGGCAGAGAGAGATTCGGGTAGCGTTCGCGATAGTATTTTTGGGTGTGTGCCGCGCGGAAATGCAGGCCAGTGCCAATGCCCTGCGCTTTGAGCTGCTCCATCAGGCCGTCACGGCTGATGCCACAGCGTGCTTCATCCACACGAATGATAAACAGGTGCCAGGCGTGCTGGTGCGGCCAGGCAGGAATCGTCAGCGGCTGGAAGGGCGTATCGGCCAGCTCTTTCAAATAACGCTGAGCAATGGCTTCACGTTTACGGTTCGCTTCCGGGAGCTTGTTGAGCTGCACCAGAGCGATGGCCGCGTTGATGTCCGCCAGGTTGTATTTGAAGCCAGGGGAAATCACTTCCGCTTGCGGCGCACGGCCGTGAGTCTGACGGTCGTAGGCATCGACGCCCAGCCCGTGGAATTTCAGGCTGCGAATGCGATTAGCCAGTTGATCGTTATCCGTCACCACTAAGCCCCCTTCCGCGCAGGTCATGTTTTTGATCGCGTGGAAAGAGAAAATGGCGGTGCCTTTGCCCCCAACGTGGTGGCCTTTGTAGTAAGTACCTGCCGCATGGGCCGCATCTTCAATCACGGGAATGCCGTGTTGTTCCGCAACGGCGCGAATGCCGTCGATATCACACGGCGCACCCGCGTAATGAACAGGGATAATCGCTTTGGTTTTCGGGGTGATAGCCGCTGCAACCGCTTCCGGCGTCACCATCAGGGTGTCGTGGTCAACATCGATCATCACTGGCGTCGCGCCAAGCAGTTCAATCATGTTGAGGGTGGAAACCCAGGTTTGCGAGGGGGTAATGACTTCGTCGCCAGGGCCAATATCAAGCGCCATTAGCGTGACGTGCATCCCGCCGGTTGCGGAACTTACCGCTATCGCATGGCGATTTCCGGTCAGGGTGCAAAACGCCTCTTCGAGCTGCTGATTTTTTGGCCCGGTGGTGATCCATCCAGACTGCAGCACCTCTTTGAGCGCAGCGAACTCCTCGTCGCCCATTGAGGGACGTGAGAAGGGTAAAAATTCACTCATTGATTGTCCTCACCCAGACATTGGGAATTACACCACCATGGTGCGCTTGCGAAGTTAAACGAAATAAAAATAAAAGAGGTCAAACGGCACGGTTTTATAAACGCCAGTTCAATGCATTCAAAAGTAGTCAAAGTTTATTAGGATAGTATTAAGAAAGACCATGGCGGGTGAAAAATCAAGGCAAACTCAAATTTTTCATAGGGTTATGTGATGCACCTTTTTGTCAGTGAAATAAACTTTTATCGAAGCTTAATAAAACTGTCATCCTAAGGTTTTGTTAATAATGTCAATGAACGCTAAACGGAAAATATATTCTGCACACTATTTAATGAACTTCGTCACATTTCACATTTAATTCTCCGGCCATATCGGCCGCCTTAGCCCTGATACCTCGTGAAAAGCGAAATGCCTCCCTCCCTCCGATCAGGATTCGTCGAAGGCACAAAAGGAACGTCCGTCTCCACTGGCGTGAACTATCATTCAACTAATCAATAATATAACGAGAGAAAACTATGGCGGGCGACGGCCTGGATATGAAGGTCCTGAAAGCAATTCACGTGCTCAGCACCTGTGGAAGCGTGACCAGGGCAGCAGAAATTTTACAAGTCACCCCGGGCGCGGTGAGCTATCTCATCAACAAAGCCCGTAAAACAACGGGGTCAGCGCTGTTTTTTCGTACCCGCACCGGCATGGAGCCCAACACGCTGGCGAAAGAACTTAGCCAGCGTTATCAGAACATTAACCACGAGCTGAACGCTTCAGACAGTAACAATGCCTATGCCAGCCGAAGCATCGTGGTGAGTACCTATTCATTGGCTGAACTCATCCTGTCACATGCGGCACTCAACAGCGCTTCAACGTTGCCGATGCTGCACTTTCAACCACAACATGAGAGCGAGAATGAACGCCTGATTAAGCTGCGCAACAAGGAGGTTGATATTGATATCGGCACTCGCCTGCCGGTGGACCGATCCATCGTGCAGATTAAATTCATTGTCAGCGACACAGGCGTGCTGCTGAGCAAAGAACACCCGACTATCAAAGACAGCATCACTCTGGAACAATGGCAAAACAGCCGCCATGCCATCTGGGCTCGAGGAATGTACTTCTTCAGCGATGACATCACTAAAACCAATCAGTTTAATGAGCTCTTCCGGGATCAGAGTCTCTCTCTGGTTGCCAGTAGTTCCCTGAGCGTTGCGACGCTTTGCGCTTTGAGTGATTTGGTTATCTTGATGCCAAAAATTGTCGGCAATAAGCTGGAAAAAATACTTCCGGTAAAATGGCTTCCGGCACCAGATGAATTAACAATGCATTACGAATGTTTTCTACATTATCATCACAGTCACGCTGATAATAATAACCTAAGCGAGTTAATTACCTTTTTTCAACAAGCATTCAATTAATTAAAAATAACAATATATGTAACAGTATCTTTTGACCCCATGGCCCAAAACACCTATTTCATGATGAGAAACAACACATTGCAGTTTTATGAAATTTCATTTTAAACAATATCCCGGTTGCTAAGGGTTTACATGCCCAGCGAATGACATTACTGTTTTTGCGGATACTCCCCTCAGCCAGAAATTTAAAAATAAACATTACAACTCTGGCTTCAGGAATTTTACTTACCGCCCAGGATCTGAAATAAATTATGAATATCAGTTTTGTTAGTGATAATTTTTACCTGTGCGCAGGGATCGAATCGCAGGTGTTTGAGTCACACCAAATTGCCTGCAAATCTGACATCGACAGCTATCTCAACGGCTATAATCCCGCTAATTATCTGGTGGTGGGCATTGAGAATCTGTTTCTGCGTGATTACTTTATCAAGAAAGTGAATCAGCTGAACATCAAGTACATGGTGCTGATGCAGGATATCATAAAAGATCACTGCTTTAAGATTGGTGATGTCGTGTTCTCATCGATGGAGTGTACACCGCATTACATTCAGAAAATTGCCCGCTATTTCCCGAAACCACGGCAAAATGTGTTGACTCAGCGTGAACTGGATATCCTTGACGTCTTCCACCTGCAAAATGTCAAAATAGCCCGTGAGCTGGATATCTCACAGAAAACGGCCAGCGGACATCGCGTCAATATTCAACACAAGCTGCGCATGAAGTCGAAGAACACGCTGGCGATGCTGCGTATCAAAACCGCCATCTCACGCAGTAATGGATCTCAGCTCCACGGCCTACTCAGCCACGCCTGATTCCTGCTGAAAATCCTCAGAGAGATAACGTCTCCCTGAGGATTCATTCTGTCTATTTACGCCCCACCCTCGGTCAAAAACAGCCTACATTTCAATCGTAATGATGTGGAACTGAAAATACTGGCATTCCTCTTTTACAGGTATTTAAAAAAAGCTCTGACACTATTTAAAGCATTTAAAAAAACAAAAAAACGACCAAAATACACACAGTTAGCCTTTCAATTTATCGAAAAACCACAATGACTCAAAGGATGAAAGCGATCCGATATTGTGCTCGGGGAACGTTTACGAGTAGATTTCAGTCCATCCAGAAATATCTTAAGTCTGACGAGAATCATTGCTGACCAAAAACCTCGGTACACCCTGAAATGCGTGTCAGTTTTACCAAGAGCTCGATCCGCTGGAAATAAAAGACATGCATACTGAAATTGATCTGAAACTATTAAAAGTCATTAATACGCTGGTCGTCAGTGGTAGCGTCACCAAAACCGCACAGTTACTGAACCTGAGCCCGGGCACCATCAGCTATGCACTTAAGAAAGCGCGGAGCATTACTGGCGCGCACCTTTTCATCCGCACAAAATCAGGGATGAAACCCGATACCACCGCCAGGGAATTAAGCCAGCGCTATCAAAAATTCACCGGAGTGAAGAGTGAAACGGCAGAGACAGACGAAACAGAAAGCGGCAATCGCTTAACGTTTATGACTTATTCGCCGGTCGAGATGATGATCGCTCGTGCAGTCAAAGAAATAGGCCCCAGAGAGAAAATCACCCACTTCTCTTTTCTTCCTTATGATTCCAATGTGAATCACAGGCTGGAAAAGCTGAAGAATGGGCAGGTGGATATTGATATTGGCGCCAAGCTGCCAGCCGATCCGCTTATCAATAAAATTAAGCTCTTCTCTTGCCCCGTGTCTGTTCTGGTGAATCGCAACGCCCCGTTTGAAACGCATCTAACACTCGATCAGTGGCAAAGCCGGAAACATGCGGTATGGTCCGTCCTTGCGGATTATTATTCTGATGACATCGCCGCCTCTCAAGCCGCGATGAAGCATATTGAAGAGCGTAACATCGCGATGATTTCCGCGAGCATCATCAACATGGTGACATTTTGTGCTTCCAGTGACTGCATCATGATGATCCCGGATTATTTTACCCGCACGCTGACCTCTGTCTTTTCAGTTAAACGTCTGGCAATGCCTCGTGAGCTGGCTATCCGCTATGACTGCTACATTCACTTCAATAAACAGCTGACTGAAAACGAAGAACTGATGACTGTCATTAGCGAAATTGTCACGCAGTTAAAATCCGAGATATTACGTCATGAATGACATTAGCATTCGTCAGTTAAAAATTATTAACGCACTGATCAAGTGTCAAAGCGCCGTGAAAGCGGCTCAGGAATTGAAGATATCCCCTTCGGCGATCAGTTACTCACTCAATCAGCTAAAAAAACAAACGGGGCAGGCGTTGTTTGTGCGCACGCGCAGTGGCCTCAAACCGAATGAACATGCGCTGGCGTTACAGAAAAAGTTTGAAGAAATTTCGCAACTGAGTTCGATCAAAAATGAATTTGTTATTGCGACCTATTCATTGATTGAGATGCTGCTGGCGGAACACATCCATTTAGGTAGCGATGCGTTGATGCACTTTACGACCATGGAGACCTGCCCAGAGGAGCGCCTGCGCAAACTGAAACACCGTGAAGTGGATATTGATATTGGCGGGAAGTTGCCAGACGACCGCGCTATCGTCTCCAGACGGTTTGTGCGTTCAGAAACCTGCATCCTGACGGCGGCCGATCACCCGCGCATCCAGCAACATTTCACGCTTGAAAACTGGCTCGAAAACGAGCATCTCAGTTGGCAACGTGGAGTGGGAAGCCTCAGGGGATTGGTGGATAAAGTGGATGTCCACCTGATGACTGAGCGTAAAATTGCCTGGACCAGCCCGAACCTGCTGGCACTGGCCTGGCACTGTTCTGCCTCAGAATACGTGATGATGATGCCAAGGATGTTCATTCCGTTTCTGCAAGCCCGCTTCCCCATTAAGGCTCATACGCCGCCTCCGGCGTTAGAAATGACCTTTGAATGTTATTTGCACTATCACCGGGCTATGGAAGAGAATATAAACGCGCTCAATCTGGACAAAATTTCTACTGCACTGAATGCGCTATGATAATGTGGGCGGGCAATTTTTCAGCCCGTTTTTAACAGACGTGGAACATCAGTACAAAATCCAGATTTAAATAAAAACCGTCGCGACACATTCAGGCTGAAGTGATATGCAACAAGGACTCTTTAGAATTACATATTTGCATATTTGACATTGCTCCCTGTACATAAAATAAGTAGCATCAATGGCTATTATTCACCCTAATTTATTAACACTTCATCATAAATTATCGCTATGTTTTTTCGTCTTCTTGTTCTTATCGGCCTTTTATGGGGTTTTCATTGTGCAGCACAGGCCGATAGCCTGCTGGTGCCTCATCACACCCAAGAATTCGCCCTCAAACCGACGAAAAAAGCCGGTAATCTTAAACGCCGTAAACGCCTGATGAATGAATATAAGAACTGGAAAGGCACTCGTTATCGCCTGGGTGGCAACTCTCATAATGCTATCGACTGTTCAGCGCTGACCAAACGGCTTTATCGGGAAGCTTTTGCGATTGATCTGCCGCGCACGACGACGGCACAGCTCAAAAAAGGGAAAAAAGCGAAGCAGCTGTCACCGCACATTGGCGATCTGGTGTTCTTTAAAACCGGGAGAGCACAAAAACATGTGGGGATTTACATCGGGGATAATCGCTTTATTCACGCATCACGCCGCAAAGGCGTCACCATTTCCGCATTGAGTAACCCCTACTGGAGCAATCATCTGTTAGCCGTTCGCCGTGTGCTGCCTGACACTGTAGTCAGATAAACTCTTCAACAAGCTGGGAAATACCGTAGCCAAATAACCAGCTGCTGCCAATCACCATCCCTTTCGCCGGCATGCTCATGCGCGCTATCACGTGTCTGGCTTTCAGATAGACAGCAAAAGAAATCAGGGCTTTGGCGGCAAAGGTAATCAGAAGAATAGCAAAAAGGCTCATGCGTGCTCTATAGAGTCGTCCGTGTCTGGGCTGCGAATGCTACCTCATGGATGCCCATGATGAAAGAAGGGAATTGTTTCGGAATTTTAAACAATTTGGATTCATTTGAACTCATCAAAAGTAACAATTCCCTTCCTTACGGCCTACGCCTCCACCAAAGCCTGAGCACAAGCCCAGGCGGACGCCCAGGCCCACTGGAAGTTGTAGCCGCCGAGCCATCCCGTTACGTCCATCACTTCGCCGATGAAATACAGGCCAGGTGCTTTACGCGCTTCCATGGTGCGGGAGGAGAGCTCGTTGGTGTCCACGCCGCCGAGCGTAACTTCTGCCGTGCGATAGCCTTCTGTGCCGTTGGGCTGCACTCGCCAGTTTGTCAGCGTTTCAACCAGCTGCTGCTGATCTTTGCTGTTGAGCTGTTTCAGCTGCACATCCGGAATTTGCCCTAAGAGTTGCAGGCACTCCACCAGGCGCTTCGGCAGTTGCATCGCCAGCGTGTTTTTCAGGCTTTGATTTGGGTGTGCTGCACGCTGCTCATTGAGGAACTCGTCCAGGTCACACTCTGGTAGCAGGTTGATGCTGACGAATTCACCCGGCAACCAGTAGCTGGAGATTTGCAGCACTGCCGGGCCAGACAAACCGCGATGAGTAAACAGCAGATTCTCGCGGAACACTGTGCCGTCGTCAGCGGTGATCACCGAAGGCACCGAAACGCCGGACAGCACCTGCAATTGTTCCAGCAACGGTTTATGCAGCGTGAATGGCACCAGGCCCGCGCGAGTAGGCAGAACGTTCAGGCCAAACTGCTCGGCAATTTTATAGCCAAACGGTGAGGCACCTAAACCCGGCATCGATAAACCGCCGCTGGCGATAACCAGCTTTTTCGCTGCCACTGCATCACCATTCAGCTGTAAAACGTAGCCTTCTTCGTCGCGCTCGACGCTGAGAATTTCCGTTCTCAGGCGCGTTGTGACATTGCCTTTCGCGCATTCGGCCACCAGCATATCGACGATTTGCTCCGCGGAGTCGTCGCAGAAAAGCTGCCCGAGGGTCTTCTCATGCCAGGCGATGCCGTACTTACCAACGAGATCGATGAAATCCCATTGGGTGTAACGCGCCAGCGCCGATTTGCAAAAATGCGGGTTCTGGCTCAGGTAAGCGGCGGGCTCAACATACATATTGGTGAAGTTACAGCGCCCACCACCGGACATTAAAATCTTTCGCCCAGGCTTTTTGCCGTTATCCAGCAGCAGCACCCGCGCACCGGCCTGCCCTGCCTGGGCCGCACAAAACATTCCCGCCGCGCCCGCGCCGACAACAATGGCATCAAACCTTTCCACAGACTTTTCCTCTTCTTTGAATGTCTGGAAGTGTAAATTTTACCGGCGGGTACGACCAGTAAGATTTTTTTCATCACTGGTCATGCCGTTGAAACATATAGGATAATTCCTGACGGCATTTTTACCGAAGTGAACAAATATCAATAAAAGTCTATATTTCTCTTTGCCCACGCTGCGTTTGTCCTGGATAATGCGCCGCGTTCATGTCCTCAAAATGGCGTAACGTCCTATGCTACATTTGTTTGCCGGCCTGGATCTCCATACCGGGCTTTTATTATTGCTTGCTCTGGGGTTTGTGTTGTTCTACGAAGCGATTAACGGCTTCCATGACACTGCAAACGCAGTAGCAACCGTCATCTATACCCGCGCGATGCGTTCTCAGCTCGCGGTGGTAATGGCGGCCCTCTTCAACTTCTTTGGCGTGCTGTTAGGCGGTCTGAGCGTAGCCTATGCGATTGTGCATATGCTGCCAACGGATCTTCTGCTGAATATGGGCTCTGCTCATGGTCTCGCCATGGTCTTCTCGATGCTGTTAGCCGCGATTATCTGGAACCTCGGAACCTGGTACTTCGGCCTGCCTGCATCCAGTTCGCATACGCTTATCGGGGCGATCATCGGGATTGGGTTAACCAATGCGCTGATGACCGGCACCTCGGTGGTTGACGCGCTGAACATCCCGAAAGTCATGGGGATTTTCGGCTCGCTGATCATCTCTCCGATTGTCGGTCTGGTTGTCGCGGGGGGGCTAATCTTCATCCTGCGTCGTTACTGGAGCGGCACCAAAAAACGCGCTCGCATTCACCTCACTCCAGCGGAACGTGAAAAGAAAGACGGCAAGAAAAAGCCGCCATTCTGGACCCGTATTGCGCTGATCCTCTCCGCTATCGGCGTGGCGTTCTCTCATGGCGCAAACGACGGGCAGAAAGGCATTGGCCTGGTGATGCTGGTTCTGATTGGTGTGGCACCGGCTGGTTTCGTGGTGAATATGAATGCGTCCGGTTACGACATTACCCGTACCCGCGATGCCGTGAACAACGTCGAAATCTACTTCCAGCAGCATCCTGACCTGCTGAAAAAAGTGACTGGCGTTGATCAGCTGATTCCTTCACCGGAAGCGACCACGACCACGCCTGGCGAGTTCCATTGCCACCCGGCAAATACCCTTAACGCACTGAATCGCGTGAAGGGCATGCTGGCGAACAATGTCGAAAGCTACGACAAGCTGAGCGTTGATCAGCGCGGCCAGCTGCGTCGCATCATGCTGTGCATCTCTGATACCACCGATAAAGTGGCGAAGCTGCCTGACGTGAGCGCCGACGATAAACGTCTGCTGAAGAAACTCAAAACCGACATGCTCAACACCATCGAGTATGCGCCAATCTGGATTATCATGGCCGTCGCACTGGCGCTGGGCATTGGTACGATGATCGGCTGGCGTCGCGTGGCGACCACCATCGGCGAGAAAATCGGTAAGAAAGGCATGACGTATGCGCAAGGCATGTCCGCGCAGATGACCGCTGCGGTTTCTATCGGTCTGGCAAGCTACACCGGGATGCCGGTGTCCACCACTCACGTTCTGTCGTCCTCGGTTGCTGGTACGATGCTCGTTGACGGTGGCGGATTGCAGCGCAGAACCGTGACCAACATTCTGATGGCCTGGGTATTAACCCTGCCAGCAGCAATCCTGCTTTCCGGTGGGTTGTACTGGCTCAGCCTGAAGCTTATCTAAGATTGCGGAAACGCTAAAAACGGGTCAGGAAACTGACCCGTTTTTTTATGCCTCAAGATCGTTAATCAGTGCCAGATAATCAGCGCAATCATGCTGACAATCACCAGCCCGCACAGCGCACTGGTCAACACAAACTGACGACGAACACGCTCACAGCGCCGGATAAACTCATCATCATGATGATCGCGGTAACGCTGCGCGTAGATGTACCACACCAGACGCACCTGCTTGCCAGGCTGACCATGGGAGGTAAAAAAGCCTCCGCCATCCACATACTGATAGAGCAAGGGATCGCAACCACGCAGCACCACCAGCAGCGCGCGCAATGATGAGAAGTAGCGCGCCATATTCACAACACAAACGATACACAAAGCCCAAAACAGTGCGACAGTGCTTACCATACCTCCTCCCCGGCGACCCGCCCACGGAGAACCCCTCCGGGACTACCGCAACCCGAAACTCGACAGACAGTCAGTGAAAGAGTGAGAAACCGATCACAGAACGTCAACCAATCGGCTCTTTTAATAGTGTAGGAGATCAGCGGATTTTTTTGCCACATCCTTAACCGCTATCAATTCTTCAAGAGGAAAGATTTGTTTAACTTATTGGTGATCAAGGCAGATTGACGTAGCCTGAGGGGAGTTTTAAGGTTGAGTTGTCTACACTTAAGGCATAACCACTTAGTCATCACTTAAGGAAGGAGTAACACTATGGCTTACAAACACATTCTTATCGCCGTTGACCTGTCACCAGAGAGCAAAGTCCTGGTCGACAAGGCTGTTTCCATGGCCCGCCCTTACAACGCGAAAGTTTCCCTGATTCATGTCGATGTGAACTACTCCGATCTCTACACCGGCCTGATTGATGTCAACCTCGGGGATATGCAGAAACGCATTTCGGAAGAGACCCATCACGCGCTGTCTGAGCTGTCCACCAACGCCGGTTACCCGATTACCGAAACCCTGAGCGGCAGCGGCGATCTGGGCCAGGTGCTGGTAGACGCCATTAAGAAATACGATATGGACCTGGTGGTTTGCGGTCACCATCAGGACTTCTGGAGCAAGCTAATGTCGTCTGCTCGTCAGCTGATTAACACCGTGCACGTGGACATGCTGATTGTCCCGCTGCGCGATGACGAAGACGAGTAAGTGATTGCCCGGTGGCGCTAGCGCTGACCGGGCCTACAAAGCCCCCTGACACGAAACGTAGGCCGGGTAAGGCGAAGCCGCCACCCGGCTTTTTTATTCCGGCGTGCCAGCATAAATATCAAACCGATGGCCCTTGGTGGTCACCGCATTGGTCGTCGCGACATCTGCCAGCGGCGGCGCATAATCCGGGCGCTTCACCACAACACGCTTGGTTGCCAGCTGTTGTGCAGGCACCAGCAAACCGTCAGCGTCTAAATCCGGCCCCACCAGCGACTGAAACACCCGCATCTCTTTTTTCACCAGCGCACTCTTTTGCTTATGCGGGAACATCGGGTCGAGATAGACCACTTGCGGGCGCGGCGTGATATCGGTCAGCGCCGTCAGGCTGGAGGCGTGGATCAGTTGCAAACGCTCCTGCAACCAGCCGCCAATTTCCGGGTCTGCGTAGCCACGCGCCAGCCCGTCATCCAGCAATGCCGCGACGACAGGATTGCGCTCCAGCATTCGCACGTGACAGCCCACGGAAGCCAGCACAAACGCATCGCGCCCAAGCCCGGCTGTGGCATCGACCACATCCGGCAAATAGCTGCCTTTAATGCCAACGGCTTTTGCCACCGCTTCACCGCGACCGCCACCAAATTTACGGCGATGCGCCATCGCGCCGCCTACGAAATCCACGAAGATCCCGCCGAGCTTTGGCTCATCGCGTTTACGTAATTCAAGATGCTCCGGCGTTAACACCAGCGCCATCAGGTTTTCGGCATCGTGCTCCAGCCCCCAACGGGCAGCAAGAACAGATAAGGCGCCATCGCTGGCGCCTGATTCATCCACTAAACAGATTTTCACGAAACGCTTAGCCCTTAATGCCGTAGTGCTCAAGCATCGCATCCAGCTGCGGTTCGCGGCCACGGAAGCGTTTGAACAGGGTCATCGGCTCTTCGGAACCACCACGGCTCAGAATGTTGTCGAGGAACGACTGCCCGGTTTCGCGGTTGAAAATGCCCTCTTCTTCGAAGCGCGAGAAAGCATCCGCTGCCAGCACGTCGGCCCACAGATAGCTGTAGTAACCCGCCGCATAACCACCAGCAAAGATGTGGCTGAACGCGTGCGGGAAACGGCCCCATGAAGGACCCGGTACCACGGCAACCTGCTTCTTGATTTCGGCCAATGTGTCGAGGATTTTCGCCCCCTGCTGCGGGTTGAACTCGGCATGCAGACGGAAATCGAACAGGCCAAACTCCAGCTGGCGCAGCACAAACATCGCCGCCTGGTAGTTCTTCGCGGCCAGCATTTTGTCCAACAACTCTTTCGGCAATGGCTCGCCGGTTTCGTAATGTCCGGAGATAAACGCCAGCGCGTCCGGCTCCCAGCACCAGTTTTCCATGAACTGGCTCGGCAGTTCGACGGCATCCCATGGCACACCGCTGATCCCGGACACACCGGCCGTTTCGATACGCGTCAGCATGTGATGCAGACCGTGGCCGAACTCATGGAACAGGGTGATCACTTCATCGTGAGTGAACAGCGCAGGTTTGCCATTCACCGGGCGGTTGAAGTTACAGGTGAGGTATGCGACCGGCTTTTGCAGCTCGCCGTTGGCTTTACGCATCTGGCCCACACAGTCGTCCATCCACGCCCCGCCGCGCTTGTGTTCACGCGCATACAAGTCGAGATAGAAGCTGCCGCGCAGTTCGTTTTTCTCGTCGTACAGCTCGAAGAAACGCACTTCCAGGCTCCAGACGTCGATATCGGTGCGCTCTTTGGCGGTGATCCCGTAAATGCGTTTCACCACTTCAAACAGGCCGTTAACGGCTTTATTTTCCGGGAAGTAAGGGCGCAGCTGTTCATCGCTGATGCTGTACAGATGCTGTTTCTGTTTTTCGCTGTAGTAAGCGATATCCCACGGCTGAAGCTCATCCACGCCAAACTCGGCTTTCGCGTAAGCACGCAGTTGCGCCAGCTCTTTCTCACCCTGAGGACGAGCGCGTTTTGCCAGGTCGGTCAGGAAGTCGAGCACCTGCTGCGGGTTTTCCGCCATTTTGGTGGCAAGCGATTTAAACGCGTAGCTTTCAAAGCCCAGCAACTGTGCCAGCTCGTGACGCAGCGCGAGGATCTCCTCCATCACCGGGCTGTTGTCCCATTTGCCCGCGTTTGGCCCCTGGTCAGACGCTCGAGTGGTGTAAGCGCGATACATCTCTTCACGCAGCGCCTGGTTGTCACAATAGGTCATCACGGGCAGGTAGCTTGGGATATCCAGCGTCAGCAGATAACCTTCCTGCTCTTTCGCTTCGGCCTGCGCTTTTGCGGCTGCCAGAGCGCTTTCCGGCATCCCGGCAAGTTCCGCTTCGTCAGTAATTAGCTTGTTCCAGCCCATGGTGGCATCAAGCACATTGTTGCTGTACTGGTTGCCCAGCTCAGAAAGACGCGCGGCGATTTCGCCGTAACGCTTCTGCTGCTCTTTTGGCAGACCAATACCGGATAATTCAAAGTCACGCAGCGCGTTATCTACCGCTTTTTTCTGCGCGGTGTTCAGACCCGCGTAATTGTCGCCCTCGCGCAAATCGCGATACGCCTGATACAGGCCTTCGTGCTGACCGACCCAGGTGCTGTATTCAGACAGCAACGGCAGCGTTTGCTCGTAGGCTTCGCGCAGTTCCGGGCTGTTTTTCACGGAATTCAGGTGGCTCACCGGGGAGAAAATACGGCCCAGCACATCATCCACTTCCGCAAGCTGCTGGCAGAGATTTTCCCAGCTATAAGGCGCGCCCTGCGCCACAACGCTTTCCACCGCCGCACGGCAATCATCCAGCGCTTTGGTGACGGCAGGCACGACGTGCTCTGGCTGGATTTTTGAGAAAGGCGGTAATTCGAAAGGCGTCAATAATGGATTGGTCATAAGCGCGGTCCTTTGAAAAAAGTGAATGTCACAGCGCACGTCCGGCGCTTTACCGATAAGAGTGAGAATGGGGTTAAGTGTAGAGGATTTCAATAGCGGAGGCGGTAAGACGCACAGCCTTGCCTGAATGAGCAGGCTTTTAATTTTAGCTCCCTCTCCCCGTGGGAGAGGGATGGGGTGAGGGCATCAGACCGCACCTGATCTCATTTCTTCCCCGCCACGTAAGCCGCAACAGGATCAACCCGCTGCCAGAACTGCTGCTCAGGCGTGCTGCCAGAAAGCGGGTAGCCCGCAGGCAAAGCCGTTTTCTGCAAAAGCTCCCGCCGCTTCGCCGCAGAAACATGAGGCAAGGCACTTTCAAGCAACACTTCTGCGCCCGGCGGAACCTTTATCCCGCTTTTCGCTACGTCCTGCTTCGGCAAATCCCAGGTCAGGGTGTAGCGATAAAAATCACGCATATCCGGATCGTGCCATGGATCGTCTTTCGCATCGGATCGAGCACAATCTGCCAGCGGCACACCACACTCTTTTTCCAATGCGGATCGAAGCTGATCCCTTGCCTCGTTAAACAAGCGGCGATAGTTGGGATCGTTCAGATAGTGCGTCAGATTGCTCAGGGCGACCATTCGCGAGCCCATGATATCCAAAGGATAATGCACACCGAGCACGACGCGAGAGTAGCCGTAGCGCGCACCGCGAACCATCAGCGCCTCATAGCGTTCGGGCAACATTTGCGCCAGCAACGTCGCATCCGTTACGCCGGTACTGGTATGTCCGCTGGGAAAAGAGCCGCCATCTGCGCTATAGGGATGCAAATCTTTGACGACCGTGTTATCCGGCACCAGATAAATACCGCTGCCCTGCACCAGGAAAGGCCGCTCGTAGCGAAAATATTTTTTGGCCGCCCCGGTACTGACTTCACTGGCTTTAATGAGTGCTGCCGCTTTACTGAGTTCGCCCTTGCCGTAAGCCGTCATAAACGCCCTGCCCAACCGCGGCCCCAGTGCATCGCTCAGGAACCATAAATAGCTAATCCCTTCAGCGTCCATCAGCGCCTGTCGCCGTAAGCTTTCGGTGGCATCCTGATTGATGATAATCACCGTTTGCAGGCTGGCCTTCAGCGTGACCTCCGGCAAGTCACTGAAGCCGGAAAGCAGTTGAATCCCCTGTTTTTGCAAAGCGGCAGTCTGGAAGTCATAGCCACTGGCTTTGAGCCAGGCAGTATCAGCCTGAGTGGACGACTGCGTGGCTTTCTCCAGATTGTCACGCGTCAGCGCCGGAGCGGTGCCCTGCAATGACTTACGCAGCGCCGCCAGCACCTCTTTTTCCAGGCTCACATACGCAGGCAGTTCAGATGCTTGCGAAACCCTGTCGGCCACTTCCGCCGAGCCGGGAATCGACATCTCTTTCGCCATACCGGGCGAGCTCATCAACAACACGGAAACCAAAAAGGCCAGACGATGATTCATGTTGAGTCCTGTCTTAACTAGCCATTACGCACGATGCCCCTCATAGTGTTGGTCGATTCTGTCATCCTTGCCAGCCCATCGTGAGGCTTCAGCGGTAATCTGCGGCAATCTGCGGTAAACTGTCGGCATCGTTTATTACTTCGGAACACCCGTATCCATGCTCAGTTATCGCCACAGCTTTCACGCCGGCAACCATGCCGACGTCCTCAAACACACCGTTCAGAGCCTGATCATCGAATCACTGAAAGAGAAAGAGAAACCGTTTCTTTATCTCGATACCCATGCGGGCGCCGGGCGTTATCAGCTGAGCGGCGAGCATGCAGAACGTACCGGTGAATATCTGGAAGGTATCGCGCGTATCTGGCAGCAGGATGATTTACCTGCCGAGCTGGAACCTTACATCAGCGTGGTGCAGCACTTTAACCGCAGCGGTCAGTTGCGCTACTACCCAGGCTCCCCGCTGATTGCTCGCCAGTTGCTGCGCGAACAAGACAGCCTGGAACTGACCGAACTGCACCCAAGCGATTTCCCGCTGCTGCGTTCAGAGTTCCAGAAAGACGAGCGTGCCCGCGTGGCGAAAGGCGATGGTTATCAGCAGTTGAAAGCGAAACTGCCACCCCAGTCTCGCCGCGGTCTGATCCTGATTGACCCACCTTACGAAATTAAAACCGACTATCAGGCGGTGGTTTCCGGGATCAGCGAAGGCTACAAGCGTTTCGCCACCGGCACCTACGCGCTGTGGTATCCGGTCGTCCTGCGTGCGCAGATCAAACGCATGATTAAAGAGTTAGAAGCCACAAGCATTCGCCGCATTCTGCAAATTGAACTGGCCGTCCGCCCGGACAGCGACCAGCGCGGCATGACAGCCTCCGGCATGATCGTCATTAACCCACCGTGGAAGCTCGAACAGCAGATGAACAACGTGCTGCCGTGGCTGCACAAAACGCTGGTCCCGAGCGGCACCGGCCACGCCACCGTCAGTTGGATCGTGCCAGAGTAATCGCAATCATCGGTGGAACCTATGGATTCCAGGTATACAATCGCGGCAATCAACGATTAAGGAAGAAGCTATGACTAAGCATTATGACTACATCGCTATCGGCGGCGGCAGCGGCGGCATCGCCTCCATCAACCGCGCAGCCATGTATGGCCAGAAATGTGCGCTGATTGAAGCCAAAGAGCTGGGCGGCACCTGCGTCAACGTGGGCTGCGTGCCGAAAAAAGTAATGTGGCATGCCGCGCAGATCCGCGAAGCCATCCATCTGTATGGCCCGGACTACGGCTTCGACACCACCATTAACCACTTCGACTGGAACAAGCTGGTTGCCAGCCGCACCGCGTATATCGACCGCATTCACACCTCGTACGACAACGTGCTGGGCAAGAACAATGTCGATGTAATCAAAGGCTTTGCGCACTTTGTTGATGCGAAAACCATTGAAGTGAACGGCGAAACGCTGACAGCCGATCACATTCTGATCGCCACCGGCGGCCGCCCGAGCCACCCGGACATTCCAGGCGTGGAATACGGTATCGACTCTGACGGCTTCTTCGAGCTGCCAGCGCTGCCAAAACGTGTTGCCGTTGTGGGCGCAGGCTACATTGCTGTCGAACTGGCTGGCGTGATTAATGGTCTGGGCGCTGAAACGCACCTGTTCGTGCGTAAACACGCGCCGCTGCGTAGCTTCGACCCAATGATTGTTGAAACGCTGGTTGAAGTGATGGCTGCTGAAGGCCCAACGCTGCACACCCACGCCATTCCGAAAGCGGTCGTCAAAAACGCAGACGGTAGCCTGACGCTGGAACTGGAAGACGGTCGCAGCCAGACGGTCGACAGCCTGATTTGGGCGATTGGCCGTGAGCCAGAAACCGACAACTTCAACCTGGCCGTGACCGGGGTGAAAACCAACGACAAAGGCTACATCGTTGTCGATAAGTTCCAGAACACCAGCGTGCCGGGCATTTATGCTGTTGGCGATAACACCGGTGCCGTAGAACTGACTCCGGTTGCCGTTGCGGCAGGCCGTCGTCTCTCTGAACGCCTGTTTAACAACAAGCCGGAAGAGCATCTGGATTACACCAACATCGCGACAGTGGTCTTCAGCCACCCGCCAATCGGCACCGTGGGCCTGACCGAGCCACAAGCGCGTGAGCAGTTCGGCGAAGAGGCCGTGAAGGTCTACAAATCTTCCTTCACCGCCATGTATACCGCCGTGACCTCTCACCGCCAGCCATGCCGCATGAAGTTGGTGTGTGTGGGCCCTGAAGAGAAAATCGTCGGTATCCACGGCATTGGCTTTGGTATGGACGAAATCCTGCAAGGCTTCGCAGTGGCGCTGAAAATGGGCGCAACCAAGAAAGACTTCGACAACACCGTAGCGATTCACCCAACCGCTGCGGAAGAATTTGTCACCATGCGTTAATCCCTAAGGCCCCGTTATAACGGGGCTTTTTATTATTCGGGCACGTTACGTTTTAAAAGCGCGTGCCCGATATAATTGCTCCAGTTAAAACTATTCTGCAACACCACCACCGCGCTTTTATTCGCTTTATCAAAACCGATATAGCTGGAATATCCGCCGATATATCCCACCTGATAAGTAATTTGCTGATCGCCGTAAGTATCAGTAATCCACGCAATATTGGCGGCTTCTTTTTCGCGAGGGAAATAGTCGGCACTGACATCGCGGAAGGTTTTATCCAGAGACGCATCACCCGTGGCACTGAAATGATCACGCGCGTATTCAATCAAATCGCGTGCATTACTGTAGAGGCTCGCCGCGCCAATCATGTTGTTGCTGAACTGCCAGTCTGGCGTAAGGGAACCGCGAGCGATAAATTTTGGCTGATCGCCAGCATGGCCTAATGCACGTAATGGATAGCTGCGCAGCGTTTCAGGCGTGAAACTGGAATTTTGCATCTTCAACGGCTGGAAAATGCGCTGCTCAGCCAGCGTTTCGATAGATTGCCCAGTCTGTACTTTCAGCACGTAGCCCAGAATGGCATAACCGATATTCGAGTAGCGGGGTTCATGGGTGAGCGGTGCGTTGAAGTTGCTCAGATAGCCCAGCACACTGTCGCTGTCGAGGTCGTGATAGAAGTTTTCGCCGTCGCTCAGATAGCGCAGCAAATGCTCAAGCGACAACAAACTCATCGGCTGGCGCGGTAAACCGGAGGTGTGCGTCACCAGTTGCAGAAGCGTGATTTTACGCGCGTCGTCACTCAGCGGCGTGCCCGGTGGTAGTAGCTTTTCCAGCGTGTCATCCCAGTGCAAACGCCCTTCGTTGACCAACAACGTGGTCACTTCCGCCGTGATCCCCTTGCTCAGCGATCCCAGCGCGAAAAGCGTGTCAGGCGTGATGGGATAGCGATGTTGTTCGTCGGTCACGCCATAGCAATAAAACTTCGCCGGGCCATCATCGTGGATAACAGCCACCACCATGCCGGAGACCTGTTTACTCTGCATGTACTCCGTCACCAGTTCGTTGACAGAAAGCGCGCGACCATTTTGCGCCACCTGCTTCACTTCACTGGAAGGCATATTCATTTGTGATAACGTGCCTGAGCAGCCACAGACAAGCGCAGACGCCATCAGCACAGGGAGTACAAGCCCTTTCAATACTGACCTTCCTGATAAAAAGAGAGATAAAGTGAGCGGGGGTAAACCGGGCACAAACCATAACGAGATTCACATTCGGTTGCAAAGTGAAAGCTCCGAAAGTGAAGGTGTACCGGTTCGCGACTTTTTCAGCGAATTTTTTGTGAATACATCGCATTAGGCCGCAATATCGCCGAAAGACTTCACACATTTTTGTGACGAAGTGCACGTTTTACGCCCCACCGATCGAAGCGAATGTCTAAGCTTAGTAGAGCGCCGGAGGAAACCGGCATTTTGTACTGACGTTATCCGGAGGTCATTATCACTATGCTCAACCAGAAATTACGTAACCCGGACACCGACGAAGTGCAGGCGCTGGCCGCTGAGCTTTGCTACCAGACGGATCCGTGCGAGCTGAAACTGGATGACATGATAGAAGTTGAGCCGGAACCGGAAATGATTGAGGGGATGCCCGCCTCGGATGCCCTCACCCCTGCTGACCGCTATCTGGAACTTTTTGAACGTGTTCAGGCAGCACGCATTTTTGCCGACAGCAAAACCTTCCCCGACTGCGCGCCAAGAATGGACCCACTGGATATTCTGATTCGTTTTCGCCAGCAGAAACGTCTGCCTGGCTTCAACCTGCGGGCGTTTGTTGAAGAACATTTCTGGCTGCCGGAAAGCCACGCCAATGAGTATGTCTCTGACCCCGAGAACACGCTCAAAGAGCATATCGAAAACCTGTGGCCGATCCTGACGCGTGAACCGCAGGATCACATTCCCTGGTCTTCGCTGCTGGCGTTGCCGCAGGCATATATCGTGCCGGGAGGGCGTTTTACCGAGACGTATTACTGGGATTCCTACTTCACCATGCTCGGCCTGAAAGAGAGCGGGCGCGAAGATTTGCTCAAGTGCATGGCAGATAATTTCGCGTGGATGATTGAGCGCTACGGCCATATTCCCAACGGCAACCGCACCTATTATCTGAGCCGCTCCCAGCCGCCGGTTTTCGCCCTGATGGTTGAGCTGTTTGAGGAAGACGGGGTGCGCGGTGCGAAGCGCTATCTTGACCATCTGAAGCTGGAATATGACTTCTGGATGGACGGCTCAGGCACGCTGCTGCCCAATCAGGCGTATCGTCACGTGGTTCGTCTGCCCGATGGCTCGTTGCTGAACCGCTATTGGGATGACCGTGATACGCCGCGCGATGAGTCGTGGCTGGAAGACGTGGAAACGGCTCGCCATTCTGGACGACCGCCCAATGAAGTTTATCGTGACCTGCGAGCCGGAGCGGAATCCGGCTGGGATTATTCCTCACGCTGGCTGCGGGACACCACCCGCCTGGCCAGTATTCGCACGACACAATTTGTGCCGATCGATTTGAACGCCTTTTTGTTCAAACTGGAAAATACCATCGCCAATCTTTCTGGTCTGAAGGGTGATAAAGAAACCGAAGCCGACTTTCGTCATAAAGCCAGTGAGCGCCGCGCCGCCGTGAACCGTTATTTGTGGGATGACGAGCAGGGCTGTTACCGCGATTACGACTGGCGACGTGAAGCGCTGGGGCTCTTTTCTGCCGCCAGCATGGCACCGCTTTATGTCGGCATGGCAACGCATGAACAGGCCGATAAACTGGACACCGCGGTGAGGACGCGCTTGCTGACGCCCGGCGGTATTTTATCGACAGAGTACGACAGCGGCGAGCAGTGGGATTTCCCTAACGGCTGGGCGCCGTTACAGTGGATGGCGATCCAGGGTTTCAAGCTGTATGGCAACGACGCGCTGGGCAACGAGATTGCCCGTAGCTGGTTGAAGACCGTCAATCACGTTTATCAGAAACATCACAAGCTGATTGAGAAGTATCACATTGGTACCAGCACGCCCCGACAAGGGGGCGGCGGTGAATATCCGTTACAGGACGGTTTCGGCTGGACTAACGGCGTGGTACGTCGCCTGATGGGGCTGTACGGCGAACCAGACTAACTTAGCGAATCGCATCGTAAATGGCTGACTGGATCGTCAGCCATTTTTTATTCTGCGTATCCGGCGAGGCATCCGCGCGTAATTTTGCTTGCGAAACGTTATAGCGCTGGCGCTCCACCACTGCTGGCGTGGTGCAAAACGCTTGCAGGTAAGATTTTCGCACCGAACTCAGAGATTCCCCGTTCGCCATGGCGTGCCCCAGCGTATTCATAAAGCGGCGGCACGGCTTCGGTTCATCCATTTGCAGGCGATAACGCAGCAACAGTTCAAGCACTTCGTCGTAGCGGAAGGATTGCGCCTGCTCTGTCCACGCCAGTTGCCAGGTCATACCGCCCTGTAAAAAAAGCGTTGTGACGCGGGTATCGTTACGATCAATAGCCGCGCGCAGACTGTTCACATCCCAGCTAATGCCCATGTTCGCCAGCTTTTCGCGCGGCGAAGGAGTCTCGCGCTCCGGCGCATCAATCAGTGCCTGAGTCTCGGGCTGACTGGTCGATTCTGCGGGCGTGGTGTTGCTGAACATCCACAGCGAAGCGAAGGCCATCACCAACACCACAACGCCCACCGTTCCCCACAAAATCGTTGAGATGAGCTGCTCGCGGTCTTCCGGCGTGCGCTTCTCCTGCTTCTTTGGCGGTTCAATGTTGTCACGAACCGGCAGATGATCGCCGCCCAGCGCCCGATCTTTCGTCCGTGCATCTTCCCAGAAGTGGTGCAGTTCGTTGCTGTCCACTGCCATAAATGCTGTCGGATTCACCCGGGTTCGCCCTTGCTCGAACGCTCGCTGCACCGGGCCTGCTATCTGATGGACAAAATTATCCAGTAGCGCGATTTCCGTGGTCGTGAGCGGACGCTGCGCCACCATGGCGTTGCGCATCCCCCGGCAATCTTCAAGAAACGCATGCAGCGTGACACGCTGTTCAGCAAGAAAAGTCAGCGCTGACGCTGAGTTGAATAAAGGGGAGTAGTGACGAGCAAACGCTTTTTTATCGACCACCAGCGAAGCCAGATCGCTGAACAGCATGCCGGACAAAATATCGCCCGCATCGCTGTTCGCCAGCCAGCGCCGGACGCTATCAGCGCCAAATTGAATTTTGAGGTGATTATTGAGTTTGGTGGCATCTGGCCAAGCCTGAGAAATCAACGCTTTAAGCGTCAACGTAAGAGCACGCATTTGCCGCTGAGCCTGCTCCTGGCGCGCATTACTGTCATCACCCGCAATAGAGGCAAACTTCAGCAGCGGTTGCTTTTCCCGCACGGCTTCCAGCACCGCCACAAAGCGTAAAGCCGCAATGAGCTGATTTTCGCTGACCGCCTGCCCACGCTCATACACCGGCACGACTTGCTGCAAGTGGCGTAACTGCACGGTGAAATCACTCAGTTCAGCATCATTAAGATTGAGCTTGCGAGCCACTGCCGCCCATCCGCCCAGATTCAAACGCGCCTGCTCCAGCTGCTCCAGAAACCAGCGAGGATCTTTCGCTTCAGAGGTGTGAACGTTCAGCAACGACAGAATTTCTGTGGCCGCCTGGCGAACCACGCCAAGGCAGTGTTCAAACTGGTCACCGGAGTAGTGCGATGCTGTGTGCATCCGTTTTCCTTATTGCAAGGCAGAGTATTTTCCCTGATAAACAACAGGGTTTTATTTTTGTTTTTAGACAGTTACAAAGTAGCTTAGCGCATCCGCTTCTGAGCTAATCCGTCTATAAACCGACAAAATTACCCGGAGTAATTACGATGATAAATCTCACGACCCCGCGCCTGACCTGCACAGCGTTGTGCGAAGCGGACTGGCCGTTCTTTTTGTCGTTGTACCAGAACCCTGCGGTGATGCGCTTTGTGATGGATGAGCTCAGCGAAACCGATATCCGTGAAGCTTTCGAACCCCGGCTTGCGGTCTGGACTCCGGGAGCAACTCACTGGCTTTGCCTGGTGGTTCGCGAAAAGGAGAGCAACCAGCCGTTGGGGCTGACAGGATTTATCCAGCGGGATGATGAGATAGCTGAGGTTGGATTTCTGTTCACGCCTGCTGCTCAGGGAAAAGGCTATGGTTTTGAGTCGCTTCAGGCGGTGTGTCATTTCGCCTTCACCGAAGGAAATATCAGGCGTTTGTCGGCAACGGTGACCGTGGGAAATGAGGCATCACGCCGTCTTCTGGAAAAAACAGGTTTTGTGCTGGAAGGCGAGTTGAGAGAAAGCTATCAGCTTGGCGGGAGATGGCATAACGACTGGTTGTTGGGGTTGCTGCGCAGCGAATTTCAAGGCTGAATGCCGGGCGGCACGCTGTTTGCCCGGCCTACACTGTCCGGGGCTCACAGGTTTTGTAGGCCGGGTAAGGCGTAGCCGCCACCCGGCACCGAAAGGATTACAGGAACATCCCGCCTGAAACCTCAACACGCTGTGCGTTCATCCAGCCGAGTTCATCACTGAGCAACGCTGCAATCGCATTGCCGATATCGTCCGGCAAGCCAACGCGACCCAACGCCGTCTGTGCAGCAATATGCTTGTTCATCTCAGCATTATCGCGCACACGCCCACCACCGAAGTCGGTTTCAATCGCACCCGGTGCAATGATGTTCACCGAAATTTTCCGCTCACCCAGTTCTTTTGCCTGATAACGCGTCAGCACTTCCATTGCGCCTTTCATCGAGGCATAAGCCGCGAACCCTGGCAGAGCAAAACGCGCCAGACCGGTAGACACATTCAGGATGCGTCCGCCGTCCTGAATCAGCGGCAGCAGGCGTTGAGTGAGGAAAAACGGGCCTTTGAAATGGATGTTCATCAGCTCGTCAAAGACCGCTTCAGAGGTGTCAGCAAATGCGCCGTACAACCCAATTCCTGCGTTGTTCACTAAATAATCAAATGTGTCACGCTGCCAGACATGCTTCAGTTGTTGCTGCACTTCTGTTGCGAAACGCTCGAACCCTGAGATTTCCCCGACATTCAATTGCAATGCCACAGCTTTCACGCCAAGTTGCTCAATTTCGTGCACAACTTTTTGCGCTTCCTGCTGGTTACTGTTGTAAGTCAGCAGAATATGAATTCCTTTCGCCGCCAGCTTCAGCGCCGCGTTTTTACCCAGGCCACGGCTGCCGCCAGTGATTAAAGCAATACGTTGAGTCATAACCCACCTCGTTTCCGGTTTGTGAACAGTGAGAAAGAGCTTATTAGGTGCTATAAAATCAATAAAGAGTGCAAACTACGTTTCATTGTTTCAGTGAGAACAACAAAAGGCGTTAGCTATGGATAAAATTCACGCAATGCAATTGTTCCTTCGCGTGGCCGAACTGGAGAGTTTTTCCCGCGCCGCCGACACGCTGGGCCTTCCTAAAGGTAGCGTATCGCGCCAAATCCAGGCGCTGGAAAATCTGCTGGGCGCTCGCCTTTTGCACCGCACCACCCGCCGGGTTCAACTGACTCAGGACGGCATGGTCTATTACGAACGAGCGAAGGATTTGCTCAGCAATCTTGATGAGCTGGACGGCATGTTCCTGCACGATCCCACCAGTATCAGCGGCCGCCTGCGGGTGGATATGCCGGTTGGCGTTGCTCGAAATTTAGTCATCCCAAAACTGCCTGCGTTTCTTCAGCAGTACCCGGGTATTGAACTGGAGCTGAGCAGCAGCGATCGGCTGGTCGATGTGATTCGGGAAGGTTTCGACTGCGTGGTGCGCGTGGGCACACTGAAAGATTCCGGATTAGTGGCTCGTCCGGTCGGCAAACTGACGGTGGTGAATTGCGCCAGCCCTGATTATCTGGAGCGTTTTGGCTACCCGGAAACGCTCGACGATCTCGCCAGCCATGCGCTGATTCATTACGCCGTGAACCTTGGCGTGCGCCCACAAGGGTTTGAGCTGAGCATGGATAACCAGACCCACTGGCTAAAAACCGGGGGCGTACTGACGGTCAACAGCACTGAAACTTATCATGCCGCGTGCCTTGCCGGACTGGGGATTATTCAGGTGCCGCGCGTGGGAGTGAAGGAAGCGCTGCGCAGCGGAAAGCTGGTTGAAATCCTGCCGCAGTATCGCGCAGAACCGATGCCAGTCTCGCTGATTTACCCGCATCGCCGTAACCTTTCCCGTCGCGTTCACCTGTTTATGGAGTGGTTAACGGAAATTTTAAAAAGCTATGTAGATTGATTGTCCTGAGGTTTTGTCAATTTTGGACGTCTCATCGGCTATAATTTCCGTTATGTTTTATAAAAAGGAATCACACCCTGATGACGCCGGATAACGACGCAAAACGCCCTACTCAGGATCTGGAGTACGATCCCGTCAGGAAAATGGATACCGGGGAGAAAGCCACTTCGGGGATTAAACAGCGTGCGACAGGTGCGCTGACCAAAGCCACAGGCACCGCGCAGAAAGTGCAGCGCCAGCCGATTATCGCGCATTTGATCCGTGCCGCTGAACGCTTCAACGACAGAATGGGCAATCAGTTTGGCGCGGCAATCACCTACTTCTCTTTCCTGTCGATGATCCCCATTTTGATGGTTTCCTTTGCCGCCGGGGGCTTCATTCTGGCCTCGCACCCGACGCTGCTGCAGGACATTTTCGACAAGATCCTGATTAACGTCAGCGACCCGACGCTTGCGGCCACGCTGAAAAGTACCATCAACACCGCCGTGCAGCAGCGTACCACCGTTGGGATTGTCGGGCTGCTGGTCGCGCTTTATTCCGGCATCAACTGGATGGGGAATTTACGCGAAGCCATCCGTGCGCAATCTCGTGATGTCTGGGAACGCACGCCGCAGGATCAGGAGAAAATTTGGGTTAAGTATTTTCGCGATTTCGTTTCGCTGATTGGCCTGTTGGTGGCTTTGATTGTCACGCTGTCTATTACGTCGGTTGCGGGCTCCGCACAGCAGATGATCATCTCCGCGCTGTATCTGGATTATATCGAGTGGTTGAAACCCGCGTGGCGAGTGATCGGCCTGGCGATTTCCATTTTCGCCAACTACCTGCTTTTCTTCTGGATTTTCTGGCGTCTCCCTCGCCATCGTCCACGGAAAAAAGCGTTAATCCGCGGCACGTTTATCGCGGCAATCGGTTTTGAAGTCATCAAAATCATCATGACCTGGACGCTGCCTGCGCTGGTGAAATCACCTTCAGGCGCAGCCTTCGGTTCGGTACTTGGCCTGATGGCTTTCTTCTATTTCTTCGCGCGCCTGACCCTGTTCTGCGCCGCGTGGATAGCCACCGCAGAGTACAAAGACGACCCGAGAATGCCGGGCAAAACACACCGCTAATCCTCTCGCCGGGGTGAAATCTCAGCCCAGCGCACATCCTTAGCAGATAAATCCAGATGGTAACTTTTCTTTAACCAAAAACTGGTTTTATCTGCTGATTATTCATTTATGTGAAGCATTTCATGGTTGCGAATTTCCCGGCCTGAAAATTATCCACTTTTTGTCTTTTTTTCGCCCATTCCCTGCCTTTGTTACACATTGAAATAGGGCTTTTGCTGTGCGTAATATGGCCCTTCGTTCGCCAAAAAATAAGAAAATGCTATGCAAACTGCTGCCACAACACTCGATCCTAATCAGGACATCGCCCCGGCTAACTCACGTAATAAGGTCATCGTCGCCTCGCTGATTGGCACCGCCATCGAGTTTTTCGATTTCTATATTTACGCCACCGCCGCGGTTATCGTCTTCCCGCACATCTTTTTCCCGCAGGGTGATCCTGCTGCTGCAACGCTGCAATCGCTGGCGACTTTCGCCATCGCGTTTGTCGCTCGCCCAATTGGTTCTGCGCTGTTTGGTCACTTCGGCGATCGCGTTGGCCGCAAAGTCACGTTGGTGGCTTCCCTGCTGACCATGGGCATTTCCACCGTAGTGATTGGCCTGCTGCCGAGCTATGAAACAATCGGCATTCTGGCTCCCCTGCTGCTGGCGCTGGCGCGTTTTGGTCAGGGTCTCGGCCTGGGCGGTGAATGGGGCGGCGCGGCGTTGCTGGCGACAGAAAATGCTCCGGCGAAAAAACGCGCGCTGTACGGTTCCTTCCCACAGCTTGGCGCACCGATTGGCTTCTTCTTTGCCAACGGCACCTTCCTGCTGCTCTCGTGGCTGCTGACCGACGAGCAGTTCATGAGCTGGGGCTGGCGCGTGCCGTTTATCTTCTCTGCCGTGCTGGTCATTATCGGCCTGTACGTGCGTGTTTCTCTGCATGAAACGCCGGTCTTCGCCAAAGTTGCCGCGGCGAAAAAACAGGTCAAAGTGCCAATGGGTACGCTGCTCAGCAAGCATTTGCGTGTGACCATTCTGGGCACCTTCATCATGCTGGCAACCTACACGCTGTTCTACATCATGACCGTTTACTCGATGACTTACAGCACCGCTGCCGTGCCGCACGGTCTGGGTCTGCCACGTAATGAAGTGCTGTGGATGCTGATGATGGCGGTGATTGGCTTCGGGGTAATGGTGCCGATTGCCGGCCTGCTGGCTGACCGTTTTGGCCGTCGTAAGAGCATGATAACCATTACCACGCTGATCATCCTGTTTGGCCTGTTCGTGTTCCAGCCGCTGCTGGGGTCAGGCAATCCGGCCCTGATTATGGCGTATTTGCTGCTGGGCCTGAGCCTGATGGGCCTGACCTTCGGCCCGATGGGCGCCCTGCTGCCAGAACTGTTCCCGACAGAAGTTCGCTACACCGGAGCTTCGTTCTCTTATAACGTGTCGTCGATTCTCGGGGCGTCTGTTGCACCGTATATCGCGGCATGGCTGACAGGGGCTTATGGTTTGGCGTATGTCGGTTACTACCTGGCGTCAATGGCGGCACTGACGCTGATTGCGTTGGTGCTGACGCATGAGACGAAGCATCAGTCTTTGTAAGATCTGAGCTGTCTGCACCCCCTCTCCCCTGCCCTCTCCCTCAATGGAGAGGGAGAAAATCAAAGACCGCGCCTGCCTGCCCCCTCTCCCTTTGGGAGAGGGGGAAAACCCGCCTACCGTTTCATCTGCGACAAAATCACATGGCACTGATTGGCATCACCCTCTGATGGCGAAATCAGTGCCAGCAACGCTGCGGCGGGTGTCACCAGTGTCGCCAGCGCTGCCGCCACCGCGCCACGTACAATCAGTGGGCCCGGTTTCACGCCGTAATCCGGATTTTTGAACGTGCCGCGAACATACAGCGGGGAACGCAGGGTAATGATACGAATGCCTTTGCTCTCCGGATCAATCGTCAAATCTAACTGCTCCGAGGCAAAGCTTGCCGTCCCCGTCACGTTTACCAGCGCATTCTCGGTATCGAACGCCAGGATTTGTGGGCGTGCAACGCCGTTGCGGATATCAACGTTGGCCGCCGCGCAGTTCACCCGCACTTCGTCATCGCCAAAGATTTGCCCGACAATAAAGTTGCCGACGTTCAGGCCGAGGATTTCCATCAGGTTGCGGCTGACCACGCCGTCATTCATCAGCAGCTTGAGATTGCCGTCGCTTGAGCCTAATAGCGCTGCCACGGAGTTGCCCGTCCCGCGCAATTGCGCATCGCCATTCATTTCACCCAGCGTTTTCTGCATCAGCTCAACATTGGGCATCAGCTCTTTCAGTCGCAGCCGTCTGGCCTGAATGTTGGCCTCGCCCTGCATTGGTTTTTTATTACCCGCCAGGTGGATTGTGGCGCTGATGGTACCGTTCGCCATGCCAAACTTCAGCGGTTGCAGGCGCAGGTCGCCGCGCTCAAGGATCACATGCGTAGAGAGATTACTCAGCGGCAGCGTGCTGCCATGCTCGATGTGTTGCCCTTTGAAGCGCACATCAGCGTCCATCACGTCCCATTTATCGGTCTCAAAGCGATCGTAGGGCAGCACTTTGCCGGCAGGCTGGGCATCCTTTTTCACTTCGGCAGATTTGGTGCCTTTACCGGAATCCACGCCAATCAGCGGGCCTAAATCCGCCAGCCGCAGTTGCTTCGACTCCATATCCCCTTCCAGTTTCGGGCGGGGCTTGCTCATGCTGTATTTCAGCGTGCCGTGAATATCGCTGTCGCCAATGCGCCCGTTGAAGTTGCGATAATCAAAGACCGAGCCTTTATCGGTATCGATTTTCGCCACCAGATGCCCGTCTGTTTCAAACGGCGGCGTGTCCGGCAGCACAATGCCCGTGAGATCATAAAGCTGTCCGAGCGAGTCGCCCGAGAACTTGAGGCGTAAATCGACACCGCCCATTTTCATCGGGTCATTCACTGTGCCGCTAAATGCCACGCGAGTATTGCCTGAGTGGAAATCGGCCTGCACCGGGAAAGGCGTGCCTTCGCTACGTAGCGCCAGCATGCCGCCAATTTTACCGGTGCCGGTTAACGGTTGGCCGTTGTAGCGCCCGTCAGCTTTCAGGCCAAAGACGTAGTCACCCGGTTTCGGGCCACTGTTTTTGCCTTTATCGCCCGTCACTTCACTGAATGGCAGCGGTTTACCCAGCGGATCGACGAAGATCTCTATGTTAGCCTTCGTCACTTTGTCATCGACTTTGATGCGGCCACGATCGAAGAGAATATTGTCCAGGCGGAATGACCATGAAGAGGGCTGCGCGTCTTTCGGATTGCCGGTGTCAGAGGCTAATTTGAACGTCCAGTTGTTGGTTTTTTCCGACAGGCGAATGATCCGCGCGTCCGGCTGGACCAGTTTGATCCACGGCAGATACACCGTTTTAGCCAACAATGACAACGGCGCGAGCGTCGCTTCGACACGCGGTAAATGCACCATGGTGATTTCGGGAATGTCTGGCGGGTTGCCAAGAATAATATCGTCGGCATGGACATGCGGCCATGGCACCCAGCTTCGCCAGCCGGTTTCCGTTGGCTGACGCTCCCAGACAATCCCCAAATCGCCACGGATCGCGAACGGGCGGTTGAGCTCCGCAGACACTTTCTGGTTAATGGTTGGCTTCAGACGGTTCCAGTCAAAGGTCGCGATAATGATGATAAGCAGGACGATGAGCAGCGCTAACGTCGCAAAAATGATGGCTAGCGTTTTGGTGGTTTTTGACATGCCGAGAGCACTCCTGTTTTGCCTCACCTTTCATGAATATAGTTGAGGCTGACAGAAAAACGGCAGATCAGGCCAGATTAAGCATCACTTCTTCAAGGGTGGCAATCGGCACCGGGCGGGATAAAAAGTAGCCTTGCGCCGCGTGAGCCGGGGATTGCTGAACGTCACGCCACTCTTCCAGCGTTTCAATCCCTTCCACGATTACGCCCTGGCAATAACGGTTCATCAGCTGGATAAGCAGCTCGAATAAATTGCGCCCTTCCGGGGTTTTACGCAGCATGATAAACAGGTCGCGGGCGACTTTGATGTAGTCATAACGTACTTCGCTGAGCGCCGAAAAGTTAGCCATTCCGGTCCCGAAGTCATCCAGCCACAGCGGGCCAAATTCGCAGATGGCGGCGAACGACGAATCCTGCGGCAGGCGAATGTGCTCCACCAGTTCGAAACGCAGCCATGGCGTGTTTTCGATTTGCGCTATCAGAGACGGGTCCTGACGCATCGCCAGCAGCGTTGGACCATCCACATTGACCGAAGCCAGAATGCCGTTGTGGCTGAAAAATTCCTGCTTTGCGGTCAGCACCGCCAGTTGTTCTTTGACGATGTCAATACGCTGGCGCACGGCCACTTCAGCGAAGTAGCGATCCGGAGCAATGCGCTGGCCCGGATGCTCCGGGTGCGTCACGACAGTCAATACTTCAACCGCCATCAGGCGACCATCGATTTTGTAGATGGGCTGGTAAGTATAAGCACGCTCACACTCCAGCCAATAGCGTCGCTCCTGAAGGCTTTCAATGCCTGCATCGGGAAGGCTTAGCCGCTGGATAACCTGCTTTAACTTCATCTCAGCTGTCCTGTTAATAGGGGGAATCTCTCGGAACTCGTCATTGAGTTATCGGCGCTGAGGGTGAGAACTTTATGTTCAACTCGTGGCATTTTGCGAATCTGTGCGGCAAGTTTCTGAGCCAGATACGCGCTAGCTCAAAAAAATAATGGAACGTTGTTTTAATATAGTTGACCCCCTAACAGCCACAGCGCAAACTAGCGCTTATTTTTTCCGATTTCGATAAGGCCTGAGACTATGTCTAAGAAAATTGCCGTCATTGGCGAATGCATGATTGAGCTTTCAGAGAAGGGTTCGCTGGTGAATCGCGGTTTTGGCGGCGATACGCTGAACACCTCGGTGTACATCGCCCGTCAGGTGAAACAAAGCAGCCTCCAGGTCAGCTACATTACCGCGCTGGGCACGGACAGTTTCAGCCAGCAAATGCTGGATGCCTGGCAGAATGAGAACGTCGACACCCGTCTGATTCAACGCATGGCTAACCGCATGCCGGGCCTGTATTACATCGAAACCGACGATACCGGTGAGCGCACGTTCTACTACTGGCGCAACGAAGCGGCCGCAAAATTCTGGCTGGAAAGCGAGGAATCTGGGGCTATCTGCGAAGAGCTGGCGACGTACGATTACCTCTACCTGAGCGGCATCAGCCTGGCGATTTTGAGCCCTGCCAGCCGTGAAAAACTCTTCTCGCTGCTGCACGAATGCCGTGCAAACGGCGGCCAGGTCATTTTCGACAACAACTACCGCCCACGCCTGTGGGCCAGCCGCGAAGAAACGCAGCAGGTTTATCAGCAGATGCTGGCCTGCACAGATATCGCCTTCCTGACACTGGATGACGAAGACGCACTGTGGGGCGAAAAACCAGTTGAAGAAGTGATTGCCCGCACCCACGCCGCTGGCGTGAATGAAGTAGTGGTGAAGCGCGGGGCAGATTCCTGCCTGGTGTCACTGGCGGGTGAAGCCGTTGTGGATGTGCCTGCGGTGAAACTGCCCAAAGAGAAAGTGGTGGATACGACGGCGGCAGGTGATTCCTTCAGCGCGGGCTATCTTGCGGTTCGTCTGACAGGTGGCGACACGAAAGCGGCTGCCGAGCGTGGGCACCTGACAGCCAGCACCGTGATTCAGTATCGCGGGGCGATTATTCCTCGTGAGGCGATGCCTGAGTAAAGAGAGTGAGGGCGAAGGCAACGTTCGGCTGACACCCTCTCCCTAACCCTCTCCCCAGGGAGAGGGAACCGTTCAGTGCAGTTTTTAATTTTCGCCCTCTCCAAAACCGTTCAGTGCAGTTTTGATTTTCGCCCTCTCCAAAACCGTTCAGTGCAG
>NZ_JBJDNI010000002.1:0-232388 GCF_044900545.1 Scandinavium sp. NPDC088450 | reverse complement strand
ACAGTTTTGATTTTCGCCCTCTCCAAAACCGTTCAGTGCAGTTTTGATTTTCTCCCTCTCCAAAACCGTTCAGTGCAGTTTTGATTTTCTCCCTCTCCAAAACCGTTCAGTGCAGTTTTGATTTTCTCCCTCTCCTAAACCGGACAGTGCGGCCTTTGATTTTCTCCCTCTCCATGAGGGAGAGGGCCGGGGAGAGGGGGAACAGCGCGTACCTGTCCTTACTGCCCTGGTGGAATATCCGTCACATCCTGATGCGCATCGTCATTCGCTGCAGGGGCAGCGGCCGCCGGTTGCACCATCAGTTTGTCCCACGTCTCTTGCAGGTCCTTCATGTTGTATTCCGGCTCGCCTTTCGGTTGCTGGAGGATCAGCGCCATCTCTTGTGACAGCTGCTGGCGCAGGTCCTGATTCAGGCTTTCGACCGTCAACGAATTCAGGAAATCCTGACGCACTTTCTGATACTGCTCCGGCGCGATATCCACCACCTGATTTTGCAGGGAGCGCATACGCTGACTCACCAGCAGGTCGGTGTTGGTGCGGGCGTAGGTCGCAAACAGCTTCTGCAGCTCAAGGTTCTTCTGCGCAATCAACGCGTTGAACTCTTCCTGTGTCAGGCCATTCTCACGCACTTTTGCCAGCTCGCGCGCCACCAGACCGAGATTGTTATTGAGCTTCTCGTTCGGTGAATCGACGTTGATAGCACATTGCGCACGCAGATAAAGCACGCGGCAATCAAAGCCCAGGCCGATGTCTTTCACGTTGCTTTTGCTGAGATTCTGCTGAACATGCCAGAACAGCGCTTCACGTGCGAGATCCGCACGCCAGTAGCGCTGAAGTGCAGCAGATTCGCGGATTGGCGTCCATGGCGTGTCCCACATGATAGACAGGCGGTCTTGCGGCACCGCATCGGTCATGATGCTGACCGCTTGCGGTGACAACGGTGCCAGCGTTGGCACGGCGGCAGGCGTTTCGCGTTTGCCTTTTAACTCGCCAAAGATTTTGTTGATTTGCTCGCCTACGCTGCGGCTGTCGACGTTACCGACCACAATCAGCGTCATCGCATCCGGCGTGTACCATTTGTGGTAGAAGCTTTTCAGCTGCGCGTCATCAACAGGCTGCTTGAGCGGTTCGGCAGGATCGTGACCCAACATCGTTGAGCCTTTCAGGCGATAGCGCCACCAGCCTTCTTTCGGGTCCTGCGGCCAGGTCATCACCATGTCTTCGCCGCTGAGCGCATGATTCACGGCTTCCGGCGTGATGTTCAGCTTACCGCCCGCGTCGGCGAGCCAGGTCAGCGCTTCTTTGAGTAAATCGTTACGGTTGTTCGGCAGGCTCAGGCTGAACAAGGTGTAGTCGTAAGAAACAATCGCCGGAGGCATCGGGTGCTGAGGATCAATGCCCTGCTGCCATAAAGAACGTGCCTGCATGGTCTCTAAGCTGCCGCTCTGCGAGAGCGCCAGCCGGGGAATAAAGCGGCTATAGCCAGTCTGCTGAGTGCTCTCACTCAGGGAACCGATGTTGACCTGAAGGCGGATTTCCACACGATCGCTTGGGCGCTGCGGCGTGGCTAACACCTGCCACTGAAGTCCGTTCGCCAGTGTTCCCTGTTGCCATGCCGGGTCTGGCTGGAGCGCTTCTGCTTGCACATAGCCCGCGGTCGCCATCATCAGCATCCCGCCCGCTACGAGTCGAATTTTTGTGCCCTGCATGTGAACCCCTGAATCAACAATCCTGGTTAAAATGACAACTCATGGTCAGTAGATGAGTTAAATACGTGGTTTTACCCGTCATACTTCAAGCTGCAATCAACGACCTGCAACTCGAATGATTTAGGGTATAGACCGTGCAAAAGATGAAATGTCACACGTTCCACGAAAAATATGGTCAATTATGCGCAGGAGCCCGTAGTCCATCAAGGGACTACGGGCAGATAGATGTGATAAGTCGCGGGATTATGAGGAAATTTGTTGCGTTTTCTCAGCCGGAGTACGGTTATTGAGCACATCATCCAGCTGTTTGCTGTCCAGTTCTTTCACCCACTTAGCCACCACTATGGTCGCCACGCCATTGCCGACGAGGTTGGTCAGCGCACGGGCTTCAGACATGAAGCGGTCGATACCCAGAATCAACGCCAGGCCCGCAACCGGTAAATGACCGACTGCGGAGATAGTCGCTGCGAGCACGATAAAGCCACTGCCCGTCACGCCTGCCGCCCCTTTAGAGGAAAGCAGCAACACCACCAGCAGCGTTATCTGATGGAAAATATCCATATGGCTGTTGGTCGCCTGCGCGATAAACACCGCCGCCATGGTCAGGTAAATAGACGTGCCGTCGAGGTTAAACGAGTAGCCTGTCGGAATGACCAGCCCCACCACCGATTTACGACAGCCCAGCTTTTCCATCTTATCGAGCATACGCGGCAGCGCAGATTCAGAAGATGACGTCCCCAGAACGATCAGCAACTCTTCACGGATGTAGCGGATAAACTTGAAGATACTAAAGCCCGTCGCACGGGCAATCGACCCGAGCACCACCACCACGAACAGAATACAGGTGATGTAGAAGCAGATGATGAGCTGCCCGAGCTGCACCAGCGTGCCGACACCGTATTTCCCGATGGTGAACGCCATCGCCCCGAAAGCACCAATCGGCGCCAGGCGCATGATCATGTTGATGATGCCGAAGATGACCTGAGAGAAGCTCTCAATCACGTTGAAAATCAGCTGGCCTTTGTTGCCCAGACGGTGCAGCGCAAAACCAAACAGCACCGCGAACATCAGCACTTGCAGGATGTTACCGCTGGCAAACGCGCCAATCACGCTGGAAGGAATGACATCCAGCAGGAAGGCCACCACGCCCTGATCCTTCGCCTGCTCGGCATACACCGCCACCGCATGCGCATCAAGGGTTGCCGGGTCGACGTTCATGCCTGCCCCTGGCTGTACCAGGTTCACAATCACCAGACCAATAATCAGTGCCAGTGTACTGACCACTTCAAAGTAGAGCAGCGCCACCGCACCTGTGCGACCCACGGCTTTCATGCTCTCCATTCCGGCAATACCGGTCACCACGGTACAGAAGATGACGGGAGCGATAACCATTTTGATGAGCTTAACGAAGGCATCGCCAAGCGGTTTCATTTGAGCGCCGAGTTCCGGGTAGTAGTGGCCGAGCAAAATACCGATAGCGATAGCCGTCAGGACCTGGAAGTAAAGGCTTTTGAACAGAGAGGTTTTCATTGGATGTCCTTAAATATAAAACCACAGGCTATGAAGGGTTTTTATTCGCCTGCGGCTTTAAAATAACATCCGGAATACAACACAGAAACAAAATGACTGAGCAATGTTAAAAACTTAGAGCTGACTCGTAAAAGCGCGCAACAATTACGCGCTTTCGTTTTCATCAAGTGACACCAGATAGTGGCTCTCGAACGTTTCCGGGGCCACAGCCCGATCGAACAGGAAGCCTTGCGCGATATCCACCCCTGCCGTTTTCAGCCAATCGAATTGGGCTTGTGTTTCAACGCCTTCGGCCACAATGCTCAGATTCAGGCTGCGCGCCAGCTGGATAATGGCCTCCACCATGCTGGTGTCATTGGGCAGCGATTCAACGAAGATTTTATCGATTTTCAGAATATCGACCGGCAGCGATTTCATGTGCTGTAGCTGACGCAGCCCGGCGTATCCCATGCCGAAATCGTCGAGCGCGATTTGCACCCCCGCATTACGCAGAGGACGCAGGATGGCCACGGCGGCTTTCGGGTCGTCGATACGTCGGCTTTCAGTCACTTCCAGCACCAGCGTACCGCGTGCAATTCGGTAGCGGTTCAGCAGTTCAAGCATGTCCGCCACCATGTCGTGATGCAGGAGTTGCAGCGCCGACAGGTTAACGGACAGCGGCAGCATGATGCCGCGACTTTGCCACGCTGCGAGCTGACGGCAGGCTTCTTCCAGCACCCAGTAACCCACCGTGACCATCAGACCGCAGGTTTCGATGCGCTCGATAAGATCGGGCGGCAACTCCCAGCTGCCATCTGGCTGACGTAAACGTAACAACACTTCGGCACTGCACACTTTACCGCTGGCAATATCCACCTGCGGCTGAAGCCAGATGGCGAACTGCTGGTTATCGAGCGCGGAAAGGATGTCACTTTCTTCGGTCAGGCGCTGTTGCGCTTTTTCCATTTGCTCAGGATCGAAGAACTCAATCTGGTTTTTGCCCTTGCGACGAGCGGTAAAAGCCGCCGAGCAAGCGCGACGATAGAGCTGTTCTGCGGATAAATCGCCATGGAACATCGCAATCCCGATGCTCGCACTTGGGCGCAACTGAATGCCCTGAAGCGGCAAACGCTCATTGATGAGAGTGAGTACTTGCTGACCTAATGTAATCGCGTGCCACGGCTCTTTCACGCCATGAGCCAGGATAGCAAAGTCATAACCACTGATCTGCGCCAGCACCATGCGTGGTGAAATCACCGACTTGAGCTTCTCAACCAGCGTCAGCAGTAACATTTCGCGCTGGCTCTCTTTCAGCACACCGGCGGTGTCCTGCAGCGTTTCACAGGCGACCACCATCAATGCCGTGGTTTTCTGATGCGCGACGGTTTGTTCCAGCAAAGCCAGCAGGAAAGCCTTGTTGGGCAGGTCAGTGACCGGAAAACGCGTGGAATGGCTGCTCAGCTCTTCATGCTGGCGCAACATAATTTGCTGGTTACGGTTGTAGCTGCGCACCAGCATACCGATTTCATCGTCATGATGCAGGCGAGGTAGCGCCAGTTGATGCCCGACGCGTTCCTGAGGAGAAACATCGTTCAGTTCGCGAGCGATAGTACGTAGCGGGCGCACAATCAGGCGGTTAATGCACCACGTTAATCCGACGGTCAGCATTAACACCAAAAGTAAGTAAGCGGTCACTAACGTCGCGAGGGCGCTCATGACAAATTTATAGGTGCGATACGAATCCGATTGCAGTACCAGATATGCCAGTGGCTGCGGGTTTGCCGGGCGTTCCAGGGAGTAAATCGGCAGCGAAATCTGTACCGGAAGCTCAAACGTACGGGTTATCCAGACCGGCACCGGGCGCTCTTCGATAAAGCGCATGCCTAACGCCTGGAACTGATTGGGCAACACGACATCCGCGCGGCTGACAATGCCCGCAGGCTGAATGCGCCCCAGAATGGTTTCGGCTTCCGGAATATCGCCTTTCAAAATGGCGGAAGAAAGCGGTTCGCGAACGGAACGGGCGATGCTTTCGAGCTGCGTCGCCGTCATGTAGCGGTTCTGCTGAACAAAATGGAAGAACAAAATGGAACAAAAGACGAACACAAACACCATGGTCACTGCCGCCACCATGGCCATTTGTTTAATTGTGAGTGAGCGGCTGACGCGCAAAGGAACTCTCCCCAGAGTAAAACCACGCCCTTCGGCGGATCACGTTAAGGCCGGGTTAGCACAGTTCAGCCCGGCAGTAAGTGATTTTCGGCACATTATACGCTAACTGAGCGCATATCGTGACGGGAGAAAGCAGTTTTAAGGCTAATCTGTTACCAGTCAGCGTAAGGGATCAGCGGCTGCGGCGGCAAGTCCATATCGCCCTGCCAGCCTGCGGCGGAATAACGCACATACAGCAACGCATGGCTCGGGGTGTAATCCTTCGCCTGCTGAATGTCGATAGCCGCGCCGATAAACCAGTTTGAGGTCAGACGACGCTCAATCAACGCGTGCGCTGTGTAACCGATGCCCGAACTGCTACTGCCATCATCAATAATCTGACTGCCTTCATTGCGGAAGTCTGCCGGAAGCAGGTTCGGCAACGGATAGCGCGCCTGATTATTCGTTTTCGAATGCGACCACGACACCGACCCGCCCAGTTCCCATGACCAGTTTTCGGTACGCTGACGCCAGTTCACCGGCACCGCAAACGACAAATATTGCTGCGGGCTGTAATAACCGCCCTGCCCAAGCGTGTAGCCGCTGAGGTCTTTGTCGTAGTGCCAGATCATGTTGTTGAGGCCGACCGTCACCCGGCGGTCGTTCTCATTGATAACCTTGTAGTAATACCCGGCCATCCAGCGGGCGCGCCAGTTGTCTTCCACGTTCTGACCGGTCAGCGTATCGGCGCTTAATGAAGCCCAGACGCCGTTCGCTTCACCTTTGTCATAGCTCAGGCTCACGCCACCGCCGTTGGCTCGTACGCCGCCCCAGGTGGTGCCGGTGTTAGTGTCTTTTTGTCCGCCGAAGGCCAGCAGAGAGCTGGAAATCGGACGACGATGCCCTTCGAGCGTATAGCCCAGCGAACCGATGCTGTTGCTGTAACTCAGGCCGCCGACCACATCAACCACGTCAAAGCCCATCGGCGTGGTGCCGATGTCCATGTCCCAGGTGGCGTTACGCCAGCCCACGGCAACGCTCGCACCTTTACCGCTTTGGCTTTTATCGCCGCCGAAGCAGGTGATATCGGCACAAGTGCCCCATTTTGGCGAATATCCGCCGTTTTCATCCGTGGAGAAACTGCCCTCGTTCATGTTCACGTAATCGCTACGGAAGAACATGCGGCCATCCGCCAACGGCGCATCCACCTGGAACATGGTGGTGTGAGCTTTAAGGTCGGAATAGCCACCGGTGCCGCTTGAACCCCAGTAGTTATGTTCGAGGGTGACGTTCACATCCTGCTGACGGTAAAGATCGGCGGCATCGCTGCGCACGCCTCGTTTGAGCCAGTCGTCTTTCGGGTCGTTACGGGTCAAACGGGTAAAGCTGTCATTGTTCTGCGGGCGAACCGGCGTGATACCGGCTGCCACCATCGCATCTTTGTAGCCTTCCAGCGCCGCTTGCGGATCGCCGTTTTGTACCTGAAAACGCGAGTTATCCCGCAAAACCAAAGCGCTATCCATTGATGCGGGCTGGGCTTTTGCCTGTGGCACGATGGAGCTGAAAATCTGCTGGGCTTTTGCCGTGTCGCCAAGATCGGCATTCACCCATGCAATACGGCGCTGAGTGCCGAGTGAGGGCGTTTCTCCAGCCGCTGGCGCTTTGATTTTCGCCAGTTGCTCGCGGGCAGCGGCATCGTTGCCGTCTGCCACATACACTTCAGCCAGACCTAAGCGCGCATCGTCATTGTCCGCTTCTTTCGCCAGAGCCGAATTGTAGGCAGCGATAGCCGAAGAGGTATCTCCGCGCTGTTGCGCCCAGTCCGCCAGCGTTAAATCAAGACGAGCCGACGGTGGCTGCTGTTTGAGCAGAGCAATGGCCTGATCTTCATGGCCGTTATCACGCAGCAGATTGGCTTTTTGCAGGAGTTGGTCAGACTCAAGACGGTCTGAAAGCTCCTGAATATTGGCATTCCACTGGCTTTTCGGCAGGGTGTTGAGGTGCGACAGCGCCGCCAAATCCTGATTGTTCCCCGAGAGATAGAGGCTGTAGGCGTAAACCTGATCCGCATCGCCGGACTTTTTACGCGCCAGGTTCATCATCAGATTATCGGCTTCGCCGCGCTGTCCGGCGCTGTTCAAGTCTTTCGCCAGACGATAAGTGATCCACACGCTTTCAGGATCCATCGCCAGTCTGCGGCGTTGCAGTTCCGCGGCCTGAGCCCAGCGCCCCTGATTTTCCAGGGCTTCGGCCTGCTGGGACAGACGATCGTCGGTCAGGCTGCGTTCGATATCATCAATGCTGCGTCTTTGGCTGGCAGAGAGCCCATTGATAAACGCCGTCGCCTTCTCTGGTGACTCTGCACGGTAAATATTGGCCAGCCCACGCACGGCGCTGCTGTTAGTGCGATCCAGACGCAAAGCCTGCTGGTAATAACGCTCGGCTGCTGCCGTGTCTTTGCGAGCCAGCGCCACATCACCCAGGCCAAGCACGGCGTAGCTGTTGCTTCTGTCGACGCGTTGAGCCTGCTGATAAAAACGCTGCGCCTGGTCGAGATTGTTCGTTTTCAGCGCCGCATCGCCTTTACGGATCAGCGGCCAGACAATCTGCCAGGTTTGCGGCTTGCTGGCTTCCACCTTCGCCACTTCCGCGGCTTTGGCCTGCTGTTCAGCTTTGGCGTGGAACACCGGGTCGGCCAGTTGCTTTTGCTGTTCAGCAAGTTTGCTACGCGCTTCATCTGCCAAATCACCGGTGGTGAAAAGCGTCAGAAAACGCTGTAACTCTTTGACGGTGTTATCGCTGGGCGGCTCATTTTTAACCTGGTCATACCAAATATCGGCCGCGGTTCCGCGCCCGGCATTAGAGCGCGCCATTTGTTCCAGCACCGCATAACCTTCCTGATTGCGATTATCGGCAAACAGCATTTTCGCCAGCGTCGTCTGTAATTGGGTGTTGCCCGGATACTTCGCGTTAATAGCTTTCAGCTTGTTGACGGCTTCGTTATGACGAGCAGGCAAGCGTGCCACTGCTGTCCAGTATTCCACCGCGAGATCGCCATCAGGCGGCACGCCGTTAAACAGTTTGTCGTAGAGCGCGATACCTTCCGGAATATGCCCGGTTGTGACCTGCAAACGCGCCTGCTGCAAGGCCTGACGGCCCTCGCCGCTCGACAGTTGCAGCTCGCTCTGCGACGCTTTGAGGGTGTCGGAATCCGGCGCTAAAGCCTTCAGGCGTTCAAGCTGTTTCTGTGCCCCGGCGTTGTCGCCCTGGCGCAGCAGATAGCGCATACGAGCGGCAATCACCTGCGGGTCGTCAGGCGCGATAAGCTCCAGGCGATAGAGCGACTGGCGCACCAGGTCTTCACGCTTGGACGATTCGCCCAACCGGACCTGATCGAGGAGTTGTTGCTGTGCCGACGGCGCGGCATGCGCAATTGGCATGAGCGCAATGCCGAGCGAGAGGCTGAGTAAACTTAGTGAGAAGGTACGCATTCCTGGCCCCAGTCAGGTAGAAGTTCACCGCGAGCAGTGAACCGAAAACGGTGTTGATCCCATCCTTGCCCGAACAGGGTCAGAACATAGCTGTAATAGGCGTCATTGCCCGGAAAATGGTCTGCCACACGCTGGCGTTGTACCGCCTGAGCATCGCGATTTTGCAGGAAAGGCAGTAGCGAAGCGGAGAAACCGACCGGCCCATCGCCGTCAATTTTACCCGTGGCGATATCGATTTTTTCAGGCACTGCACCGGCTTTCGCGGTTTGCGCCGCCATGGCTTTAAACTTGTTCAGCAACCGGGCTTTCTGCGGATCAGCCTCGTTCATCATCCCAATCCACAGATAAACCCGAATGGCGTCGTAGCTGCCGAGCAAAGCTTTATCCTGCTTCAACTGCCAGCCTTTTTTCTTATCAAAGCGTACCCAGTTTGGCGAGTAGCCTTTCGGCGCGGTCTCTTGCAACAAACGTAAATTGGTCGCCTGAAGCGCTTGCCACGGTTCGCCGAAACGGGCGAAGTAAGCGGCTAGCTGCGGCGGCAAATAGCTGGGATTGAAGCGCCAGCCTGCGTCATCGACAAAGCCTACTTTCCCCGGCAGTAACATCGAACCGAGACCCGGAACCTTAACGACTTCTTCACTGGCGATGCGCGAGAGCAAGGCTTTTCCCGCTTCGCTGTAGTGCGGCTGATCCCACAACCGCCCCGCTTCCAGCAACGACCAGGCAATCCAGATATCGGCATCCGAGGCGGAGTTACTGTCGATAACGCTCCAGCTGCCGTCCTCTTTTTTGCCCCACAGCCAGGCCGGGAGATGCGCTTTCAGGTTGCCTTCGGCAAGGTTGTTTTGCGTCCAGTCGAAGAGTGATGAAAACGCAGTGCGATCGTTAGCCGCTAAGGCGAAGAACAGCGCATAGCTCTGCCCTTCGGAGGTGGTGATTTTCCTGGCATCGCTCGGGTCAATCACTCGCCCGCCGTCGCTGATATAGTCCTTTTTAAACTGCTCCCACGCGGGCCAGTTGCAGGCCGCAGAGGCCTGCAACGTGAACAGCATCAGCAGCGCCAGTGCAGACTGGCCCAGGCGGTTCATCATCGGTTACTCGTTATCCGGGTCGAGACGACGACGGCTGATAATACGCAGCAGACGCCACAGCACCCAGGCCAGCAGCACGACGCTCAGCGCAGCCAGAATCGACAGCAGAATCGGATGGTTAGACAATGCAAACCAGACGCGCTCATACCATGGCAAATGCCCGACATAATAGACGTCACCGACACGCAGACTGTTTACGCCAGATTCGCGGATAACCGAGACAGAACCAAACATCGCCGCACGCTTGCCGCTGTCGTTCAGCGCTTGATTCATCAGTTCGAAACCACGTGGGCTGTCGGCCATCAGGGCGATGACGCTGCGCTGATCATGATACGGCGACTGGAAGCCAATGATGGCGGCCATTGGGCCGTCCGAGGTCACCGTAGCCTGAGCCGCAGGTTGGCGCTCGTTGTCGTCCACGTTCACAGAAGGCAGTTCATTCTGGCGAACCGGCGTTTTCACCCAGCTCTTCGTCGCATCAACCAGCAGATCGATATGCTTGTCGTCTTTCAGTTTTTCCGGAATCGATCCAATCAGCATGATGTCAACATCCTGCTTTTGCATCTGGGCCGGATCGTCAGTCAGATTGAGGCGGGATCCCGTCAACCCAACCTGTCCACCGATAGTGGCTACCGTATCCAGCAGCGTGCTCACCTGGTTCTGCGTTGGTTTTGACGGCATGACGATTAACGTATCAGCCAGGTCCGCCATACGGCTGAACGGGAAGCCTGCGTTGGCGAACGCGCGCAAATCTGGCATCGCCAGGAAGTGGTAATAGTTGGAGAAATCGATAGTCGAATCATCACCAATCACCACGTGGTTCAGGATCGGCTGGAAAGTAATACAGTTTTCAATGGTGCCACCCGGCATCGGGTTGGTGTACTGGAAGTCAAAACGCAGTTGGTTGGTCGCCCCCAGACGCAGCGCCGGGATCGTCACTTCGTTTTTGCCGTCCAGCAGGCCCTGAACAATCGGCAGACGCAGCAGCAGGCTGCTCACTTCCTGAGTGCTGCTCAGTTTGTATGACTGCAGGAACTGGTTGTTGAGGTTAATATCCATGCGCGAGCTGTCTTTCATCGCCGGCTGGGTGTAGCGATATTTCAGGTCCATGTCGATGCCGTTGCTGCGCAGCAGATAGAGATCCGGTGGCAGGTTCAGCGACAGGTTGATGGACGCAGGCTCAAGCCCGGTAGACTGCAACTGCTGCTCGTAGGTTTTCAGCTCGCCAAACGTCACCGCGCGGTCGGTGTGCACCCAGTTCGGCGCATCGTAGGGCTTACGCGCCATCAGCGGTTTGACTTCATCCACCGTGACGGTATCTCCACGGAACAGGATGTTCCCGGCGGCAATGCCTTCAGCCGCCTGCAATAAATCTTTGTCATCGCGGCCAAACACCACCAGCAGCTTCACATACGGCTTATCCGGATGGCTGATCATCTGGATCGTCGGAGCTTTCACCAGCGGGTAATCTTTGAGGAAATCAGGGCGCTTGTCATTGGTGGCAAACACAATGGCGTTGCGATCCGGCAACTGGTTATACAGCACCGGGAACGTCTGTCCACGCCAGCCTGCGCGCGCACCAAACCACGAAGCCACCACTGACGCGGCTTTTTGCTGCGTGATATCCGGTGTATCGGCAAATACCATCGGCAAATTCAGCTGGCGGTTGTCGCGGGAATCAAAGAACGGCACCGGGAAGTGCGACAGGTCATTTTTGACGTTGAGCTGCTGGAAGGTCAAATCCAGCGACGTGTTACGCGCCACATCCAGCCACAGCGTGGTACTGGCTGGGTTCTCACATACATCGCGATAGTGGCCGACAAACTCCAGACGAACGTTGTTCAAATCGGTGATGTAAAGTGGATCAACCGGCAGTTGAGCCATCACTTTTTTACCCAATTGCTCTTTGGTGACCGGCAGTACGCCCATCAATTCATCGTTCAGATAGACTTTTAACTGCGACTGCACCGGCAGCAACGAAGGCGATGGCGTGTAGACCAGATTCAGCATCGCTTTGGACACCACTTCATCGCTACGCGTGCCAAACTGCACGGTGCCGTTCGGGTTGGAGCCTTTCAACACCATGCTGCCCGGCGCTGGTGCAATCTGCGCAAAACTCAGTTTCACGTCGCGGCTCGGCGTATTTTCAACAACCGCTGGCGTGGTCACTGCCGCAGCAGAATCTACGGCACCTGGGTCAGTGACGGTGGGATCAACCATGCCCGGAGCCGCGACAGGCGGAACCGGAGCCGCAGGGGTGGTGGCAATGCCTGCCGCCGCAGCAGGGGCTGTCACGACAGGTGCATTTGCCGTGGCGGGCGCAGGTTGTTCAGGTGACGGGGTCGCCGCCGTCGGCTCGGAGTAAGTCGTCAGTGGGGTCAGAGACCCCATTCCCACAGCCGCTGCGCAAATCCAGGAAAGTTTTCTTTTCATCATAGAATCATCATTGTTGAGCCATTGCCGATTGTGGATGCGTCGTGATCGCAGCGCGCTCGGGGCGACGCGGGACAAAAGAGACAATCCAGGCAACCAGTGAAAGAAGCGATCGGAAAATAAATTTCACCGAAGGCGGCGCGAACTCCGCAAGGTGGCGATAACCCCGGAACCCCAGTTTCAAAATGTCCAGCATGCTCTCCAGCGGTTTGTCTTCCGGGAAGCTGTCCTGCCACAGCGCCCAGGTATCGGCACGGGCAAAAGTACACTGAACAAAATCAATATGCTGACGCGTGGACATCGGCAGCAGTTGCAGGCCCACTTCGCTGCCGTAGACGCGAACCACTTGCGTCGGGAAGGCATATTCCTGCTGGCCGCGTTTGAGCAGAAGATTCACTCGCTGCCCTTCCAGCACCTGCGCCTGGCCGTTGATTTTCAGGCCGACACCGCCGTCAGAGAAATCGTGCAGCGTACAAGAGAACAGGTGCCCGTCTTCGCGTGCAATCGCGGCTGGCATCCTCATTTCCACACGGTGAGAGCGGCGAACCTGTTTGCTTTCCACCGATACCGCGACCGCGCCACCGAGAATAATCAGGTTGTAGAACACCCACACGATACTGACCCAGACGGTGAGAATTTCATTCTCCGGCCCGGTGAAGTAGCGCCAGATACCGAATCCAATCCCCAGTAAATTCAGCAACACCAGCCAGAGATACGGACGTGAAATCACCCAGTCGACATACTCTTCTTTGACCAGACCGCCTTTGGCGGTGACGTTAAACTTACCGATTTTCGGGTTAATCAACGCCACGATAGTCGGCGGTGCGATATACCAGGCCAGCACCGTTTCATAGATTTCACTCCAGAACGAGTGGCGGTATTTGCCCTGTATTTTGGAGTTAGTCAGGCTGGCGTGGATCATGTGCGGCAAGACGAACAGCGCAATCATCAGCGCCGGGGCGTAGATGATGTAGGCATGCAGCAGCAAGAACGCCAAAGGCGCGGTGAGGAAGATCAACCGTGGCACGCCTGAAAGGAAGTGGAGCATAGCGTTCGCATAACAGATACGTTGCGCCATCTTCAGCCCTTTACCCAACAGCGGGTTATCCATACGGAAGATTTGCACCATACCGCGCGCCCAACGAATACGCTGACCAATGTGCGCCGACAGGCTTTCTGTCGCCAGGCCAGCCGCCTGTGGGATTCGCATGTAAGCGGAGGTGTAGCCCAGACGGTGCAAACGCAGAGAAGTGTGCGCATCTTCTGTCACCGTTTCTACCGCAATACCGCCAATGGCATCCAGCGGTTCACGGCGGATAACCGCACAGGAACCGCAGAAGAACGTGGCATCCCACATGTCGTTGCCGTCCTGCACCAGGCCATAGAACAGCGTGCCTTCGTTTGGCGTTTTACGAAAACGCCCGAGGTTACGTTCAAACGGATCAGGCGAGAAGAAGTGGTGCGGCGTCTGCATGACGGCGAGTTTATTGTCCTTGCGGAACCAGCCCATGGTCATTTGCAGGAACGAGCGGGTCGGCACGTGGTCACAGTCAAAAATCGCCACAAACTCGCCTTTGGCGTGCTTCAGCGCATTGTTGATGTTACCGGCTTTGGCGTGTTCATGCGTGGTACGCGCGATGTACTCCACCCCGACGTCTTTCGCAAACTGGCGGAACTCTTCACGTCCGCCATCATCCAGGATCCAGATATTCAGCTTGTCTTTCGGCCAGTCGATCCCGAGCGAGGCGTAAAGGGTGTTCTTCACCACGTTCAGGTCTTCGTTGTAGGTCGGGACAAAAATATCGACCGCAGGCCACTGCGACATGTCTTTAGGCATCGGCACAGGCTGGCGATTCAGCGGCCAGATAACCTGGAAATACCCCAGCACCAGCACGATCCAGGCGTAGGTTTCTGCGAAAAGCAAAATGAGGCCGCAGGTCAGGCTGACCGGATCGTTCCAGTTCAGGGTGGCAGTGTAGCGCCACCAGATATAACGGCATGACACCGTAAGCGATAACACAATCAGCATCAGCGCCGAGAAACGCCCCGGCATGCGGCGCACCAGCAGCGCCACGCCCCAAAGCAGCAGCAGGAAAATGAACTGCGACATCGGGTTAAACGGTTGAGTCACGCAGACCAACGCCAACAACAGCGAACAGAAAATAACGACGCCGAGAATGGCTTTACGCACTTTCGGGTTCACATGCGCCAGCTCTTTTTTATGGTCGAGGTGCGCTGTTTTTTTGCTCATTCGCTCCGGCAAATCTTCCAGCCACTGGTGGTAACGTCCGCGAACGCCCGCCATCTTCTTGAAGCCTTGCCAGTCGAAGTTTTTCTTCTCTTCCGTCGGCCGAGTTGCCACCAGCCACACGCTTTGCAGCAGGTAGCGAATCGGGTCCAGCGGACGCGGGCGATGAGGATTGATGTGAGGATAAAATTCGGCGTGATTCTCCCGAATGCGCTGCCAGCGAGGATGCTCCAGCGGCAGGAAAATCCAGGCCAGAGCGACCCAGAAACAGCCCAGCGTGGCACCAAACCACGACGCTTTATGAGTTCGATAATCCTGATACCGCGCGCGCAGGCGTGCCCCCGCTTCCGGTGCCAGCAGCAGAGCGGTCAGGCGTATCATGAAGAGGACTCCACTGCCGCCGGAATACCGGCGTAATGCATCAGGCACCAGTTAGCAAAGGTAATCATCTCTTCGGCGGCCAAAGAGTCACTGCGGTACTCGCCTAAAGGTTGTTTTGCTGCCAGGCACTCGGCCATGGCTTCATCACGATGAATAACTACCGGTAGCAAACGGTGCTGGCTTTGCAGCCAGATGCGATGCAGGTCATCCTGAATCTGGCTGCCCACGCGCAGGTCGTTAATCAAGATGTGACCATGTTTTGGCAGCACTTGCTGATGCAGGCGAATATGTGTGTTCGCGTCCGGATTGACCACCGTCACCACATGATGACAGGCTTCAACCAGCGGCTGGAGCCACGGCGCACTCTCATGCGGGAGATCGACCAGCACCCATTGATGCTGACCCTGCTGATGCAAAGTCTGGATAATTTCAACCGCCTGATTCAGTACCGGGGTCAAAACCTGAAGATTTAAACGTTCTGTGGCTGAAAGCTGGCCAAAGGGGAGAAAATCGACGTGAGAGGTGTATCGCATACCGGCCTGTCGCCAGTCCCCTCCATCGAGTAATGCCCGCGCCCAGCCATCATGGTGCGAAATGCTGTCATTGAAACAAAAACGCAGCATATTATTCGGACACGCGTCGACCACGATGACGGATTCACCCAGCATCTGTAATGACCAACCCAGCGCTGCCGTCAGCGATGTTGTTCCGACGCCGCCTCGCAGGCCCTGCAATCCCAAAATGGCCATTCAGGCTTCCTTATTTATGTTCCGCAAACTCTGCCAGCAGCGGCCAACGCTTTAAGGCGGCAGCAAGATGCTCGCGCTGGGAAATATCGGTGTAATCTATTTCCGGCAATGAGAATGCCCGGCTTAATGCCAAAAAGTCATTCTGGAAGGTGTAGCCAGGCGTTGTATCAGATGGTGTCCGGAGTTCATTCTCAGACATAGCTTTAACCCTTCATCGGACATTTCGTGGATAAACGTATCGGACATTTCTTTGATTCGCGGGACTCAACGCGGGTTCTGCTTTTCGATACACTGTGCCCGATCGGAAAATTCGTTTACATGCTAAATCTGTTACTCTTTAATTTCAATGTTAGGTTTAATCTGACTCTTTTGCTAGTAAACTGAGAGTGAGTTAATTTGCACACGAGGGATGCCGTGGACCCTGTATTTTCACTTGGAATCCAGTCCCTATGGGACGAAGTTAGCCATATGCCCTTAGGCGGTGTGTGGTGGATGAATGTTGAACGTCGGGATGATGCCGTAAGCTTGCTGAATCAAACGATTGCAGCACAGGCTTCTGACGCCAAAATCGCCGTCATCACGATGGGGGAAAAACCCCACACGATAGTGAAACTGAATGACTCTCACGGTCCTGAAAAAATACGCCTGTTCACCATGCCAAAAAATGAAAATGGGCTATACTCGATGCGTCGGGATCTGCTCTGTTCATTAGAACCCGCAGGCTACTTATTTATCCTCTTGTGTGCCGATAATACCTGGCAGAATATTCCCGCCGAACGTTTACGATCCTGGCTAAATAGCGCTCAGCGTTGGGCCGAATACTACCATTGCTCTTTGCTGGTGCTTAATCCTGGTAACAATATCGATGCGCAACTGTCGCTATTATTGAGCGAATATCGAGCCCTTTCCGGTCTGGCAAGTTTACGTTTTCAGGGCGACAGCCACCTGTTTGATATTGCTTTCTGGGGGAACGAGAAAGGGGTCAGTGCGCGCCAGCAATTACGCGTGAAGTATCACGATAAGTTATGGAAACTGGCGGAAGAAGAGGAAGCTGTGGTGCAGCCTCGTAGTGATGAAAAAGACGTGCTCAGCACCAAAGTGGCGCTGGAAGGTGCGCCACCGCTGTCAGAATACTGGTCAGTTTTCGACACTAACGATGCCGTCTTTAACGCTTCCCGTTCAGCACAGGCCGCCACGATAATCTTCTCCGTAGAGCAAACCAGTCAGATAGAACAACTGGCACACTACATTCATACCCTACGTCGACAACGCGGAAGCGCAATGAAGATTGTGGTTCGTGAAACCACAGCCTGCCTGCGCGCAACGGATGAACGCCTGCTGCTGGGCTGCGGCGCGAACCTGGTGGTGCCGTGGAATGCCCCACTCTCACGCTGCCTGACATTGGTGGAAAGTGTGCAAAAACAACAGTTCCAGCGCCACGTTCCGGACGAGATTGGTACCCTGCTGGCGATGACCCAACCGCTGAAACTGCGCGGCTACCAGAAGTGGGATATTTTCTGCGACGCTGTGCACAACATCATGAACAACCCTCTGCTGCCTGATGACAACAAAGGGGTGATGGTCGCTCTGCGCCCGGTGCCAGGCCTGAGAGTGGAGCAAGCGCTCACGCTGTGCCGCCCAAACCGTCTTGGCGATATTATGACCATTGGTGATAATCGTCTGGTGCTGTTCTTAACGTTCTGCCGCATCAACGATCTGGATACCGCGCTCAACCACATCTTCCCGCTGCCGACGGGGGATATTTTCTCCAACCGAATGATTTGGTTTGAAGACAAGCAAATCACTGCGGAAATCGTGCAGATGAAAGCCGTTACCGCTGAGCACTGGACAGCGCCGCTGCCGCTCACGACGGACAGGAACGAAGTGATGAATGCCACGCACGACGGCCGTAGCTGGCGCCGCTTCCCTGAGCCACTTCATCTGGGGCAGACACAGGGAGAATCACAAAAATGATGTCCATTGCCGATATTATTCAATTGGTTGTCCTGTGTGCGCTGATTTTTTTCCCGCTGGGCTATATCGCGCGCCACTTTTTCCGTCGTATTGAAACGACGCTCAGACTGATGTTTTTCAAACCTCGTTATGTCAAACCGGCAGGCACATTGCACAGGACCGGGCACGTCAAGGCAAAGCAAAAAGATGACTAAACCAACTAAAACCGCCGTCTCCCCGTCACCTTTCTGGCAGTACTGGCGCGGCCTCTCCGGCTGGAACTTCTACTTTCTGGTGAAGTTTGGCCTGCTGTGGGCAGGCTATCTGAATTTTCACGCGCTGCAGAACCTGGTCTTTATGGCATTTTTGTTGATGCCGATCCCCAACAGCAAGCTGCACAAATGGCGCCACTGGATTGCCATTCCGATTGGCTTTGCGCTGTTCTGGCATGACACCTGGCTGCCGGGCCCGGAAAGTATTTTCAGCCAGGGCTCGCAGCTGGCGGGCTTCAGTATGGATTACATCCTCGACCTGGTGACCCGTTTTATTAACTGGCAGATGGTCGGGCTGTTCTTCGTTGGCCTCGTGGCGTGGCTGTTTTTATCCCAGTGGGTGCGCGTCACGGTGTTTATCGTGGCGGCGATGCTGTGGCTGAACCTGATAACCGTCGTCGGGCCGAACTTCTCTCTGTTCCCGGGCGGCCAGCAAACCGGCACCGTGACCACCACTGGTGGAACGGCTGCGGCAACTATCGCCACGGCTAACGCAAAACCTGTGGTGGGGGATATTCCTGCACAGACTGCCCCACCGACGTCGGCGAACCTGAATGCCTGGCTGTCTAGCTTCTATGCTGCAGAAGATAAACGCCAGACCACCTTCCCAACGGCATTGCCTGCGGATGCCCAGCCGTTTGAGCTGTTGGTGATCAACATCTGCTCCCTGTCGTGGGATGACATTGAGGCCGCAGGCCTGATGCAGCACCCGCTGTGGTCGCATTTCGATATTGTGTTCAAACACTTTAACTCAGCGACCTCCTACAGCGGCCCGGCTGCCATTCGTTTACTGCGCGCCAGCTGCGGACAGCCCTCGCACACCAACCTCTATTCACCGGCCGGAAAACAGTGCTATCTGTTTGATAACCTTGCCACGCTGGGCTTCAAAAACCAGCTGATGCTGGGCCACAACGGCGTATTTGGCGACTTCCTGAAAGAGCTGCGTAACTATGGCGATATGCAAGCGCCACTGATGGATCAGAAAGGTCTGCCAGTGAACCTGCTTGGGTTTGACGGTTCGCCTGTCTACGACGACCTGGCGGTGCTGAATCGCTGGCTGGAAGGCGAAGGCAAAGAGAACGGTGAACGAACAGCGACCTTCTTTAATATTCTGCCGCTGCATGACGGCAACCATTTTGCCGGGCAAAGCAAAACAGCAGATTACAAAGTGCGTGCGCAGAAGCTGTTTGATGAGCTTGATTCGTTCTTCACCGAGCTGGAAAAATCGGGCCGTAAAGTGATGGTCGTGGTCGCACCAGAGCACGGTGGCGCGCTGAAGGGCGATAAGATGCAAGTCTCTGGCCTGCGCGATATCCCAAGCCCGAACATCACCAACGTGCCAGCCGCTATCAAGTTCTTTGGTATGAAAGCGCCGCATCAGGGCTCTGCGATTGAAATCGACCAGCCGAGCAGCTACCTGGCAATCTCTGAACTGGTGGCCCGCGCGGTTGACGGCAAAATGTTTACCGAAGACAGCGTGAACTGGGATCAGTACACCAGCAATCTGCCACAGACTGCACCGGTCTCAGAAAACTCGAACGCCGTCGTGATTCAGTACCAGGGTAAACCGTATGTCCGTCTCAACGGCGGCGACTGGGTGCCTTATCCTCAGTAAGCTTCGACCACAAAAAACCCGCTCTCGCAGCGGGTTTTTTATTAATAATGATACCGACAAGCAATGATCAGCAGCGCCTCATCAGTCACCTTATACACCAGCCGGTGCTCGCCGGTGACTCGGCGTGACCAGAGCCCTTTCAGGGTATGTCGCAACGGCTCAGGTTTCCCTTTGCCAGAAAAGGGCGTTCGCAGACACTCTTTAATCAGTTCATTGATCCTGGTAAGCACCGACCGGTCATGCTCTTGCCACCAGAGATAATCCTTCCAGGCATCCGCTGCCCAGATCAGTTTCATTCAATGATGTCCCTTTCCAGGCTTTGCCCGGTATTTAATTGCTCGATAGATTGCAGTAAGCGGCGGGCATTTTCTGGGGAACGCAGCAGATGGAAGGTTTCTTCCAGCGCGTTGTACTCTTTCAAAGACATCAGTACACAGTCATCCCCATTCTGTCGGGTAATCAGAACGGGCTCACTCCCTTCAACGGCCTGCATCATGGTTTCCGACAATTTTTGTCGAGCTTCGCTATAAGTGATTGTACGCAAGGGCACCTCCATCATTGTACTAGTTACTGTACAACTTCGATGCATATTTGACCAGTCAACATCCATATACTTTCACCGGTGATTCACTTTTGGGCAGTGTACCCCCCGGAAGTTTGCTGTAAATAGCGCCGTTCCCATTCCTGAAAGCGCCTCGCAAAACGCTGTCGCTACTTCGTAATATCTCGTTCAGCGAGCCAGGTCAGCATTTTCAGGCTGGCGGAGTAATAGTCATCCTGCGCGGTGATTTGCGGTTCGCCCGGGTTATTGCCCATCGTGAAATCACGCACAGCCAGCAGGCCACCGTTCATTGGATAAGGCGAAGTTTCATTGCTGAGCACGTTAACCCAGGCTGGCGTTTTTTCACGCTGATAGCGTCCCCACCAGGCTTTCCACGGTGTCAGCAGTGGGCTTTGCGGGTCTTGCCAGCGGATGTAGAGCGGAATGCGAATCGCGTCGTAGCTCATCCGGGGTTTCCACTGGTCGGCGGGTTTCATTTTGCCGTCCGCGCTCAGGCTGACCCAGTCTGTCGGCAGGTTGGCATTGCCCCAGCCCATTTTGCCAAGCAGCTTCTGCCCGTCTCGCTGTAAATCTCGCCACGCCACCAGATGTGTTCTGTCGGCAAATGCTTTCCAGGCCGGGAAGATAAAATACGAAGGGTTGAGATTGATATAGCTGTTGAGGTTAAAGCCGTTTGCTCCAGGCAACATGACTTTGTACCCGGCATAAGTGATCACTGTGTGTTTGAGCAACGCGCGGGTGATTTCATCGGACGCCATGCCGTAGCTGTTTTCCCGCCACTGCTTTTGCGCTTTCAGCAGCGCCCAGGCAATCATCATGTCGCCGTCGGTGGCATCGTTTTTATCGGTGATCGGATCAGCGGCGACCGGGTTGTAGCGCCAGTAAAACAGGCCGTTATCCTTGTTTTTTAGCGTCGCGTTCGTCCACTGCCAGAGCTTATCAAACGTCGGGCGGTCGTTAAGATTAACCGCCATCAACATGGCAAACCCCTGGCCTTCCGTGTGCGACACATTGCCATTGCCGGTGTCCACCACTCGCCCGTCAGGCATCACAAAACGGGATTTAAAGCTCTCCCAGGCGTCTGCCCGGGCAAAACCCGACATCAGCACTGTCATCGCTATCAGCAGTCGCACCAGCATAGCAGTCACTCTTATGGATTGAAGTAGCGGAACTGTACATCGGTCACGGACCAAATCCGTTCCCGCTGTAGCAGCACATGGTCGCCGCCGCCCTGCGCTTGCAGCCAGCGAGCGTAAAGCCCTTCCAGTATCGTACAAAATGCGTTGCACCAGCGCATCTGTTGTTCCTCATCACGGCTGACGGGCAACGCCTGATGGCGGATAAGAATGCCGTTTTCGCCGGTGTGCAGGGTGATAACGCCCCACTTGAACAACGTCAGGAAGTGGTTGATGTTGCTCTCCAGTTGCCCCAGCGTTTCCGATTCGGGCAGCGGCCAACTCTCCGCAAGCTGCTGGCCCATCTGACGCAGAAACGGCTGGCTTTCCACTTCACCCGCATTACGCACCATCCCATCGACCATGATGGTCAGGAGATCAAACCAGCCCGCAGGTGTCTGTTGCTGTTGAAACCACGCCAGCGCGGTGGAGGCGGTGTTGTCCGTCATTTTAATAATCTCCCAACATGTAACGGAAGTAGAGCGCGGCGGTGCTTTCGTTATAACTCCCAAAGGTGTCGTAACCCACCTGACCGCCAATGGTCATCTGATGATTGACCTTATAATCTGCACCCGCGCGCACGGTGTAACCCATGCCGTTTTCGGTGGTACCCTTGTAGTACGCCTCTTTTGCGAACCCGTTAGCCACAGCGTTTTCTAACGACTGCTGCCAGCCGGACTGCGTTGGGAAGTACGGGCTTTCATCCTGACTGTAGGACTGATAGCCGACCGCGCCGCCCACTTTCAGCGTCCAGTTGTTGTATTTCTGCGTCAAATCCACCGGCAGCGACACGCTGACATAGTTCTGCGGACTGAAGTAGCCGCCCTGCCCGAAGGTGAACTGGCTTAAGTTCTTCGAGAAGTCCATGTAGCTCATGCTGAGCCCGGTTTGCAGCGTCTGGTATTCATCGTGATACGGACGCAGATAGACCCCGGCGTTGGCATTAAAGCTGGTGTTGCTTTCCACGTTGTCGCCGAGATAGCTGTAGCCACCCGCGCCCACATAGAACCCGGCATCACCATCGTCATAGCTCAGTTGAACGTCACCGCCGTTTTTCGTCACCTGACCCCAGGTTTTGCCGGAATACTGATCTTTCAGCCCAACATACGAAAGCAGGCTGTCGGTCAGCGAACGGCGCTCGCCGGTGAAGATAAGCGACAGATAGTTCGTCAGCTTCGGCGACCATTTCACGCCGCCGACCAGCGTATTGAGATCCTGCCCGAGCGGCGTACTGCCGATATCAATCTTGTAATCGTCACCACTCAGCGCCATCCCCAGCTCAACGCCGTTGGCCTTTTGCGAATCCGTCGAGACATCGCCCGGCTGATTCACGTTCGGTTTCTGGTTGGAGGCCGCCAGATAGGAAGCCACTCTCCCGCCGTCGTACGCGCCAAGCTTCGCCAGATTCTCCATTCCGCTATCGGTTGTGGCATTGAAATCAGCCGGGTCTAGCGTGCCCAATCCGGCCAACGCTGCGGCCCCCGGGTTCGCGGCGAAGTAAACCGCGCGCTCTGCGGCAGTCATATTCGCAATGGCTTTCTGTTCATTTGTTGCAGTGGTGGTGATGTTCGATACCGCATTTGAGAGCGGATTCGAACCGTAGCGACGCCAGGCATCGCCAGTTGCAGCCCCGGCGCTGAGCGTCACTGGTGTGACGGTGAAATCAAAGCGTGCGTCGCCAAACGGGGAAGAAGACCACGTCAGCGGCGCTTTCATTTCAGTGAGTTTACTGGTGCCCGATTCCCCATCGCGGCTGCGAACCTGCATGCCCGCTTGCAGCCAGGTACCGGTTTTCTCTTCGAGCTGCTGCATCATGGTGTCAACCTGGCGCAGCGTACGGGTTTGGGCAGTATCCACTGGCAAATCGGTACGCTGAGTGCCCGGATACGCCGTGCCCGGATCAGCAGCCACCTGCCCGACCTGCCACGGCAGCGTGGTGCCATAGGCTGAAGCCGTGCGCGGCGGAACCTGTGTTTTCGAGGTGCCGATGAACGGGTTATCTGCCATCAGCAAACCGCCCACCGTTGGTGTCTGAGCGTTGTTGGAGGACTCCAGCCCCACCAGCTTGCCGCGCGCGCTACGCAGATAAGTCATGGCCTGCTGATGGTGGCCCTGCGCTTCTTCCACGCGAGCCAGCAGCAGTAAGCGATCAGGCGTGTTGTCGTTACGTAATCCTTTCGCCAAATCCGCAGCGCGATCGTCGTTGCCTTGTGCCAACGCCACATCGATTGCACCCGCGCGGGCATCCTGCGTTGGCGTGTCACGCGTCATCAGGTAGTCATAAACGACACCCGCTTCTTTGTTCATTTTGCCCGTCTGATACAGACGCGCCATGGCAAACATCAGGTCGGTGTTTTGCGGATCGTTTTGCAGCGCGCCAATCAGTTTGTCGTAAGCCCCGGCATAGTTGCCTTGCTCACGCAGCCTATCGGCATCGTTGATCACGTAACCATTACGAATGCTTGCCAGCTGCGTCGGCGTGCTGCTGGCCTGTAAGGTAGGATTCGACAGCAGCGTCTGCGCTTCACGCGTTAACCCGGCCTGATTCAGTACTGTCACCTGGTCGGCGTAATCGCCCACGTTGCCCTGCACGCCCTGGCTAATGTTGTTCCGCACCAGCGAAACAGCCGTATTCATATCACCGCTATCCGCCAGCATACGTGCCAGTTTACCGACATCCGCCGGATCTTTCGGCGGCGTCGCCGCCAGCGCTTTCAGGGTGTTTGCGGCGGCGACAGTATTGCCTTGGGCCAGATAGCTTTGTGCTGTCGCCATTTGCAGGTTGTAGTTCACACGCTGGCGCAAATCCCGCATTTGCTGAGTTTGCGCTGAAGCTGGAATACGCGACAACAGTGACTGCGATTGCTGCCATGCCCCCTGCTCGCTGGCAAACAGCGCAGCAGCATAAAGCGAGTTACTGCTGGCTCCCGGGCGATAGGCGGCCGCCATTACCGAAGCGGCTTCGCCACTGTTGCCTGATTTTTGCAGCAAACGGGCGAGGTCCAGACGCATCCACGGATCGTCCGGATAACGCGCCACGCCCTGTTGCAGCGTGGCAATGGCCTGCTGTGTATTGCCGTTGACCGCCAGTTGTTGTGCCTGACGGCGAATGCCATCACCCGGCACGCCAGTCACCACTTTCGGCGACAGCTTAGCCTGCAAACTGGCTGGCAGCGTGCGCAGCATCGCCTGGGCTTCTTCCGTTTTGTTCTGATCGCGCAGCACGTAATACAGGTTTTCACGCGCGGAGGCGTTTTGCGGCTGATCGTTAAGCAACGAACGCAGCGTCTGTTCCGCCTGCGGATAATCTTTGTTGTGACGCAGCACATCAGCACGGAACAGCTTGGCGGCTGTGCCTCGTGTGCCGCTTTGTTCTGCCAGCGGAGCAGACAGCGCCAGCGCCTGGCTGACGTTGCCTTGCTTATAAGCCGCCTGTGCCTGTGCCAGTTGCCCATAGAATTGCGCGTCGAGCGCCTGTTCTTTGCGTGATGCGGAAGCATCGCCACCCAGTGCGGCTGCACGGTTAAGGTATTGTGCCGCCGCCTGATAATCGCCATTACGCTGAGCGATATAGCCCATTCCCGCCAGCGCATCAGCATCTTCCGGGTTGGTCTGTAAAACCTGCTCGAACTGCTGTTTCGCGCCCGCGGTATTACCGCTGTTGAGATCGGTATAACCCTGGCCTTTCGCCAGCCCGCCCACATGTTCACGGTAGTACGCCTGTACCGCCGAATCCTGCGGGTGGCGCTGCATCCAGGTGTTGTAATACTGGTCATCGCCCGATTGCGGCCCCAGCCACAACAGCGCCTGACGTAACCCGGCATCCGCTTCTTTGTTGCCGCTCGCCATCGGCTCCAGCATCTCGATACCTTCACGGCGTGAGTCTTCACGCCAGGTCAGCACTTTGCCGAGCGCCACACGGCTGGCGTTATCCTGCGGATGCTGCGCCACGTAGCCTCGCAGCTCGCTTAATGCCTGAGGGTAGAGCGACTTATCGCTCGCCATGGTCATGTAGTATTCCGCCGCCAGCGCCTGAGGCGGCTGGTTGCCGTTAAACATGCTGCGCCAGGTGGTCAGTGCTGCGGGAATATTGCCGCTACGCGCCTGCTGACGGGCAAGGTTTAGCTGGCCCTGCGGGACTTTCGCCATTTTGCGGGCGTTATCCAGCTCCTGTAAGCCGTTGTCATTCGGCGAGGCTTTCGCCAGACGCTCACGCCACTGCGCGGACGCCTGCATGTTGCCGCTCTGCTGGTTCCACAACGCCATCAGGTAAAGCGCCTGAGTGTTGTTGGGGTCGACCATCAGCACTTTCTTCAGCGAGTCCATCGCCAGGTCGTCATGGGATTTTTCATGCCAGTACTGCGCCTGATCGAACAGCGCTTTCATCGCCGCATCGTTGCCCGCCGCCAGGGCGCTGTCCATCGCCCCGAACGCCAGCGCGCCGGAAAGGCACAGCGTGGAAAGCCTGCGCAGCTTAGGTGTTTTCATTGGGGTGGCTCTTTTCATTTATCTTCCCCCGGATTCAGGCGCTTACGAGCATGACGGCGGAACATGGCGGTGAGCGCCACGCCCATTATCGTGGTGGCAATCAGCCCCAGGATCGCCAGCAGGCCGGAGTGCTGGTTGGCATACCAGATGGCCATCATGTACCACGGCATTTGCCCGCTTGGGAACTGAGTGCTGACGCGGAAACTGCGCACCCCGTTTTCATTGGTGATGATTGAGGTGTCGCCACGGATCCCGGCGTTGATGCGCGGTGAATTCAGGTCGTCATACAAGTGCGACAGCTGCTCGTCGTTACTGCCGATGGCGGTCACCACCAGACGATCACTGTTCCACGGCGAGCGATAGCTGATAAACCCACGCCAGGAGCTGTTGGAGGAGAAGTAACGGTCTGCGTCAACCCCATCTGCCGTCCAGTCGCCAACCATCCAGCGCTGCAGTTTTTGCCACGTGGTGGCCCCACGCACGCCAAGGGTGTTATCGGTGACGGTATAAGGCGAGTTCTCCAGCAAACTCTGGTTGAAGGCTTTCTGATCGAGACCACTGACCGCCAGCACATCACGGTTACGCAGATACTCCAGATTCGCCCCACCTGCCGGAATGCCCATCACCACTTTGTTGTTGCCAAGCGCGGTACCGGTGGCATTACCGGAACGCGCGGTCATGTTCAGCATCGTGGTAATCTGCATTTCAGACGGTTTTTCCGGCAGCAGTAACACGGTCTGTGAGTAGTCCGCGAGGCGCGTGAACGGGAACGAAGCCCCGACAAAATACGACAGGTTCGGCAGCAGCGCGAAGTGGCGGGTGTGGCTCAAATCAATCCACGAGTCGTCGGTTATCCGGCTCTTGATGTTGTTGTTGAGCAGTACGCTGCACGGGGCGCTGTCTTTCGGCACCACGTTGAAATAGAGCGACATCTGGTTGTCACCGTAAATCAGGTACGGCTCCAGCGGAATGGTGAACTGTTCCTGACGAGCGTCACCACCGAGTTTGTGCCACAGCGACTCCAGCAGCCCTTGCTTGTTCATCGGCAGATTGCGCAGGAAAGTGTTGTTGAGCGTCACGCTCAGCAAGGATTTCTGCTCATCAATCCAGCTTTCAGACGGGAAACGGTAGCCAATCTGCAGCGGAATAGTTTCGCCATCCCACAAGTACAAATCTGGCGCTGCACGGAACGCCACACGCAGCGGCTCATGCCATACCCCGCTGACGGTCGTGCTCTGATCTTTACGGATCAGATCGCTGATTTTCACCCGACGATCGGTTGCGATCCAACGCGGCGCATCGTAAGGACGGCTCACGGGGATCGCCTGCGGATCGATATCGCTGCTGGCTGTTTGCAGGGCAAAGTTGCCCTTCGTCAGCCGCCAGGCCGCTGCACGCAGCGCGGTTTCATCGTTGCCGACAATCAGCAGCAGTTTATAAACCGGGTTCGCCGGGTTCGGAATGATTTTCAGCAGCGGCTTGCTGGTTTGCGGCAACGTCAGCCCGCCAACCTGCTCACCAGGATGCCCAATCACGATACCGTGTTTATCCGGCAGGCGGTCATGCAGCGCATCGAAGGAGATCCCTCGGTAATCCGCCTGAATCCCCAGCCAGGAAGAGACTATCGCCGCCGCGCCCACTTCATCAGGCGTCACGCGTGCCGGGAAGCTCACGGAAACGCTGGCAGGCGTCATCTGCATGCTGTCGAAAAACGGGCGTGGGAAGTGGCTCAAATCAGAACCAATATCCAGTTGCTGCCCTTCCCAGTTAAAACGGGAAGTCGGCATGATCACCACGCGATATTTATCCGTCAGGTCACGCAGACACTGCTGAGCATCGCCGTCGTTAATTTTGAAACTCAGGTTGTTGCTCGACACCATCAGCGCCGCCGGAACGTCGAGCTGATAGTGGGAAATGTCATTTTCTGCCGCGCCCAGTGGCACGGTGCCTAACGGCTGGCCGTTGAGCATTAATTGCAGCGTAGCGTTACGGGTCGCCATTTCTGGCGAAACTTTCACATCAAGATTCAGCTGTGCTGTGGTGACCACCTGATCACCAGGCAGCGTAAAATCAGCGCCGCCCTGGAGCTGCCCGCCGCTGAGGATCACCCCTTCCGGCATCCCCATTTGCGACAGGTTCAGGCTGCTGACCATTGAGGGAACCAGGCCACCGAGCGCTGGCGTGGTGTCATCCTGAACGGGTGGCAGAGTCGGAGGCGGAACGACCGCAGCAGGTGTGCTGTTTGCCTCCGGTGCCGGAGTGGTTTCAGGCGTTGTCGTCGTGGTATCGGGTGCAGCCGTCGTATCAGGTGCCGCCGTGGTATCAGGTGCAGCCGTTGAGTCTGGTGCCGCATCCCCTTCCGCTGCTGCCGCATCAGGCGCAGTCGCACTGGTTGCAGGCGCACTCTGGCTGTCAGGTGCTGCATCCCCGCTTTCAGCAATCGGAGACGGGAAGCTCATCGGCGCTGATGGCGTGTCGTCGCTGTGGACAGAAGGCGCCAGCAGCGTGCCCATCAGCAACGCCAGCGTCGTCATTCGTTTCATACTCGGCCTTCCCCTTTTGCCATCGCCGCACGCGCGCGACGATTCTCCTTACGCGATTTCCAGGACAGCCAGAACAGGTCAAAGACGCAGCGTAAAATGGTCACGAACGAGCGGAACGGGTTGTCCTGCGGACGCGGCGGATTGATCCAGGCATCGGCACGAGACAACACCACACGTACCAGCTCACGGCGGCGCGACAGCGGCATGTTTTCTTCAAACATCAGGCGAATATAGCGCTCGTCCGAGGCAATCATTTTCGCCGGAATCGAAATCGCGCCGGAGCCGAGGATCAGTTCCACTTCTTCAATCTCATCATTCAGATGACGCTCATCCTGAACCACCACGCGGCAGCCGCCCATTGACAGGTCAGCGGTGGTGCTGCGAGACACAATGCCGCTGGCATAGTGGATCAACACCGGAATATCGACATCGATACGGATAGTTTTACGGGTTTGTTTGGTTTCACGCGCCACCGCGATGGCCGCCAGCAGGAAGATAAGGCTGTAAGCGCCCCAGCCAACGTTCAGGGCGATAACGCTCGGGTCTGAGCCGAAGTAGTCATGACCGATAGCCCTGACAATACCGGCAATCACCGCGGCCCCCAGCAAGAACGCCACCACCAGATGCGGGCGCACCACCGTGAAGTCGAAATAGCCTACATCCAGCAACTGGCCTTTGTCGGTCACGTTGAACTTGCCGCGTTTCGGGAAAATCATGGTGATAAGCGTCGGCAGCACCAGGTGGAAGGCCAGCACGATGTCGTAGATTTCGCCCCAGAAGCTGTAACGATAGCGGCCATTCATTCGCGAGCCGACGTAGATTGCCAGGAACAGGTGTGGCAAGGCGTAAGCGACAATCAGGCTCGCGGAAGAGTGAATGATGTTGAGGTTAAACAACAGATACGCCAGCGGCGCGGTGACAAACACCACACGCGGCAGAGCAAACTGGTAGTACATCATGGCGCTGAGATAACACAGGCGCTGCTGGAATGTGAGCCCACGCCCAAACAGCGGGTTATCCATACGGAAAATCTGGGTCATGCCGCGCGCCCAGCGGGTTCGCTGGATAACGTGCAGAACCAGACGCTCCGTCGCAAGCCCAGCGGCCAGTGGGATATCGATAAACGCAGATTTCCAGCCAAGACGCTGCATCTTCAACGCGGTGTGCGCATCTTCGGTCACGGTTTCTACCGCAAAACCGCCAATCTCTTCCAGCGCACTGCGGCGGATCACCGCACAGGAACCGCAGAAGAAAGTCGCGTTCCAGTTGTCGTTGCCCTGTTGAATCGGCCCGTAGAACAGCATCCCTTCGTTAGGAATATCGCGGCCTACGGAAAGGTTACGTTCAAACGGGTCTGGCGAGTAGAAGTAGTGTGGCGTCTGCACCAGCGCCAGTTTCGGGTCTTTTAAGAAGCCGCCAACCGTCGCCTGCAGGAAAACTCGCGTTGCTACGTGGTCGCAGTCGAAAACACAAATCAGCTCGCCTTTGGTGAGCTTCATCGCGTGGTTCAGGTTGCCCGCTTTGGCGTGTTTGTTGTCCGGACGGGTGATATACCCCACCCCCACATCCGCAGCAAACACCGCAAATTCACTGCGCTTGCCGTCATCCAGCAGGTAGATTTTGATTTTGTCTTTCGGGTAGTCGATACACTGCGCCGCCAGCACGGTATCGCGTACCACTTCCAGCGGTTCGTTGTAGCTTGGGATATAGACATCCACCGTTGGCCACAACGACATATCATCCGGCAGCGGCGTAATATCGCGCTTTAACGGCCAGACGGTCTGCAAATAGTTCAGCAGCAGCATTATCCAGATATAGACTTCCGCCAGAAATAACCCTGTTCCGAGGATGGCTTCTATTTCTGAATTAAAATGCAGCGTTTGCGTCAGGCGAAAATACATATATCGGGTCGACATCAGCAGCGACGTCACCACCATGATAACCGAGATACTGCGCCGTTTACTGAATCCCATCAGGAAAAGAATGCCAATGCTCAGCAAGCCGAAAATAAACTGTTTCTGGCTGTCCATGGGCGTAGCAATCACAAGTATGGCAATCGGTGCCAGTGCCAACACCAGCAACCAAAAGAGAAACTTTTTCATAGGCGACCCTGAATGTATTAAAGCCCGGCTGACATGCGTGGCATGTTATGAACCGTGCCATCCCCAACTTTGATGCCCAGCTTGGCGGCAACTTTTTTAGCAATGATTTCAATATCAAACGCAGCGGCAGACGCCGGGCTGAATTCAAATATCGATTTCTGTGAGGCGTTAGCTTCAATCACGCTTTCATCGCGATGAATGATGCCGATCAGTTGCTCACCCAGCCGTTCTTCCATAAAGGCGGTCACATCACGGCTGATTTGTCGGCGGCTATCGCTTTGGTTAACAACAAAAAAATGACCATGCTTGTGGTTTAGCGCTTCACCGGTTAGCCGGTTGTTTTCCACATGCGGTAAGAGTGACATTGAGGCCGTGTCGGCCAGCAGCGTCACCAGATGGATATCCGCCAACGGCGTCATGGCTTTCAGCGCCGCGGACGGGCCAGGAGGGAAATCGGCCACGATAATCAGCCCAGGGTAATTGAGCAACGTGCCCAGGCCGCGAGCCAGAAAATGTTCATCGTTGGTCAATTTGTCTTCGAATTCAACGCGCTGCTGTTCGGTCACTTCACCGTAGGGCAGCACAAACATGTTGCTGCCCGCGCCCAGCACGTGCTGGCTCCAGTCAAAGGACTCTGACGATTTGCCAACATAGCCGCGCTCATCGGAGAGCGGCACACCAAAATGCAGACGCAACGCGTTCTGCACATCGAAATCAATCGCCAGCACTTTACTGCCTGCACGCGCTAACGCATAAGTCAGGTTAGCCGCGAGAGTGGTTTTACCTACACCTCCCTTGGGGGAGCAGACGCAAATTAACGGCATGAAGCAATCCTTTCCAGCAATGATTTTAAGGGCTGATCTTTCTCTTCTTTTTCAGCTTTACCCGGAATGTCGGCGGTTTTAGGCGCGAAGAGCCGAGAGTAGTTCACCGCGTCACTCGTCGCGGCGGGTGCAGACGGTCTTGAGACAGGCGCGGCCGGTTGAACAGGTGGCACAATAGCGGGGGCCGGTTGCGGTTGAATAACGGCCTGTGGTGCGCTTTCCTCAACGGCTTCAGGTTCAACCTGCGGCGTCATTTGCGCCGTGACGCTTTGCATAATCGAAGCTGAACGAGTCTCGTGCGGCACATCAACGTGTGAAACGGCGCGCGCTGGCGAAACGTCATGTGGAACAAAAGCATCGGCAGAAACGGGCTGCGGGACAATTTGCGAGACAGACCCGCCCATCGCCAACGTGGTTTCTTTTTCTGTGGACGGTGACAGCTGATCAAGGATCGCCCAATCACCGCGCTCGCTGGCAGCGGTTTGCGCAGAAAGATCCTTGAAGTCGAGGCTTTGCGTACGCGTTTTGTCCTTAAACCGCTGCAAATCATCATAATGGTTCATAGTAACCCCATGATTCACAAATATATTACGACAGTAACTTGCTGTTTTATGCGGAGTCCATCCAATTACAGCATAGTGTATTTTGTTAAAATGCGAACGCTAAACCCATCGATGAGTTAATTACCATGCGTAACTATTAAGCACGGATTTACTGTTAATTAAGGGCAGGTTTTATTTAGCGCAATATTCACCTGGAAAGTGAACCGCCGCCATCTTTTTTTCTGCCTTCAAATAGCACAGTGTTTTGTACTTTCTATTTGCCTTATCAGCAATAGAACATACTACTTAATCCGCAAACCGTAATAGAGTTTGATGAAAAACGGAAGATACCAGGACTAATACTTTAGCGTTATTTTTCTTTATGGAAACTTTTTTACATTAAATGAAATTTATCGTTACATTTAATCAATTAACGGAAAGCCCTCTTTTGCCGCCAATAAAAAAACCGGAGCTGAAGGCTCCGGCTTTGTCGTAAATGACTTAAAGCAAATTAAGCCAGCGGCTTCTCACCGTTTTCATCCTGATCGACCGCAAAGCAGGCGACCAGTTGCCCACCGTACTCTTTCAGCTGTGGCTGCAACTGCGTGCAAGGCCCGAAACGGCGACGGCAACGTGCGTTGAACGCACAGCCCGGCGGCGGATTCAGCGGACTTGGCAGCTCGCCGGTCAGCTTGATACGTTCACGGCGCTCATCTGGATTCAGACGCGGAGTCGCAGAGAGCAGCGCTTGCGTATACGGGTGACGAGGATAATTGAAGATCTGGTCCTTGGTGCCTTTCTCCACACAGCGACCGAGGTACATCACCATCACTTCATCAGCGATGTGCTCTACCACCGACAGGTCGTGTGAAATAAACACGTACGACAGGCCCATATCCTGCTGCAAATCCATCATCAGGTTCAGCACCTGCGCACGCACGGACACGTCCAGCGCGGAGACAGGTTCATCGGCAATCACCACGTCCGGGTCAAGCATCAGGCCACGGGCGATAGCGATACGCTGGCGCTGACCACCAGAGAACATGTGAGGATAGCGGTCGTAATGTTCGGCTTTCAGGCCTACTTTCGCCATCATCGCCAGCACTTTTTCCTTACGCTCTGCTTTGCTCAACGTGGTGTTGATTTGCAGCGGCTCTTCCAGAATCTGGCTGACTTTTTTACGCGGGTTCAGAGAACCGTACGGGTTCTGGAACACGATCTGAATCTTCTGGCGACGCAGTTTTTCTGCGCTGACATCAGGCTTAAGCAGGTCTTGCCCTTGATAATAGAGCTCACCGCCGGTCGGCACTTCAATCATGGTCAGCAGGCGGCCGAGCGTGGATTTTCCACAGCCGGATTCCCCTACTACGGCCAGCGTTTTGCCCCGTTCCAGCGTGAAGGAAACGCCGTCCAGTGCTTTCACCAGGCGTTCCGGGGCGAAAATCCCCTTCTTCACCGGATAGTGTTTTTTCAGGTCGATTGCCTGCAACAGCGGCTGCTGTGAGGTGGCCTCGTGCGTACTCATAGTGTCGGCCTCCCGGCATCATCGAGGGGGAAGTGGCATTTAGACTGACGTCCGTTATCCACCAGATTCAGTTCAGGTTCAACGCTGCGGCATTTGTCCGTCGCGTACGGGCAGCGCGGGTTGAGCAGACAACCGTTCGGACGGTCATATTTACCCGGTACCACACCCGGCAGCGAGGCCAGACGCGCTTTATCTTGCGCAAACTCCGGCAGCGCACGAAGCAATGCCTGAGTATAAGGATGGCGCGGAGCACGGAAAATATCCTGCGCTGCGCCCGTTTCAACCACCTGACCTGCATACATCACGATGATTTTATGTGCCGCTTCGGCCACCAGTGCCAGATCGTGAGTGATCAGAACCAGCGCCATGTTCTCTTTCTGTTGAAGCTCCAGCAGCAGCTCGATGATCTGTGCCTGGATGGTCACATCCAGTGCGGTGGTCGGTTCATCGGCAATCAGCAGTTTCGGACGACAGGCAATCGCCATCGCAATCATCACACGCTGGCTCATCCCACCGGAAAGCTGGTGCGGATAGACATCGAGACGTGATGCCGGATCAGGAATGCCCACCAGGTTCAACAAATCAATCGCGCGCTGGCGACGGGTTTTCTTGTTCCCGCCCTGATGCACCTTGATAGCTTCCATTATCTGGAAACCGACGGTGTAGCACGGGTTCAGGCTGGTCATCGGGTCCTGGAAAATCATCGCCACTTCCGCGCCCACCAACTGGCGGCGTTCTTTTTCGGAAATGCGCTGCAAATCGCGACCGTTAAATTCCAGCTTTTCAGCCATCACGCGGCCGGGATAATCAATCAAGCCCATGATAGCCAGCGAGCTCACGGATTTACCGGAGCCAGATTCGCCCACGATGCCGACCACTTCACCTTGCTTAACGCTGTAACTGATGCGGTCTACGGCACGGAACGGGGTGCCTTCGTCTCCGAAGTGCACTGATAATTTATCTACATTTAATAACGCCATCTCGTGCCTCTTACTGCTTCAGTTTCGGATCCAGCGCGTCGCGCAGACCGTCGCCCATCAGGTTAAATGCCAGCACCGTCAGCAGGATAGCGAGACCCGGGAAGGTCACCACCCACCAGGCGCTCTGCGCGAACTGCAACACGTCGGAGAGCATGGTGCCCCACTCCGGTGTTGGCGGCTGCGCACCCATGCCAAGGAAGCCAAGAGCGGCCATATCGAGAATGGCGTTCGAGAAACCGAGCGACGCCTGAACAATCAGCGGCGCAAGGCAGTTTGGGAAAATATTGACGAACATCTGGCGCATCGCACCAGCACCCGCTACACGCGATGCGGTCACGTAGTCGCGGTTCACTTCCACCAGCACCGCCGCACGCGTCAGACGCACGTAGTGAGGAAGGGCGACGAACGTCAGCGCCAGCGCGGCGTTACCTATCGACGGGCCAAAAATGGCCACCAGCACCAGCGCCAGCAGCAGGCTTGGCAGCGCCAGCATGATGTCGACGATACGCATGATGATGTTATCAACGATACCGCCGAAGTAGCCCGCCACCAGACCGAGGACAATCCCCAGCACCAGCGACAGCACAACGACCAGACAGCCGACCAGCAACGACAGACGCGCGCCGTACATCAGACGCGACAGCACATCACGGCCTACGTCATCGGTGCCCAGCAGGTGCGACAGCGTGCCGCCTTCCTGCCAGAACGGCGGGACTAACAGCGAATCACGGAACTGATCTGCTGGGTTATACGGCGCAATCCAGTTGGCGAAGATAGCGATGAACATCACCACCACCACATACGCCAGCCCGACTACCGCGCCTTTGTTGCGTTTGAAATAGTGCCAGAACTCCTGCAACGGGGTCATGGGCACCGGAGCAGTAACTTTAGTTTCAGTGACTTGTGACATGATGGCCCCTTACTTCTTATGTCGAATACGCGGGTTCACCACGCCGTACAGCAGGTCGACCAGCAGGTTGACGAGAATAATCATCGTCGCCACCAGCAGCACCCCGCCCTGCACCACCGGATAGTCACGGCGCTGCAACGCATCAATCAGCCAGCGTCCAAGACCCGGCCAGGAGAAGATGGTTTCCGTCAGGATCGCGCCCGCCAGCAGCGTGCCAACCTGCAAACCGATAACCGTCACCACCGGCAGCATCGCGTTACGCAGCGCATGGACGATGATCACGCGCATGCGCGTCAGCCCTTTCGCGCGTGCGGTACGGATGTAGTCTTCGCCCAGCACTTCCAGCATCGCCGAACGGGTCATACGCACGATCACCGCTAACGGAATGGTGCCGAGCACGATGGCAGGCAGCACCATGTGTGCCAGCGCGTCGATAAAGTCGCCCGGTTCGCCCCAGATGGCGGTATCTATCAGCATGAAACCGGTCAGGGGTTGGCTATCGTCGAGGAAAATTGAATCGCTGACACGTCCGGAAACCGGCGCAAGGTTGAGCTGCACGGAGACCAGCATGATCAGCATCATGCCCCACCAGAAGATAGGCATGGAGTAACCGGTCAGCGCCAGGCCAACAGCGGTATGGTCGAAGATGGAGCCACGTTTGACGGCAGCCAGCACGCCAACGGGAATGCCAACCGCGACGGCAAAAATCATGGCGCAGACGCCGAGTTCCAGTGTCGCTTTAAAACGCGGCACGAACTCCGTCCACACCGGAAGACGGCTCTTCAGCGATATACCCAAATCGCCATGAAGAACACCCCAGACATAGTGGACATATTGCTGCCACAGCGGCTTATCCAGGCCTAAAGCGGCCAGAAGCTCGGCGTGACGCTCAGGGGAGATACCACGCTCACCTGCCATGATCAGCACCGGGTCGCCGGGGATCATATGAACGAAGGCAAACGTGAGGAGGGTGATACCGATAAAGGTCGGGATGACTAATCCCAAACGTCGGAGGATGAACTGCAACATAACACGTACTCTCTCTAAAGACGCTCAGCCTGGAACTGCTCGTCTGTATTGCTCACAACTGCCGGGTGGCGCTGCCGCTTACCCGGCCTACTTGTGTAGGCCCGCGCAAGCACAGCGCCGCCGGGCATAAGGGCACGTGAGTGCCCCTTACATTTTTAATTATTCGACAGAGACGTTTTCGAAGTGGTGTTTGCCCAACGGATCCACCACATAGCCTTTGACTTCTTTACGCACTGGCTCGTACACGGTGGAGTGAGCGATGATCAGCGCCGGAGCCTGGTCATGCATCACTACCTGAGCCTGTTTGTACAGTTCAACACGCTTGTTGTGATCGTCGGTCGCACGCGCCGGCTGAATCAGGTCTTCAAACGGCTTGTAACACCAGCGAGAGTAGTTGGAACCGTCTTTCGCCGCAGCACAGCTGAACAGGGTCGCGAAGAAGTTATCCGGGTCCCCATTGTCGCCGGTCCAGCCCATCATCACAGACTGATGCTCGCCCGCTTTCGCACGTTTCAGGTACTCGCCCCACTCGTAGGTCACGATGTTGGCTTTCACGCCCACTTTCGCCCAGTCAGCCTGAATCATCTCAGCCATACGGCGAGCGTTCGGGTTGTATGGACGCTGAACTGGCATTGCCCACAGGTCGATGGTGAAACCGTCTGCGTGGCCCGCTTCTTTCAGCAGCGCTTTGGCTTTCTCAGGATCGTAGGTGTAATCCTTCACTTCATCGTTATAGCCCCACATGGTTGGTGGGATCAGGTTTTTCGCGGCAACGCCAGCGCCCTGATAAACGGCTTTGATGATCGCTTCTTTGTTCACCGCATAAGTCAGCGCCTGACGAACTTTCACCTCATCCAGCGGCTTCTTCTCGGTGTTGAAGGAGAGGTAACCCACGTTCAGACCCGCCTGAGACAGCAGGTTGATGTTCTTGTCCTGCTTCATGCGAGCGATGTCAGCCGGGTTCGGGTATGGCATGACCTGGCATTCGTTTTTCTGCAGTTTGGCGTAACGCACTGAGGCATCTGGAGTGATGGAGAAGACCAGACGGTCGATCTGTGGCTTGGTGCCCCAGTAACCCGGGAACGCTTTGTACAGAATACGGGAGTCTTTCTGGTACTGCAGCAGCTGGAACGGACCGGTACCGATTGGGTTCAGGTCAACTTTCTCCGGCGTACCGGCTTTCAGCATGTTGTCTGCATATTCTTTGGAGAGAATAGACGCGAAGTCCATCGCCAGATCCGCAAGGAACGGTGCTTCCGGGCGAGTCAGCACGAACTGAACGGTATTGTCGTCCACTTTCTTCACTTCGCTGATCAGGTCCGGCAGGCCCATACCTTCGAAGTACTCATAGCTGCCGCCAGAGACTTTGTGGTACGGGTTTTTGTCATTCTTCTGACGATCGAAGGAGAAGACGATGTCGTCAGCATTCAGATCGCGAGTCGGTTTGAAATCTTTGTTGTCCTGCCACTTCACGCCCTGACGCAGGTGGAAAGTGTAGGTTTTGCCATCGGCGCTAACGTCCCATTTCTCTGCCAGGCCAGGAATGATTTCCGTGGTCCCGGTTTTGAATTCAACCAGACGGTTATAAATAGGAACGGAGCTGGCATCGTAAGTGGTACCAGAGGTGAAGAGCTGTGGGTTAAAGCCTTCCGGCGAGCCTTCAGAACAGTAAACCAGGGTTTTGGCCTGCACGCTTGCCGCTACAGTCAGTGCCACCAGGCTAAGACCAAGCTTCAGCATCCCTGACTTTTTCAAGGAAATACTCATTATTCTGCTCCAAATGTGATGTTTGTTTGTTGTGTTTTTCCGCCAGGCCTTTATTTGTTTTTTACCCGGTCTGGTCGGTAGTGCCCGAAGGCGTTAAAAGGGTTGGAGATTCCTTTCAGAAGAGCGACTGAGTTGCAGCGCAGATTCTCCCTGAAATGCCCCTCATGCCCTACAATCTGTCAACAAGATGTGCAAACGTCAATACAGGTAACCGGGATTTACATCAGGGGTGAGAATTGACAAACAAAGATTAAAAAAACTTCAGAGGCATGTTTTCAGCAGGGAAATTTATGCTACGCACTTAACAGCAGCACAATCATCTTCACACCTTGTAATAACCAGTGATTAACAATTGTGCGAATTGGCAAAAATTTCTTGCGAGATGGCGATAATCTGAGCGATTAATAGCGTGAACGTTAAAACGCACAGCGGAAAATGCTGAGCTTATCCATAAGTAACGCAAGATTTGAGCTAATCAAATATAAAAAAATACAATGGAATATGTCACAAAATGGTTAACTGATGGCGTGATATGGGGTGAGTGAGGGGTTTATTACAGTTTGCCGATGAGGCTGAGGTGGATGCCCCTCTCCCCTGCCCTCTCCCGCGGGGAGAGGGAGAAAGACATGGCACTTTTTATCCCCTCTCCTTTGGGAAACGGGAGTAAGACACGGCGCTTTTCATCCCCTCTCCTTTGGGGAGAGGGTTAGGGAGAGGGGGGAATTGCCAAACTCCAGACGAAAAAAAACCTGCTTTAAAAGCAGGTTTTTCGAATGTGGTCGGCGAGAGAGGATTACTCGCCACTGCGTGGCTCGCCCTGCGGGCCGTTGCTAAAGCAACGTTGTCTCGCTTCGCTCGGCTCGAACCTCCTTCCCCGGAGCTTCTCATCCTCACAAATTCCGGACGAAAAAAAACCTGCTTTAAAAGCAGGTTTTTCAAATGTGGTCGGCGAGAGAGGATTCGAACCTCCGACCCACTGGTCCCAAACCAGTTGCGCTACCAAGCTGCGCTACTCGCCGAATGCGGAGCGCATCTTACTGCTGCGATGCTACCCCGTCAATCCCTTTTAGCCAAAAGCCGATTCAGTCGGTGAGAAACTCGCCAGCTGTTATTGAACCTTTGCCGGAACGTGACACCAATTGCTGTTTTCATTGATGCCGCCATTCGGCGAGGTGTAGCCCAGACAGCCCATGATGGTGTCGTACAACTCCACATGGCGGCGCGGCACCTTCATTTCAGCCTGTTGCTTCAGGTGCTGGAATGCCTGTTCGTTGGCTGGGTTGGCCAGATATTTATCCGACATCCACACCAGCATTGGCACGCGGAATTGTTCTGGCGGCGCGAGTTTGCGCGGTGTGCCGTGCAGGTGCTCTCTCTCATTGATCGACTCGCCATGGTCTGCGGCATAGAACACGATCGCCTTCTTATCCCGCAACTGATCGAACACCCGGCTGATAAAGGTATCGATATACAGCACCGAGTTATCATAGGCATTGATAAGCTCTTGCTTGCTACAGTTTTTGTTGATCCCCACACACTCCGGTCCCCACTTGGCGAAATCACGGGTGTAGCGCTGATAGTAGCTGTAGTGCGACCCCTTGGTGTGCAGAATAATCAGATGTTTGCCTTTAGGATGGCCTTCCAACGAGCGGGACATCTCGTTCAGCAGCAGCATGTCGTCCACGTCTTTGCCACGGTTGCGCGGCTCGGCGCCAATCTGCTCGCGGTAAGCGATGTTATCCGCCATGGTGTTGCTGTAGAACCACATTTCGCTCTGCATCGCGAAAAGGTCAGAGCTAAAGCCAAGCTGCTTGAGCACGGCAAAAACGTTCTGCTCTTTCAGCGTTCGCTGTGGGTTCTCATCAGCCCCGCCCTGACGCACAAACATGCAGCGTAAAGAGAGTTTGGTTGCGGTATCGCACGAATAACCGCGGTAAGCCACCAGGTTTTTCTCCTGGGCCAGCTTCGGCGTGGTGTCGCGGTCGTAACCCAGGATCCCCATATGATCCCAGCGCGTCGTTTCGCCGATGATAAACACCACGTAGGTGTCATCCAGCTCGTGACCTGGCGCCACATAGGTAAACTTTTTGGCCGGGTTAATCAGGGATTTGTTATCCGATGACTCGTCGACTTGCGCCCAGGCATACAGCCCCAACGCAGAAAGCCAGTTTGATGGCAGGTACGAGTTCGCCACCACGCCGCCATAACTCGGCATATCCACACCGGTGGCTTTTTCGATTTTCTTCTGTTGCTGTTCCATCAGGCGAATCGGGGCCCAAACCAGAAGGCCCGCCATCAGCACGACGGCAATGTTACGGACACGCTGCCCGCGAGTGCGAAGCTGGCGCAGCAGAGTGTAGCGGCAACGGTTACTCCAGATGAACAGCAGCGGCGGAAGGCTGGACAGCACGGTCCACATCATGAAGCCCTGGCCCACCACTTCTTTCGATAAATCAATATCGGTGGTCATCACCGAGGCCACAATCCCGTAGCCAATCACCACGTTCATGAAAGTCATGTAGTAGCTGGCTGCGGCGGATATGATCACTACCAGCGAAGCCAGCACTTGCCAGGCCCGACGGCCGAATAGCGATAAAAGGCGAAGTAAGAAGAAAGTCGCGAGGAAGGAACCAAACACCTCAATGAGGGCAAAAATTCCATTTCTGACCGTGAGATGTTCGAGATAAACCTCAACGCGGCGGACTAAAACAGCACCGTTAAGAAACAGGCCGATATACACAGCAAGGAATAAGCAAAGTCTTTGCTGCGTCAGCGATTTTATGTAATTCATGCAAGCTAAACCCTGGGAAAGGGAAATCAAAAAACCGACTTGGTTGCCGGAATGACAACAAGCAGATTAAGTTATTGCGTCAGAAACGGTTATCGGAAACGTCTACAAGCGCGACAAGTAGACCATAGCGCGGGGAAAAAGTGTCAGCAGGAAGTGTGATCCGGGGAATATTTACAAAATTAATCACCCGGATCGTCTTATTGACTGGAGTAATAAATTACAGCTTCACGTTAAGCGTGGGCCTGTTGCAGCACTTCGCGTTTTGGCTGGCGAATGGTGGTGGACAGCGCCAGAGAGAGAATTAACAGGGCGAAAATTACGCAGAAGGTGACATAGAACCCGCCAAACAGCGAGGCAATGATAGACCCGCAAATGCTGCCAATCCCAAAGCCGAGGTAAATCACACCGTAATTTTTTGCCAGATTATTCAGGCCAAAGAACTCACTCACCAGTGATGGGAACACGGTGATGGTGCCGCCGAAGTTAAAGGCCACACAGGCAATCGCCGCAAAGAAGCTTGTTGCATTCAACGGTGCAAACAGCAAGGCCGCCATACCAACCAGAGAAATAACCTGACCAATGGTGATAACCCTGATACGAGCGATTTTGTCGGACAGAATGCCCAGCACCAGACGGCCGCTAAGGTTGGCGATGGAAATCACCGTCACAGCGTTCGCCGCAGTCATCACATCCAGGTGAACCATGCCCTGCGCGATATCTTTCGCCACGCCAATCACATACAGCCCGCTCATACAGGCGGTGAGGAACATCACTGCCAGCATCCAGTATTGTGGTTTACGCATCGACTGCGCCAGGGTGAAATCACGCGCCACGGTACCGTTAGCCGTTTTCACTTCCTGCTCCGGCGCATCTTTCATCAGCGTCGAGCCAAAGACAATCATCACCAGCACAATCGCGCCCCAGATAACAAACGTCTTCTCAAGCCCGACGCTTGCCAGCAAATGGCTGTCGATAAACTTAAACCCGAGGCTACCCAGGCCATAAGCGCCGATAGAAAACGCCGAAATAAGCCCTTTACGTTCCGGGAACCACTTCACGCAGTTAGACAGCGTCAGCAGATACCCCGCGCCATCCGCCAGGCCGACCAGCAGGCCCGCACTGAGCCACAGCATCATCAGGCTGTTCGCATGAGCCGTCAGGAAGAAACCCACGCCGAGCAAAATACCGGAGGCCATGGTGACGCGCTTCACGCCAAAACGCTCCTGCAACTTACCGGCAACGGATGACGAAAGCGCCAGGCCAAGGCTCAACAGACCGAAGGAGAAAGCGACCTGGCTGACAGGCTCATCCAGTTTGTCGGAGAGTGCGCCGTTAAACAGGCTCCAGGTGTAAACCGAACCCAGCGCAAACTGGGTGATGATGGTGCCAACCAAAGTCAGCCAACGAGTAGAGGGGCGAATTGCAGCGTTCATAGCAGAGGTGCCTTATGAAGATTAACTGCTGCTTAAAATAACGAAGTGCATTTCATGCCGGGTTAAAAAAGGCATGAACTGCCGTCAGCGCGGAATGAAATGCACTGAGGACGGAATGAATGACATTGCCAAAAAATAAAACGACGAAGAGTTAGTGATTACTATCGCCGAAAGCGGCGCGATAATTGTAACTTTACCGTAAAACGAATGTATTTCCGAAGTAGGAAAATGTTAAAAACGAGCGCTCACACCCATGATATAAAGCGTGTTGGCCCCTTCGCTCATGTTGTCCGCCTGTGACAACGAAGCGTAAGCCGCAACATGCTGGGTCAACAGCATATCGGCCCCGACGGTAACGTCGGTCCAGCTTCCGTCCTGGGCTGAAGTGGGCGTGCGGTTCAGGCCCGACTGTGATTTCCACTGATTCTCGCCAAACTGCTGGTTGTAGCTGATTTGCGCCCAAGGATGCACGCCCCACAAGGGCTGAGCATCAAAACGCCATCCCAACGAGCTCACGCTGGCGTGCCACATCGGGTCAGTCAGTGCGGTAGTGCTGGTGCCGCTGTCGCCAAATTCGTTCCACATTGAGGTGGCCGAACCGTCATAATGCCAGCTTGCCACCGGCCCGGTAGAAAACATCTCGCTGAGCGGAATATTCCAGCCCACGCTAAGCGTGCGAGTGGTCTCGATCGGCGTTTCATCGGGGGTATTCATCGCCACGCCGGGTTGGGGTTGCGACGCGCTGATACGCTCCGCGAGAATATCATCGTAACGCGGTTGGTGATCGCTATCCCAGGTATAACGTTCCGGCGTATTACTTTGTGGGTCAGTAACGATATATTCCTGTTGCCAGGCAAATGCGGATGTCGCGAAAGACATCCCGACAAAAACAGAAACCGGGTAGATCATACCCCGGAAGCCATTGCATCTCTTAACTATCATTATTGCGACTCCGAAAGAGCCGAATCCGGCATTGTTGTTATGATTTTTTTACGCACTGCGTATTACTAAATATTGTCATTTTATTTCTGTCGTCAAGGCAGGTTGAACATTTCTTCATCGACATCAAAAAAGTGGGAGAACAGGATGGAACGTTGCGGTTGGGTCAGTCAGGACCCGCTTTATATTGCCTACCACGACAGCGAATGGGGTGTCCCTCAGCGAGACAACCAGCAGCTGTTTGAGATGATCTGCCTTGAAGGCCAGCAAGCCGGACTCTCGTGGATTACGGTGCTGAAGAAACGTGAAAATTATCGCGAGGCCTTCCACCATTTTGATCCGGTAAAAGTCGCGGCGATGACCGAAGAAGATGTGGAGAAGCTGGTGCAAAATGCCGGAATTATCCGCCACCGTGGGAAAATTCAGGCCATTATTGGCAACGCAAAAGCCTTTCTGGAAATGGAAGCTAAGGGCGAATCCTTCAATGATTTCGTCTGGTCGTTTGTCGATAATCAGCCACAGCAGAACCGGGTTGCCGCACTGTCAGATATTCCCGTGAGCACGCCTGCGTCTGATGCGCTCTCTAAAGCCCTAAAAAAACGCGGCTTCAAATTTGTCGGCTCTACCATTTGCTACTCCTTTATGCAGGCGTGCGGTCTGGTTAACGATCACGTCAGCACCTGTTTCTGCTACCCGGGAGGTGGAGATGATCCACAAGTGGCAAAGTCGTGACCTCCAGCCTCTGCTGACACTGTGGCTTGAAAGTACTATCTTCGCCCATCCTTTTATTGAAGAGCGCTACTGGTACGAAAGCGAGCCGATAGTGCGCGATGTGTACCTGCCTTCGGCGCAAACCTGGGTGTGGGAAGAAGATGAGGGGGTGAAGGGCTTTGTCAGCGTGATGGACCAACGTTTTGTCGGCGCGCTGTTTGTTGCGCCTGACAGTATCGGAAAAGGTATTGGCCGGGCGCTGCTCGCGTGGGTCTGCGAGCGTTACCCGGATTTAAGCCTTGAGGTGTATCAGAAGAACAGCCGGGCGGTGAACTTCTACCATGCGCAGGGTTTTCGTATTGAAGACAGCGCATGGCAGGATGAAACCCGGCAGCCGACCTGGATTATGCGTTGGCAGGCGGATCGAATGCTGTAAGCGGCAGAACCGGGCCGTTGTACTTCTCCAGCCACACCAGCGCCGTATTGCCCGCGCAGCCATTCCCCAGCTTCGAGCTGGGGAGATCTTTGGTCAGCACATTGACCGCCCCGTTTTTGCAGATGCCACCCGCCTGTCTATCCAGGTCCGGCCACGCGCCTTCGTGCAGGCAAATCACGCCAGGCCGAATGCCTTCTGTCACCACGGCTCCAGCCAGCACTTGTCCACGGCCGTTCCACACCCGCACCAAATCACCGTCAGCAATGCCACGTTCGGCGGCATCCTGAGGATGTAACGTCAGTGGTTCACGCCCGGCAACCGCATAGCGCTCGCGCAAGGCGGTGTAATTAAGCTGACTGTGCAAGCGATGGGCCGGATGCGCTGACAGCAACTGAAGCTGCCCCGCCTGAGCGTTGCCATGCCACTCGTCTGGCTCCAGCCACGTCGCATGCCCCGGACAATCTGCATAGCCATAACTTGCGATGCGTTGGGAGAAGATTTCGATTTTGCCGCTGTCGGTTTTTAACGGATTCGCCTGCGGATCTTCACGGAAGTCGGCAAAGCGGACGAACTGCGCGTTTTGCTCGCTCTCCGGCATTTCGATAAGCTGATTGGCCTGCCAGAACTCACTGAACGGCGGCAACGTCACCTTCTGGCTGGCCCCGCGCTGCCCGGCAATGTCATAGAAGGTTTCGAGCCATTCGAGGTCGCTTTTGCCTTCGGTAAAGCGCTCGCGACCGCCGGTTTCCCAGCGTTCACTCAGTTCGGCAAAAACGTCCCAGTCATCACGCGCTTCATCGCGCGGCGGCACAACACGCTTCATCGGCACCAGATGCTGGTTGCTGTAATCGCCGGTCATGGTCAAATCATTACGCTCGAACGAGGTGGTCGCGGGCAGCACGATATCAGCGTGGCGCGCCGCGGCAGTCCAGAAGCATTCGGAGATAACCACCAGCTCAGGTTTTTGCCAGGCACGAATCAGACGGTTGGTGTCCTGATGATGGGTGAAATTAGCCCCGCCCGCCCACCAGACAAAACGGATGTCCGGAAAATGCCTGTCCATCCCGTTGTGCTGATAAGGTGCGCCAGGGTTTTCCAGAGCCTCTACAATTCGCGCCACCGGGATTTTATCCACCGCATCGGTTCCACCCGCCACGCTGCCCTGCATCGAAGCCAGCACGGCGGAACGACGCGTCGGGTTACCGCCATTGGCAAAGTGATAAGAGAGGCCAAACCCGCCGCCCGGCGTCCCGATTTGCCCGAGCATGGCGGCAAGTGTCACCAGCATCCAGTGTTTTTGCTCGCCAAACTGCTGACGCTGCATGCCCCAGCCAGACATCAACAAGGTGGTATTTTCGTGGAATATTTTCGCCAGTTCGCGAATTTTATCCGCATTAATGCCACAAATTTCCGCTGCCCATTCTGCGGTTTTGGCTAACCCATCGCGTTCACCCGTCAGGTAGTCGGCAAAATGCTCATAGCCTGTCGTGCATCGCGCGAGGAAATCAGTATCGTGCCAGCCGTTTTCCACCAGCGTATGGGCGATGCCGAGCATCAATGCCACATCGGTGCCCATGTGTGGGGCAATCCACTCCATCGAGTCGCCGAAGAAATCGACGGTTTCCGATCGCATCGGATCAATGCAGATCAGCTTCTTACCGCTTTTACGCAGTTGGTCGAAATAAGGAATGCCCTGCTCATCAGAAGCATTCCAGGCAATTTTCAAAGTATTGAGCGGGTTGGCGCTCCACAGCACCACCACGTCGGTGTTTTCCAGAATCAGCGGCCAGCTGGTTTGCTGCTGGTACACCTCGTTGCCGCCCACGACATAAGGCATGATGGCCTGCGCTGCGCCGGTAGAATAGTCGCCAAGATGCCCGGTATACCCGCCTGCGAGGCTCATGTAGCGCTGTAACAGCGTGGCGGCTTTGTGCAGCACGCCGTTGGAACGCCAGCCGTAAGAGCCAGCAAAAATCGAAGCAGGCCCGTAGGTTTCGCGAATGCGCTGATGCTGAGAGTGAATCAAATTGAGCGCATCATCCCAACTTACCCGCACAAATTCATCCTGCCCGCGCACGCCTTGTGGGCTGGCTGGTGAAGCCAGAAAACCCTTGCGCACCATCGGGTAACGCACACGTGTTTTGCTGTGAACCTGGTCGCGCACCACGCTTTGCAGCGAGTTTTCAAAGGTACCCGCCAAAGCGCCACGGGAAGAAAGCACCGTGTCGCCATCGGTTTCAACCAGCATTGGCCCCCAGTGGGCCGCGGTCAGAATGGTTTTTGTTGCAGATGAATTGGCCAAAACAGGCTCCCGGTTAACTGATGCAGGTGTTGCGACGGCGGTTTTGTCACTGCCGTTCGATTTATTTACAAATTTATAAAAAGCTTATGGAATTTTCATCACTTTCCCGCGTCATAATCAACCGCCACGTACGCCGTGGCAAAGAATAAAAAGGATTAAGGAAAGAAGATGAAAAAACGCGTAATCATGATTGCCGCTATGGTAAGCGGCGCGCTGGCCCTGTCAGGCTGTACGACGAACCCTTATACCGGTGAGCGCGAAGCCGGTAAATCCGGCATTGGCGCAGGCATTGGCGCACTGGCCGGGGCCGGTATCGGCATGCTCTCGTCGTCGAAGAAAGACCGCGGCAAAGGCGCGCTGATTGGCGCAGCAGCAGGCGCTGCTGTCGGCGGTGGCGTCGGTTATTACATGGACGTGCAGGAAGCAAAACTGCGTGAAAAAATGCAGGGCACTGGCGTCAGCGTTACGCGTAATGGTGACAGCATCGTGCTCAACATGCCCAATAACGTCACCTTTGACAGCAGCAGCGCAAACCTGAAACCCGCAGGGGCTAACACGCTGACGGGCGTGGCGATGGTGCTGAAAGAGTATGAGAAAACTGCCGTGAACGTGGTCGGCTACACCGACAGCACCGGTAGCCAGGACCTGAACATGCGTCTGTCTCAGCAGCGTGCTGAATCTGTCGCCAGCTCGCTCATCACTCAGGGCGTATCAGCCAACCGTATTCGTACCACCGGCATGGGCCCGGCGAATCCTATCGCCAGCAACAGCACCGCCGAAGGCAAAGCACAGAACCGTCGTGTAGAAATCACGCTGACTCCGCTGCAGTAACCGTTGTGCCGGGCGGCGAGACCATCGCCCCCGGTATTAACAACTTGCCATCGCCCATTTTCACGCTAAGGTGTTCACACATTCAGGCGAAGGAACCCCTCATGGCGAACAAGGCGCGAGCCACCATCAGCGACGTGGCAAAAGCAGCAAAAACGGGTAAAACCAGCGTTTCACGCTATCTGAACGGCGAAAAGCATTTGCTCTCTGAGGCGTTGCTGGCCCGAATCGAAACCGCCATCGCCGAGTTAGATTATCGCCCAAGCCTTATGGCACGTGGGCTCAAGCATGGCAGAACCCGCCTGATTGGCCTCATCATCGCTGATATCACCAACCCCTATTCCGTCAATGTGCTCAGTGGCATTGAAGCGGCCTGCCGAGAGCAGGGATTCACTCCGCTGGTCTGTAATACCAACAACGAAGTTGATCAGGAACGCCACTACCTCGATTTGCTGCGCAGCTATCAGGTGGAAGGCATCGTGGTCAACGCCGTGGGGATGCATGAAGCGGGGCTAAACCGCCTGCAGCAATCTGCGCTGCCGATGGTGCTGATTGACCGCAAAATCCCGGACTTCGCCTGCGATGTTGTCGGACTCGACAATACTCAGGCCGCCACCACCGCCACTGAACACCTCATCGATCAAGGGTTTGAAGCCCTGCTGTTTTTGAGCGAACCGCTCGGCAGCGTCAACACGCGCCGGGAGCGTCTGGCTGCGTTTCGCGCCACACTTGCCCGCCACCCAGGGATCAGCGCGGAAAACGCCGAAGTGCCTCTCAACGACAGTGCGCTTATCGACAATGCCTTGCGTCAGTTTCACACCACCCACCGAGGCATGCGCAAAGCCGTGATCTCAGCCAACGGCGCACTCACGCTGCAGGTCGCTCGTTCGCTTAAAAGGCTTGGCCTGCATTGGGGAAGCGATATTGGCCTGCTCGGGTTTGACGAGCTGGAATGGGCCGAACTCGCAGGCGTGGGGATCACCACCCTCAAACAACCCACCTGGCAGATTGGTTATGCCGCCGTAGAGCAAGTGGTGCGCAGGATTGAAGGCAGCAATGAGCCTATCCGCGAACAGGTTTTCTCCGGTGAACTGATCGTCAGAGGTTCCACCAGCCGTTAATTGAGTTGTGACTGCGATCATAAATTGAGCGGCGTTGGCTTTTCTTTGGAACCGGTTCCATTTAGCGTACTACAGAGACACTCATATCATTTGCTCTGGAGTCGCCAGATGGGAAGACAAATCATCGTTGTGACCGCTGCCTACGGTCACCAATGCGTGGAATCGCTGGGAGGGCAGCAGGCCGTTCTGCCGATTATTGCCGCCGCAGGCGCGGATGGCGTGGAGATCCGCCGGGAAATGTTCAGCCCACAGGAGCTGGATACCCTGCCTGCACTCGGTGCCGCGATACGCGAACATAACCTGAAGGCCTGTTACTCTGCCCCACAGGCCTTGTTTGCCGCTGACGGTAGCCTGAATCCTCAGCTGGCGTCCCTGATGCAGGAGGCGAAGGCGCTAAATGCGCAGTGGCTCAAACTCTCTCTCGGCCATTTCAATGCCTCCTCTTCCCTGTCTGTGCTTCGGGAAACGCTAGCCAGCAGCTCTGTTCCACTGGTGGTTGAAAACGATCAGACCGACTGCGGCAAACTGTTGCCAATGCTCGGTTTCCTGACGGCCATCACCGAACACCCGCTCCCGCTTCGCCTCACATTTGATATGGCAAACTGGCTGTGGGTGGGCGATTCACCGGAAACCGCAGCGCAACAATTAGCCTCTGGCGTCGGTTATGTTCACGTCAAAGCCGCTCAGTCTCACGCATCCGGCTGGCGCGCAGTGCCACCAGACAGCGATCCGCGCTGGGCCGAATTGCTGGCTCTTCTGCCGAACGACGTGCCGCGCGGCATTGAATTCCCACTCGAAGGCAGCGATTTGGTTGCTGTCACCCGCCGTTATGTCCGCATGTTGCGCGAGGAGGCAAAATGAACCAGCCACTGGATGTCATTACTGTCGGCGAAGCGATGGCGATGTTTGTCGCCCAACAGAGCGGCGACCTGAGTGCCGCCGAGCAGTTTATCAAACGTGTCGCAGGCGCAGAGCTAAACGTCGCTACCGGCCTGGCACGCCTGGGTTTACGGGTCAGTTGGGTCAGCCGTGTAGGGGATGACAGCTTTGGCCGCTTCGTGCTCGATACGCTGCAAAAAGAAGGGATTGATCAAGCGGGCGTCACGCTGGACGGGCGCTACCCAACGGGTTTTCAGCTAAAATCTAAAGCTGAAAATGGAACCGATCCCATTGTGGAATACTTCCGCAAAGGCTCCGCCGCAAGCCACCTGAGCTTGCAGGACTATCAAGCCACCCACTTTGCCAGAGCCCGCCATTTGCACCTCAGCGGCGTTGCCGCAGCCCTGTCGGCAAGTTCTTATGAACTGCTCGACCACGCAGCCAGCGAGATGAAAAAAGCAGGGAAAACGCTCTCGTTTGATCCGAATCTTCGTCCGGTTCTGTGGCGCAGCGAAGGTGAAATGCGGGAGAAACTCAACCATCTGGCGTTCAAAGCGGACTGGGTTTTGCCGGGCCTGAAAGAAGGCACGATCCTCACAGGCGAGACCACGCCAGAAGGGATTGCCGAGTTTTATCTCAACCACGGCGTAAAAGCCGTCGTTATCAAGACGGGCGCAGACGGTGCCTGGTATCAGAGTGCTGACGGAGAAAAAGGCGCGGTAGCGGCAGTGCACGTGGAAAACGTGGTCGACACCGTCGGTGCCGGAGATGGCTTTGCCGTCGGCGTGATCAGCGCGCTGCTGGAAGGCAAAACGCTGCCGCAGGCCGTTGCCCGTGGCAACAAAATTGGCTCTCTGGCGATTCAGGTGCAGGGCGACAGCGAAGGGCTGCCGATCCGGGAAACGCTCGGCGAAGCGTAACCGGTCCTCTTACTGAAAGCTTTAAGAAAAAACAACGCTACCCTGTACCCTACAAAAGGCGGTAGCACTCACCTCACTGACAGAGGCTCGCTTATGAACCGTTCAACCAATGCAACAAAACGCTGGTGGTACATCATGCCGATCGTGTTTATCACGTACAGCCTGGCGTATCTCGATCGTGCCAACTTCAGTTTCGCTTCCGCCGCGGGGATTAACGACGACCTCGGGATCACCAAAGGCATCTCTTCCCTGCTCGGTGCCTTGTTTTTCCTCGGCTATTTCTTCTTCCAGATCCCCGGCGCGGTGTATGCCGAACGCCGGAGCGTACGTAAGCTTATTTTTGTTTGCCTGATCCTGTGGGGAGCTTGCGCCTCGCTGACCGGCATGGTCAGCAATATTCCGATGCTGGCTGCCATCCGCTTTATTCTTGGCGTGGTGGAAGCTGCGGTGATGCCTGCAATGCTGATTTATATCAGCAACTGGTTTACCCAATCGGAACGTTCACGCGCCAATACTTTCCTGATTTTGGGCAACCCGGTCACGGTACTGTGGATGTCCGTCGTGTCGGGTTACCTGATTCAGTCCTTCGGCTGGCGGGAAATGTTCATCTTCGAGGGCATCCCGGCGGTCATCTGGGCATTCTGCTGGTGGCTGCTGGTGAGAGATAAACCGGCTCAGGTGGGCTGGCTGTCAGACAGTGAAAAATCCGCTCTGCAAGCGCAACTCGAACGTGAACAGCAGGGTATCAAGGCCGTCCGCAACTACAGCGAGGCATTCCGCTCCCGCAACGTTGTACTGCTGTGCCTGCAATATTTTGCCTGGAGCATCGGGGTGTATGGCTTCGTGCTGTGGCTGCCGTCGATTATTCACAGCGCCGGACAGAATCTGGGGATGGTCGAAGTCGGCTGGCTTTCTGCTGTGCCTTATCTGGCGGCCACCATCGCCATGATCCTGGCATCCTGGGCATCCGATAAGCTGCGCAACCGCAAACTGTTCGTCTGGCCACTGCTGTTGATTGGCGGCCTGGCGTTCATTGGTTCATGGGCCGTCGGTGCCGATCATTTCTGGATTTCCTACTCCTTGTTGGTGGTTGCAGGTGCGGCGATGTATGCCCCATATGGCCCGTTCTTCGCCATTATTCCTGAGATGTTGCCGCGCAACGTCGCCGGTGGCGCCATGGCTTTGATTAACAGCATGGGCGCACTGGGGTCGTTTTTCGGTTCCTGGTTTGTCGGCTATCTAAACGGCGCAACCGGCAGCCCGGCTGCTTCCTACATTTTTATGGGGGTGGCACTTTTCGTCTCGGTATGGCTGACTTTGCTTGTTAAGCCTGCTAATAATCAGCAACTTCCCGTCGGCGCTCGCCACGCCTGAATCTTTTGTCATGGAGCCTAAACATGAAGCCGTCCGTTATTCTCTACAAAACGTTACCCGACGATCTGCAGCAGCGCCTCAGCGCGCATTTCACCGTGACTCAGGTGCCGAATCTGAACCCGGACACGGTTCATCAGCATGCCCAGACGTTTGAAAATGCCGTCGGCCTGTTAGGCTCCAGTGAAAAAGTGGATGCCGCACTGCTGGAGAAAATGCCTGCTCTGCGGGCAACGTCGACCATTTCCGTGGGCTACGACAATTTCGATGTGGATGCGCTGAATGCCCGCAAAGTGCTGCTGATGCACACCCCAACGGCACTGACGGAAACTGTCGCCGATACGCTGATGGCACTCATTCTGAGCAGCGCACGACGCGTGGTGGAAGTGGCTGAACGCGTGAAAAAAGGCGAATGGACCAAAGGCATCGGCCCGGACTGGTTTGGCACAGATGTGCACCATAAAACCATCGGCATCGTCGGGATGGGGCGCATCGGCCTGGCGCTGGCGCAACGTGCGCACTTTGGCTTTGGCATGCCGGTGCTTTATAACGCGCGTCGCCAGCATAAAGAAGCAGAAGAGCGCTTCAACGCACGTCATTGCTCGCTGGACACCTTGTTACAGGAAGCCGATTTTGTCTGTTCCATCCTGCCACTCACGGAAGAAACCCGACATCTTTTTGGCGCAGAGCAATTCAGCAAAATGAAAAAATCCGCCATTTTCATTAACGCCGGACGTGGCCCGGTGGTGGATGAACAGGCGCTGATTACTGCGCTGAAAAACGGCGACATTCATGCCGCAGGGCTGGATGTCTTTGAGCAGGAACCGCTGCCGGTCTCTTCGGAACTGCTGAAAATGCCCAACGTGGTGGCGCTGCCGCATATTGGCTCCGCGACGCACGAGACACGCTACAACATGGCGGCCACTGCGGTGGATAACCTGATTGCGGCCCTGGAAGGGAAAGTCGAGAAGAACTGCGTGAACCCGCAGGTTCTTTGAAAAGATGTTGTCGGGCGACACGTTGTTTGCCCGACCTACAAAGGCGCAAATTAGCGGTTTGTAGGCCGGGCCAGGCGAAGCCACCGCCCGGCAATGACGATTAACGCGTGGCGTTAACCGCTGCGCTCCAGGCCTGATTAAACGCCTGGTGCTGAGAAGCCAACGGGCCAATCAGCTGATTGTACTGGCTGGCTTGCTGAGACGTCGGGAACTGAATGCCGTTCGCGACGAAGCTGACCTGAGTCCCTTGCTGGGCCACAAAATCACCCACCTGAACCAGTTGCTGAGTGAAAATCTGCGCGGCAGGGATCAGAGGCTGCAGGGCGTTCGCAGGCAGCGTCACCACTTTGTTGTACACCTGATCAAACACCGGTTTCAGATCTTCATTCTGCTTCAACGCTGAATGCGCAGCATCCGCCTGCATTTTGGCGTTTTCCAGCTGCTGGCTCAGTACACCGAGCGAGCCGTTTGCCTGCCGCAGCGGTTCACGCTGAGTCATATAGTCCTGCGGCACACGAATGGTGTTCACGCTATCGACCACGGGACGCAGACCTGCATCCATCGCCTGGCTCACCTGCTGTGAATAACCATAGATGACGGCGTAATCGGACACGAACGGGCCAAATTGTTTTTTCTGATCGGTGGTCAGCGTCGGCAGACGTTCGCCACTACGCATCACGGTATTCTGCAAAAAGTCGATGAACGCTTTGCGCTGATCGCCTTCTTTATCGAAACACCCACTCAGGCTAACAACCATCAATAACGCCGCAACAGGCGCAAACCAGCGAGAGCAGGACTTTCCTGTCGCCATTTTATTACTCCTTCAACCAAAAAAAGCGCAAACGGGCACACACGTGCCTGACGCTGACAAGGATAGTCCACGAGCGCCTCGCAAGATACCCTTTCCTGCATCCAGGACCGGAAAAATCGCAGGCGATCCTGGCCTGCTAAATATGTTAAGTATTTGTTGCTTGCATCACAATTACGGTGTTGCCTCTTTTGCGGAAAATAGGCCATAACTTAATGAATTAACGAATTTTAATTCTTAACCCCACCCCACACCGTTGCTCTCCGTACGATTATCGCACGCTTCCGCCCGCCAGCCCATTGTCGAAAAAGCACGCTGATGGTTTGATTAAATGAACGATTAACGGATATCTGTTCGGTAATCGCACATTTTACCTCCCAGGAATCGAGACATGACAAAGACAACAACCGATATCCAGGCCTTTATCAACGACCATCCGTTCACCCGGTACCAGTGGATGATTCTGGTGCTGTGCTTTATTACGGTGGCGATGGACGGCTTCGACACCGCCATTATTGGCTATATTGCTTCTGACCTCGTACAAGAATGGGGCGTGCAGAAATCTGCGCTCGGCCCGGTAATGAGCGCTGCGCTGGTCGGCCTGGCCGTCGGGGCGCTAACCGCCGGCCCCATGGCGGACAAAATTGGCCGCAAAAAAGTGCTGGTCCTGTCGATCCTCGTGTTCGGGAGTTTCAGTTTACTGACCGCCGCGGCGACCAGCCTCAATCAGCTGACACTGCTGCGCTTCCTCACCGGCCTTGGCCTCGGGGCCGCGATGCCCAATGCCGCGACGCTGATGAGTGAATATGCCCCGGAGCGCCGCCGTGCACTGATGGTGAATCTGATGTTCGTCGGCTTCCCGATTGGCTCTTCCCTCGGCGGGTTTATTTCCGCGTGGCTGATTCCCCATTATGGCTGGCAAAGCGTGCTGATCCTCGGCGGTATCATGCCGCTGGTGATGGCTGTGGTGCTGATTTTCTTCTTACCGGAATCGGTACGTTATCTGGTCGCGAAAAACAAATCACAGCAGCAGGTTGCCGCCATCTTAAAACGTATTGCTCCCCTTCCTGCTGAGACTCGCTTCGTGCTGCACGAAGCGGGAGATGTGCAGGAGAAATCCGCGCTGGGTGTGATTTTCTCTCCGCGTTATCTCGTGGGAACCGTGATGCTGTGCCTCACCTATTTTATGGGCCTGCTGATTTTCTACCTGCTGACCAGCTGGCTGCCGCTGCTTATCCGTGAAACGGGCGCATCCATGAGCCAGGCCTCGGTTGTGACGGCATTGTTCCCGCTGGGCGGCGGCATTGGCGTGCTGGTGCTGGGCTGGCTGATGGATAAATTTAACCCCAACAAAGTGGTCGCCGTGGGATGGCTACTGACAGGCATCTTCGTTTGCCTGGTCGGTTTCTCCACCAGCAGCCTGGTGCTGATGGGTGTGATGGTGTTCATCGCGGGCAGCATCATGAACGGCGCACAGTCCTCCATGCCTGCACTCGCGGCAGGGTTCTACCCAACGCAAGGGCGAGCGACAGGTGTAGCGTGGATGCTCGGCATCGGCCGTTTCGGCGGTATTTTGGGCGCATTCAGCGGCGCCTTCCTGATGCAGGCGCAGCTGTCGTTTGAGACCATCTTCGGCCTGTTGGCGATTCCGGCGCTGCTTTCTGCCTGCGCATTGATGATCAAATACTTTGCCACCCGTCCAGGCCGGGTTGCTCAGGGGAATGCCAGCGAACTGGCGAAAACCACCCAGAAAGCCTGATAGCGGAACGGCGGGTGCAATGCCCGCCCTTTCTCATTTTTTTACTATCGATTTACAAAAAAAGCGCTGAACAAGGTTCCCGTTTCTTTATCAAATAATTAGTCCTGCCCGTGCTGCTGCTGAAACGCATCAGGAAAAATATATCGCACAAATAATCACTCCCGTAACGATCCCTCACCCGTTTTACTGACTAAGCTTAATGAGCTTCACCATAATAACGATCCCTCAGACCTTCCAGAGGAGTTCTCAATGGAATATAAAGATCCGATGTTTGAACTGCTGAGCAGTCTGGAACACATTGTTTTTAAAGATGATTCAAAGAGCTTTACCCTGACCCAAAAGCCCACAGCCTTTACCGAGTTTGAGCAACTGCGTAAAGGCTCCGGCCTGAAAGTTGAAGAATTTGCCAGAGCCATGGGTGTGAGCGTGGCGATGGTGCAGGAGTGGGAATCGCGACGAGAGAAACCGTCGCCCACCGAGCTCAGACTGATGCGCCTGTTGCAGGCGAACCCGGTTATCAGCCAACAGCTTATTGATTGACAACATGTTCTCTGTACCCGCCCCCGCCTCTGCGGGGGTTTTTGTTTATATCGCCCCAAACTCCCAACCGTTCTCCCGCCATTCCAGCACGTGTGTCAGGGCCAATCCTTGCAAAAAAGCCTCATCGTGCGACACCACCAGCATCGCGCCGGGAAACGTCGATAAGGCGGTTTCAATGGCCTGCGTCGAAGCCAAATCCAGATGGTTGGTTGGCTCATCCAACAGCAATAACTGCGTGGCATCACGGCGCCAGAGCACGCTTGCCAGCGCGGCTTTCAGGCGTTCGCCTCCGCTAAGTGCAGAAAGCGGCAACTTCACTTTATTGGCCGTGAGCTGGAGTTGAGCCAGGCGACTGCGTAACACGCCCTCTTCCAATGGCGTATCGCCGAGGTGCAGAAGGTCCATCACCGACAGCGATAAATCGAACTGGCTAAGGTGCTGATCGAGCCAGGCAGCCTGCACGGACAGCCTGCAACTGCCGGAAATGGGGGATTCAAGCCCAAACACAGTTTTCAATAACGTGGTCTTTCCGCAGCCATTTGGCCCGCGCAGAGCAACGCGCATCGGCCCCGTAATGAGGGCACTCAGCGGCGGTAAGCATGAATGTGGGAGCGCCAGTTCATCCAGTTCAAGCACCTGTTTACCTGCGGCTATCTGACTGCCCGGCAGCATGAACATCACCGCAGCCTCGTCTTCCACCTTTTCACGCGCCTGATTTACCGCTGCGTTAAGCGCCTCATTTTGTTCGTTATGCTGCCGACGGAGGGTGCCCGGTCGGGCTTTCGCTGCCCCTTTGTAAGCCACTCGTTCGAACGACGCGATGTTCAGTGAATCCACGGTTCGAAGCGTCTGGGCAGAGCGTCGCAGACTGGCATCGTGCTCTTTCTGCATTCTTGCGCGCTTTCGTTTTCGCTCTGTCGCTGCGTGCTCCAATGCGGCACGAGCCGCCTGCTGTTCAGCATCGCGTTGCTGTTGGTAAACCGCAAAGTTGCCGCCATAGCTGCGTAGATCACCCACCGCCAGTTCCAGTATACGCGGCAGTTTCCCCAGCAGTTCCCGGTCATGGCTGGCAATGAGCGCCCCGCCTCGCCACCGCGAAAGCTGCTGCCAGAGCCACTCTCGTCCGGCGCGATCCAGATGGTTGGTCGGCTCGTCCAGCAGAAGATAATCCGCCCCGGAAAGAAACGCGCCGCACAGCAGAGCTTTGACTCGCTCACCACCGCTTAACCGCCCTGCGGGAAGCCACGGATCAAAGGCGGGCAACGAGAGCTCAGCAAAGCCGGCGCTCAGACGTTCCGCCAAATCCCACTGACCATCCAGTAAGTCAGCGTCTTCAGGCAGCATTTCACCCTGAGTGACACGGGCTAATGCCTCGAAGCGATCGCGAAGGCCGAGTAAATCAGCAAGAGTGTGATGAAGGGGAAGTTCATGATGTTGGGCGACATACGCCACGTCACCGAAGCGCTCGATATGCCCGTGAGCAGGCAGTTCGACGCCAGCAAGAAGTTGCAATAACCGGGATTTTCCGCTGCCATTTCGCCCCACCAGGCCGCACAGCGCAGGCTCGAGAGACACATTCAACGGACCAAATAACACCTCGCCCGTCGCAAACTGACAGGTGATCTGATGCAAAATAAAAGAAGGGGATTGCGCAATAAAATGAGCCATAAGCACTCCTGAATGAAATCAATACCATCCCCGCCAACGCGATGCGTTGTATCAGGGCCGAATTCATCAGTCGTGAGTGTTCATTTTCGGTATGCGCTCCTGGAAGGAAGAAAAGTCGGGGCTAAGAATAGCCTTAGTAACGGGTGGGTTTCAAGGCGAAGTTTTGCACAGCTTAGCGGGAAAAGCATTTCCCGCTAAAGAATGCGGCGAATAGCTTCTGCATAGGCATCGCCTTTCTCACGCTTACCGATAGCCACGACAAAGACCACCACTCGCTCATCAATAACCTGATAAATAAGGCGATAGCCGGACTGCCTGAGTTTTATCTTGTAGCAATCGGGTAAGCCGCGAAGTTTATTGGCCTCGACTTTTGGATTCTCGAGGATCTCCGCCAACTTCTTTTTCAACTGCTCACGAACGGTTGATCCCAGTTTGCGCCAGTCCCTGAGCGCCCGTTCGTCAAAGTCCAGTAGATAAGCCATTAAAGATCATCCAGAGTCACTCTCACTGGTTTCGGATCACGGAGGCGTTCCTTCACAATGGCAAGGAGTTCGGCGTCCTCATCACTGAGTAACGTCTGTCGAAAGGGAAGGCGCCCATTTTCTGCGATATATTCCAGCGTCAGGCGCAACGCCTCAGAAGGCGTCATGCCAAGCTTTTCAAGCGCGGCGAAAGAGCGGATTTTCAGGTCATCATCAATACGAAGATTAATGCTTCCCATGGTATTCACCTCGGTGCGTATTTACATTTGTCATTACAATTATCATGACACAATGATTAAATAGCAAGCAGAGTAAAGCTGTCACCCCGAAATGCAGATAACTGTGCTTTTCTGACGGGTTTTGCGAGCCTCCTCGTGGAATGACACCAGCATACGTGGCCCATAAAAAAACCCGCCAACAGGCGGGTTCGTTTTATGCGTAAAGCTGATTACTGAAGAAGGGAAATATCCGCAACTTGCAGGAACAGCTCGCGCAGTTTGCTGAGCAGCGTCAGACGGTTGATGCGCACGTCTTTGTCGTCGGCGTTAACCATCACGTTGTCGAAGAACTCATCCACTGGCTCGCGCAGAGAGGCCAGTTCAACCAGCGCTTCCTGATAACGGCCTTCAGCGAAGAACGGCTGCAGTTTATCGCGCAGCACCACCAGATGGGTCGCCAGCTTGATCTCTGCGGCTTCTTTCAGCACGGAAGCATGAACGGTGTCGTTCAGCGTTTCTTCAGATTTCGCCAGGATGTTCGATACACGTTTGTTGGCTGCTGCCAGTGCCGCCGCTTCTTCCAGAGAACGGAAGTGAGAGACTGCTTTCATGCGCGCATCAAAATCTGCTGGACGCGTTGGACGGCGCGCCAGTACAGCCTGAATGGTGTCCACGCTGAAGCCTTCGTCCTGATACCAGGCGCGGAAGCGGCCCAGCATGAAGTCGATAACTTCATCCACTACTTTCGCGTTGGTCAGTTTGTCACCGTACAGACGCACCGCTTCTTCGGTCAGCGTTTGCAGATCGAGATTCAGGTTCTTCTCAACGATGATACGCAGCACGCCGAGCGCCGCACGACGCAGCGCAAACGGGTCTTTGTCGCCTTTCGGATGCTGGCCAATACCGAAGATGCCCGCGAGGGTGTCCATCTTATCGGCAATCGCCACAGCACAGGCCACCGGGTTGGACGGCAGTTCGTCACCCGCGAAACGCGGCTGGTACTGCTCGTTCAGCGCCACGGCAACGTCTTCGGCTTCGCCATCGTGACGCGCATAGTGCATGCCCATGATGCCCTGAGTGTCGGTAAATTCGAACACCATGTTGGTCATCAGGTCGCACTTGGAGAGCAGGCCCGCACGGGTCGCGTGGTTGACGTCTGCGCCAATCTGTCCGGCAATCCAACCCGCCAGGGCCTGAATGCGGTCAGTTTTGTCACGCAGCGTACCCAGTTGCTGTTGGAACAGCACGGTTTGCAGGCGTGGCAGATTGTCTTCCAGACGCTTTTTACGGTCGGTGTTGAAGAAGAACTCGGCATCTGCCAGACGTGGACGAACCACTTTCTCGTTACCGGAGATAATCTGCAGCGGATCTTTCGACTCGATGTTGGTCACGAAGATAAAGTTCGGCAGCAGTTTGCCGTCGTTGCCATACACCGGGAAGTATTTCTGGTCACCTTTCATGGTGTAGACCAGCGCTTCCGCAGGCACCGCGAGGAATTTCTCTTCGAATTTCGCCGTCAGGACAACAGGCCATTCCACCAGGGAGGTCACTTCTTCCAGCAGGCTTTCGCTCAGATCGGCGTTACCGCCAATTTTGCGTGCCGCTTCTTCAGCATCGGCTTTGATTTTGGCTTTACGCTGTTCGTAATCCGCAATGACTTTGCCACGCTCAGCCAGGATTTGCGGATACTGATCGGCATTGTCGATAGTGAATTCCGGCTCGCCCATAAAGCGATGGCCGCGAATCACACGATCGGATTGAATACCGAGAATGGTTGCCGGAATGACTTTATCACCGAGCAGCAGCGTCACGGTATGAACCGGGCGCACGAACTGCACGTCGGACGCGCCCCAGCGCATCAGTTTTGGAATAGGCAGTTTGGTCAGCGAGGTGGCAATCATGTTCGGCAGCAACGCTTCGGCGCTTTCGCCTTTCACGTGTGCGCGATACAGCAGCCATTCGCCTTTGTCGGTGACCATGCGCTCGGCCTGATCAACAGTAATACCGCAACCGCGCGCCCAGCCTTCAGCCGCTTTGCTCGGCTTGCCTTCTGCATCAAACGCTGCAGAGACCGCCGGGCCACGTTTTTCGACTTCGCGATCCGGCTGGGATTCTGCCAGATTGGCCACTTTCAGCGCCAGACGGCGTGGAGCAGCAAACCACTCGACGTTACCGTGAGCGAGGCCAGCGGCATCAAGTTCCGCAGTCACGTTGGCAGCAAAAGATTCCGCCAGGCTGCGCAGGGCTTTTGGTGGCAGCTCTTCGGTGCCGATTTCCACCAGGAAAGTTTTTTCAGACATGGCCGCCTCTTATTTATTCTTGTTGCACATCGGGAAGCCCAGGGCTTCACGGGAAGCATAGTAAGCTTCTGCCACGGCTTTGGTCAGGGTGCGAATGCGCAGAATGTAGCGCTGACGCTCGGTGACGGAGATGGCTTTACGCGCATCCAGCAGGTTGAAGCTGTGGGCGGCCTTCAGAATACGTTCGTAAGCAGGCAGTGGCAGCGGGTTTTCCAGCGCCAGCAACTGCTGAGCTTCTTTCTCGTACTGCTCGAAGCAGGAGAACAGGAAGTCGACATCTGCGTATTCGAAGTTGTAGGTGGATTGCTCCACTTCGTTCTGATGGAACACGTCGCCGTAGGTGGTTTTACCCAGCGGGCCGTCGCTCCAGACCAGGTCGTAAACGCTGTCTACGCCCTGAATGTACATCGCCAGACGTTCCAGACCGTAGGTGATTTCGCCGGTCACCGGCTTACACTCCAGGCCGCCAACCTGCTGGAAGTAAGTGAACTGCGTCACTTCCATGCCGTTCAGCCACACTTCCCAACCCAGACCCCAGGCACCCAGTGTTGGGTTTTCCCAGTTATCTTCCACGAAACGAATGTCGTGAATGGTCGGGTCCATGCCCAGCTCTTTCAGGGAACCGAGATACAGTTCCTGAATGTTGTCCGGAGACGGCTTAATCACCACCTGGAACTGGTAGTAATGCTGTAAACGGTTCGGGTTTTCACCGTAGCGACCATCGGTCGGGCGGCGGGATGGCTGCACATAAGCAGTGGCCATCGGCTCTGGGCCGAGCGCGCGCAGACAGGTCATCGGATGGGAGGTGCCAGCGCCGACTTCCATGTCCAGAGGTTGAACAATGGTGCAGCCCTGACGAGCCCAGTAATCCTGTAAGGTCAGGATCAGGCCCTGGAAAGTCCTGGTATCAAACTTTTGCATATATTTTCGTGCTGGATACGTGTGGATTTAAGGAAGCGACCAGTATACCCGCTGGCTGCGAGATATACAGTATGAATGGGTATTGTTTGCGGAAAATTGAGGGAATATTGGGAAAAGGCAGCGCGTTGCGCCTCCTTTCCACAGGCCATCAGCGCATCGAAAGATGTAAAAATTGGCCTTCTGAATCAAATGAGCAGATGAAACTCTCATTCCGGGGCGTATACCCTTTTAGCTCGTAGCTGCCCTGAAATTGCTCAAAGCCGGTGACATCAATCTTCTGCGCGCCTGTGTTATAGCGTTTTGCGGCCTGGCCTTTGCACAGCTGCTCCATTTCCAGCGAGCGAGAGGGGTCCATCTTTGCTCGTTGTGCTTTTTGTTCGGGAGCTTGCGGGGAGCTGCATCCTGCAAGGGCGACGACCACCAGTAACAGGGGGAAATACTTCATCATCATTTTTCGTTACGGCCTTAATCGTTGGCTGTTATTGTCATAATTTATTTTTGGACGATTATTCTGACACGGATTTTGCCAATCCGTTCGACCAACAGTAAGACACCTAAGCCAAATCAGATTTTTCTAAAGAGACAGGGGCTGTGTTTGCGGGTCAGACTTACTGTTCACCCTAATACTGAGGAACTGATGTCGGGAAAGATTAACTGGATAACTAATCTGCGAGGGATTGCCTGCCTGATGGTGCTGATGATCCACACCACCACCTGGTATGTGACTAACTCACACAGCACCAGCCTGTTTAACTGGGATATCGCCAACCTGCTGAACTCAGCCTCTCGCGTCAGCGTGCCGCTGTTTTTCATGATTTCAGGCTATCTGTTCTTCGGCGAGCGCAGCGCTCAACCGCGCCATTTCCTGAGAATCGGGTTGTGTCTGCTGTTTTACAGCGCCATTGCGCTGCTCTATATCCTGCTTTTCACCCACATCAACATTGAGCTTTCGCTGAAGAATCTGCTGCAAAAACCGGTGTTCTATCATCTGTGGTTTTTCTTCGCGATTTTCGTGATTTACCTGCTTTCCCCCCTGATTCAGGTTAAAGCCGTCAACGGCTGGATGCTGCTGGCGCTGATGGTGGTTCTCGGGATTGTCGCCAACCCCAACACGGTCCCGGTCAAAACAGGCGGGTTTGAGTGGCTCCCGGTGAATCTGTACATCAATGGCGATACGTTTTATTACGTCCTTTATGGCCTGCTGGGCCGGGCGCTGGGGATGATGAATACCGATAAAAAACCGCTGACACTGCTGTGCGCGGGGCTATTCCTGGCTTCAGTGTGGGTGATTTCCCGGGGAACGCTGCATGAGCTGAAATGGCGGGGTAACTTTGCTGACACCTGGTATCTTTACGCCGGGCCGATGGTCTTTATCTGCGCGGTTACGTTGCTGATTGTGGTGAAAAATACGCTAAATGGCCGCGAACTTCCGGGTTTAAGCACGATCTCACAACACTCTTTAGGCATTTACGGATTCCACGCCCTGCTGATTCATGCGCTGCGTTCCAGCGGCCTGGAACTCAAAAGCTGGCCACTGCTCGACATCCTCTGGATTTTCAGCGCCACACTTGCGGGCAGTCTGTTGCTGTCAATGCTGGTGCAGAAAATCGACACTCGCCGGTTAGTCAGCTAAAGCGCGATGACGTGCCCGGTGTAATTGCCGGGCAGAGCTGAATCCCGCTGCCTGCGCGGCTTGTTCCACGCCACTGCCTTGCAACAGCCTTTGTTCTGCTAATGCCAGCCTGAGCTGTTCAAGGTAATCCCTGACGCTGATACCCAAGTGCTGTCTGAACAAGCGAGTGAGGTGCCGGGGGGTGACATGGGCTCGCTCAGCGATGTCTGCCAGCGACCATGAATGCTGTGGGGCCGCCGTTAATGCGTCCTGCGCGCGATGAATGGCAGGATGCAGGTGATTGCGATAGCGCAGCCACGGTGAAAGCTGCGGGTCATCACCAGAGCGACGAAACCAGACCACCATTTCTCTTGCCACCGCCATCGCCCGTTCCGGGCCATACAGCCGATTAATCAAATGCAGCGCCAAATCGATACCGGACGTAATGCCGGCGCTGGTCCAGATGCCTTTATCTTCGATAAAAATGCGGTTCTCTTTCACCACCGCCCCCGGGGCCGCCGCTTTCAACCGAGTGATCACATCATGATGCGTTGTGCACTGAACGCCGTGCAGCAGCCCGGCTTTAGCCGCCAACAAAGCCCCGGAACAGACGCACATCAGGGTAAGTTTTTGGCTATGGATCTGCGGCTGCTGACGCGTAAGCCAGCGGCGCACCAGCTCGGCCTGTGGGGTGGCAAAAAAGTGATTTGAATCGCAAACACCGGGCAGCACCAGCAGGCTTCCTGCCGGTAGCGACTCCGGCAGCGGCTGAATATTGCCCATCGTCATGCCAATCGAGGTCGGCACCTCCGCATCTGGCCCGATGTAATGCAGGCGGAAGGCGTCACCTGCCAGCACAAATGTTTCTGCCGGGCCGGTCATATCCAGCGACAGCACACCCGGCAACATCACGAACCAGACATCGGTGGTCATAGCGATTCAAGCGTCTCCGCAACAGTTTTAACGGTGGCGAAACGCCCGTCCAGCACGGTTTCCGTTCGATGGCGCAGCGTTTCAACATCCAGCGTAACGCCTTTGTGGGTCATCGGAAAGGTCAGCGTCGCTTCCGTGACAAACGTGACCTGATAGCCAAGATCGGAGGCCACACGCGTCGTGGTTTCACAACACTGTTCGGTGCGTAATCCGCAAATGATCAAGTGGTTGATATCGCGGCTTCTCAGCCAAAAGTCGAGCCCGGTATCGGTGAAAGCGTTGTGAACATGCTTAAAGAACGTCACGTCAGGTTGATGGCGCAAAAAGGACATCGGTTTTACGAAGCCGCTTTCCAGGGAAAATGGCCCCTGAGTGTCGACATGAAAAATGTCGACCACAGGAATATCACGCTGCTGGCAGCCATCAATCAGTTGCAACATGACTGATTGAAATGCCGATAAATCATCAATCTGCCAAAAAGGACGGTGTTCAAAAGACTGCTGCGTATCGATGTTAATCAGAGCGGTGCGGGACATGATGCAACTCCTGTTGAGGTCAGTATAGAACAAGTCTGGCAACAAACAGGAGTCACGCGAAGGTCAAAAAAGGACAGCTAACCGTCGCTTCAGGACATTAACGGTTTGAGCTGCTGATAAAGCTTACGGAACATCTCCCGACGGGGTGCATACGCGGCAACGTTCGCGGCATCAGGCTGATGCGTTTGCTCCAGCGCCAACTGAGGCAATAAATCGGAATACGGTTTTCCCGGATTCATCGCCAGTTGAGCAAGACGCGCCGCCCCTAAAGCCGGGCCAACATCCCCACCGGTACGGTAATCCAGCGCAATTCCGCTGATATCGGCCAGCATTTGCCGCCAGTACGCGCTGCGTGCGCCGCCACCAATCAGGGTCACACTTTTCGGCGTGATCCCACAGGCGTGAACCACATCCATTCCATCAGCCAGTGCAAACCCCACACCTTCGAGTACGGCTTGTGCCAGTTCTGCTGGCCCATGCTGATGAGTCAGCCCGAAAAAGACACCTTTGGCATTCGGGTTATTGTGCGGAGTACGCTCGCCGGAAAGGTAGGGCAGGAACCACACCGGATCGGCATTTTTATCGGCTTTTTGCGCAGCAGCAAGTAATGCAGGCACGTCGTTGAGGCCTGTTAATTTTGCCGCCCAGTCCAGGCAGGAGGCTGCGCTCAGCATCACCGACATCAAATGCCAGCGCCCAGGCAAAGCGTGACAGAAACTGTGCACCGCGCTTTCAGGCTTGCTAAGGAAACCTTCGCTGACAGCGAAATAAACCCCGGACGTCCCCAGCGACAGCATGGCCTGCCCGGCATCCGCTAGCCCAACGCCAACGGCACCTGCCGCGTTATCACCGCCACCCGCCACAACGGGCACAGCGGGAATATTCCACGCCTGAGCAACCGCCGGCAGCAGCGTGCCTGTTATCTCGCTTCCTTCAAACAGCGCGGGCATGTTGTCGCGACTCAACCCGCACGCTTGGAGCATGTCGTCGCTCCAGTCTCGTTTTGCCACGTCCAGCCACATCGTGCCCGCCGCATCGGACATATCGCTGGCAAACTCACCGGTCATTCGCAGACGCAGATAATCCTTCGGCAACAATACTTTATCAACCTGGTTAAAAACATCCGGTTCATGCCGTTTAACCCACAGCAATTTTGGTGCAGTAAAGCCCGGCATCATCAGGTTGCCGGTGATTTTCCTTGAAAGTGGAACCGCCGCTTCCAGCAGCGAGCACTCTTCAGCACAGCGCCCGTCATTCCATAAAATGGCTGGCCGTAGCACGCGCTGTTGCTTGTCCAGCAAGGTGGCACCGTGCATTTGCCCGGCAATGCCCAGAGCTTTTACTTCCGCTAAAGAATGTTGCTTGCTTAACGCTTTGATCGCGCGATCCGTCGCCAGCCACCATTGTTCGGGATCCTGTTCAGACCACAACGGCTGAGGACGAGAGACAGTCAGTTTTTCGGTCTGTGAAGCCAGTACGTCGCCCTGCTCGCTAAGCAAAATCGCTTTTACGCCGGAGGTGCCGAGATCTATCCCGATATACATGAGTGGGTTCCTTAAGCGTCAATGCCCGGTGGCGCTACGCTTACCGGGCCTACAGGGTTCACAGGCCGGGCAAGCACAGCGCCGCCCGGCAACCAAAAATTACTTATCAAACAGGTAATGATTCACCAGGTTTTCCAGCAGTTCCTGGTGCCCACTGTGATGCTGTGGAGACAGGTTATGCTGTTCAGCGTACTTCGCGATGTCGGTCAGTGACATCTGCCCTTTCAGGATTTGCTGGCCCAGTTCACCATTCCAGCCCGCGTAGCGACGCGCCACACGCTTATCCAGCTCGCCGTCTTCAATCATGCGCGCGGCGACTTTCAGCGACAGCGCCATGGTGTCCATCGCGCCGATATGGCCATAGAACAGATCGTATTTGTCGGTACTTTGACGGCGTACTTTGGCATCAAAGTTCAGGCCACCGGTGGTGAAGCCACCCGCTTTGATAATTTCATACATCACCAGCGCGTTTTCTTCCACGCTGTTCGGGAACTGGTCGGTATCCCAGCCAAGCTGCGCGTCGCCGCGGTTAGCATCGACCGATCCAAACAGACCCAGCGCAATGGCAGTGGCGATTTCATGATGGAAAGAGTGCCCCGCCAGCGTCGCGTGGTTCGCTTCGATATTGAGTTTAATCTCTTTTTCCAGGCCGAACTGCTTGAGGAAACCATACACGGTAGAAGCATCATAATCGTACTGGTGCTTGGTCGGCTCTTGCGGTTTTGGTTCGATCAGCAATGTGCCACGGAAGCCGATTTTGTGTTTGTGCTCAACTACCATCTGCATGAAGCGGCCGATTTGCTCGCGCTCCTGACGCAGGTCGGTATTCAGCAGGGTTTCATAGCCTTCACGACCGCCCCACAGCACGTAGTTTTCACCACCCAGCTTATGGGTCGCGTTCATTGCGGTGACGACCTGAGTCGCCGCCCAACTGAACACTTCCGGATCAGGGTTGGTCGCCGCACCTGCGCCGTAGCGCGGATTGGTGAAGCAGTTCGCCGTGCCCCACAGCAGCTTCACGCCACTCTGCTGCTGTTTTTCAGCCAGCACATCGGTCATCTGCGCGAAGTTGTTCAGGTACTCTTTCAGTGAAGCGCCTTCCGGTGAAACGTCAACATCGTGGAAACAGTAGTACGGCACATTCAGCTTGTGGAAGAACTCAAAGGCCACATCTGCTTTGCGTTTTGCCAGCGCGATGGCTTCACCCGGCTGCTGCCATGGGCGGTCAAAAGAGCCGACGCCAAACATGTCGGCACCGTTCCAGCAGAAGGTATGCCAGTAGCAGGCCGCGAAGCGCAGATGGTCTTCCATACGTTTGCCGAGCACCAGCTCGTCCGGGTTGTAGTGGCGGAAAGCCAGCGGATTTTGCGATTTCGGGCCTTCATAACGAACACGATCGAGTTGGTCGAAATAAGCTTGCATAATTGAACTCCATTAGACGCGGCGAATACCAGGTTGTACCGTAATACTGTTACTGGAATCGCGGTTGCTCAATTACGTTATTTCACACTGAGGTTGAGAGAATGCGCAAACGTGCGCTGGCTCGCAAAATATTTCTACCTCAACGAACGTTGCGGCCTGGCTCCATGAAAATGATGAAACAAATTGCTGAAACGATGTAAAAGCCGATCGCGGTCATAAATCAGGAAATAAACCAAATATCATAATCAGAAGATAAAAATCTGTAATTGCCAGAATCTCTCCCCGTGCTAAAAATTTGCTCCGTACCCGTCGTATTTGTTTCTTTTATCGCCAATCTCACCACACTGACATTCTTACAAAAGGCCCTACGATGATGAAGATAAAGAACCTTTGCCTGACCCTCTGCGCTTCCCTGCTGCTGACAAGCTTTGCAGGCATCGCCAAAGAAGTGAAGATCGGGATGGCTATCGATGACCTGCGCCTGGAGCGCTGGCAAAAAGATCGCGACATATTTGTCAATAAAGCCGAATCCTTAGGTGCCAAAGTATTTGTGCAATCGGCTAACGGTAATGAAGAAACCCAAATGTCGCAGATTGAAAATATGATCAACCGCGGCGTGGATGTTCTTGTTATTATTCCTTATAACGGCCAGGTGTTAAGTAACGTTATTAAAGAAGCCAAACAAGAAGGCATTAAAGTATTGGCTTATGACCGTATGATTAATAACGCAGATATCGATTTTTATATTTCTTTTGATAACGAAAAAGTCGGCGAAATGCAGGCCCAGAGCCTGGTCGATAAAGTGCCTACCGGCAACTACTTCCTGATGGGCGGTTCTCCGGTGGACAACAATGCCAAACTGTTCCGCGCCGGGCAGATGAAGGTCTTAAAACCTTATATCGACAGCGGCAAAATTAAAGTGGTTGGCGATCAGTGGGCGGATGGCTGGCTGCCAGAAAATGCCCTGAAAATCATGGAAAACGCCCTGACCGCAAACAATAACAACATTGATGCCGTGGTGGCTTCCAATGATGCCACTGCGGGCGGTGCGATTCAGGCACTGAGCGCACAAGGCCTGGCAGGTAAAGTGGCCATTTCCGGGCAAGACGCCGATTTGGCGGGAGTAAAACGCATTATTTCCGGCACGCAAACCATGACGGTCTACAAGCCAATTACGCAACTTGCCACCACGGCGGCAGAAATTGCGGTAGAGCTGGGTAACGGCCAGCAGCCAAAATCAGACGCGACGCTGAATAACGGCCTCAAAGATGTTCCCGCCCGTTTGCTGACCCCGATTGAAGTTAACAAAACCAATATCGCCCAGACGGTTATCAAGGACGGCTTCCACAAGAAAAGCGAGCTGTGATCGCGCAGCCCCTCTGTCGGGGGGCTGATTCCTTTTACGCGGAACGCTACGTGGAGTCGTTATGCCTTATTTACTTGAAATGAAGAGCATTACCAAAGCTTTCGGGTCGGTAAAAGCCGTCGATAACGTTAGCCTGCGCCTGAACGCCGGGGAAGTTGTTTCCCTGTGCGGTGAAAACGGCTCGGGCAAATCAACGCTAATGAAAGTACTGTGCGGCATTTATCCCCATGGCAGCTTTGAAGGCGATATCGTCTTTGCCGGGGAACCGCTGCAGGCCGCGCATATTCGCGATACCGAACGCCGGGGTATAGCCATTATTCACCAGGAACTGGCACTGGTTAAGCACCTGACCGTACTGGAAAATATCTTTCTTGGTGCCGAAATAAGCCGTTATGGCGTGCTCGATTACGACCAGATGACCGTGCGCTGCGAGAAGCTGCTGGCGCAAGTTAGCCTTGCCATTTCTCCGGATACGCGAGTGGGGGAGTTAGGTCTGGGGCAGCAACAACTGGTTGAGATCGCAAAGGCGCTAAACAAACAGGTGCGCCTGCTGATCCTCGACGAACCCACTGCCTCGCTCACCGAGCAGGAAACGGCAGTGCTGCTGAATATCATCCGCGACCTGCAAAACCACGATATTGCCTGCATCTACATCTCGCACAAACTCAATGAAGTGAAGGCCATTTCGGACACCATCTGCGTGATTCGCGACGGGCAGCATATCGGCACCCGGGATGCCAGCGGCATGAGTGAAGACGATATCATCACCATGATGGTCGGTCGTGAGCTGACGGCGCTTTACCCTAACGAACCGCACACGCCTGGCGAAGAAATCCTGCGCGTGGAACACCTTACCGCCTGGCATCCTGTGAATCGCCATATCAAACGGGTTAATGACATCTCGTTTTCGCTTAAGCGCGGGGAAATTCTGGGGATTGCTGGCCTGGTGGGTGCCGGGCGAACTGAAGCGGTGCAGTGTCTGTTTGGCGTGTGGCGCGGGCGCTGGGAGGGACAAATTTTTATCGACGGCCAACCCGTAACCATCAATTCCTGTCAGCAAGCCATCGCCCACGGCATTGCGATGGTGCCGGAAGACCGTAAGAAAGACGGCATTGTGCCGGTGATGGCGGTGGGTAAAAACATCACGCTCGCCGCACTCAGTCAGTTTACCGGGCCGCTCAGCGCATTAGACGATGCCGGGGAACAACACTGCATTCTGCAATCCCTGCAAAGATTGAAAGTGAAAACTTCATCGCCAGAGCTGGCGATTGGCCGACTCAGCGGCGGAAACCAGCAGAAAGCCATTCTGGCTCGTTGCCTGTTGCTCAACCCTCGCATCCTGATCCTCGACGAACCGACACGCGGCATCGATATCGGGGCGAAATATGAAATCTACAAACTGATTAACCAACTGGTGCAGCAAGGCATCGCGGTGATCGTCATCTCTTCCGAATTGCCGGAAGTGCTTGGCCTGAGCGACCGCGTGCTGGTGATGCACGAAGGCAAACTGAAAGCGGACCTGGTCAACCATCAACTGACCCAGGAGAAAGTGATGGAAGCGGCCCTCAGGAGTGAACGACATGTCGAAAAACAGCCCGTCTGAACTGAAGCTTAACGCGCAGGCGCCCGCCGCCTTTGCGGGGCTGAAAAACCTCAATCTGCAGGTCTTTGTGATGATAGCGGCCATTATCGCCATTATGCTGTTCTTCACCTGGACCACCGACGGCTCTTACCTTAGCGCCCGTAACGTCTCGAACCTGCTACGCCAGACCGCGATCACCGGCATTCTCGCAGTCGGTATGGTGTTCGTGATTGTCTCGGCCGAAATCGATTTGTCCGTGGGCTCAATGATGGGTCTGCTGGGCGGCGTGGCGGCCATTTTTGACGTCTGGCTGGGCTGGCCGCTGCCCTTAACCATCGTGGTGACGTTGGTACTGGGCCTGGTGCTTGGCGCATGGAACGGTTGGTGGGTGGCTTATCGCAAAGTGCCGTCATTTATCGTTACGCTCGCCGGTATGCTGGCGTTTCGCGGCATTCTGATTGGTATCACCAATGGCACGACGGTGTCGCCCACCAGCCCGGCCATGTCGCAAATCGGGCAGAGCTATTTACCGGATGGCATTGGCTTCGTGATTGGCGTGGTTGGCCTGATGGCCTTCGTAGCCTGGCAATGGCGTGGGCGCATGCGTCGTCAGGCGCTGGGCTTGCAAACGCCTGCATCGTCCGGCGTGGTGGCTCGTCAGTCGCTGACGGCGGTCATTGCGCTGGGTGCTATCTGGATGCTGAACGATTATCGCGGGGTGCCCACTCCGGTGCTGATTCTGGCGTTACTGCTTCTGGCAGGCATGTTTATGGCGACCCGTACGGCATTCGGCCGTCGCATTTATGCCATCGGCGGCAACATTGAAGCGGCACGCTTGTCGGGCATAAACGTGGAACGTACTAAGCTTGCCGTGTTCGCCATCAATGGCCTGATGGTGGCGATTGCCGGGCTTATTCTTAGTTCGCGGCTGGGGGCAGGCTCACCCTCAGCCGGGAACATTGCCGAACTGGATGCTATCGCCGCCTGTGTGATTGGCGGTACCAGCCTCGCGGGCGGCGTGGGAAGCGTGGCTGGCGCGGTGATGGGGGCGTTTATTATGTCTGCGCTCGATAACGGAATGAGCATGATGGACGTGCCGACTTTCTGGCAATATATCGTGAAGGGCGCCATTTTACTGCTGGCAGTCTGGATGGATTCCGCCACCAAACGACGAGCCTGATCGCGGCGAAGGCCGATATGATGGCGAGACCCACGAGTTTCGCCATTTTTGCTCCCAGGAAAGCTGAACATGTTTGAAAAGCGCCACCGGATAACATTGCTGTTCAATGCCAATAAAGCCTATGACCGACAGGTCGTTGAAGGCGTGGGTGAATACCTTCAGGCTTCGCAGTCCGAATGGGACATCTTTATTGAAGAAGATTTTCGCGCCCGTATCGAAAATATCAAAGAGTGGCTCGGTGACGGCGTCATTGCTGATTATGACGACCCCGAAATTGAAGCGCTGCTGGCAGACGTTGAGGTTCCCATCATTGGCGTCGGCGGTTCTTACCATCGCCCGGAGCACTATCCGGCCGTGCACTATATCGCAACGGATAACTATGCTCTGGTCGAAACCGCCTTTCTGCATCTGAAAGAAAAAGGCGTTCATCGTTTTGCCTTTTATGGTTTGCCCTCTTCCAGCGGTAAACGCTGGGCGGTGGAGCGCGAACACGCGTTTTGCCAGATAGTGGCCAAAGAGAAGTACCGCGGCGTGGTGTATCAGGGGCAAGAAACCGCGCCTGAAAACTGGCAGCATGCGCAAAACCGCCTCGCGGATTGGCTGCAAACGCTACCGCCGCAAACCGGCATTATCGCCGTCACGGATGCACGCGCTCGCCATGTCCTGCAGGCCTGCGAGCATTTACATATTCCGGTCCCCGAAAAGCTGTGTGTGATTGGCATCGATAACGAAGAGCTGACACGCTACCTGTCTCGTGTGGCGCTTTCTTCTGTCGCTCAAGGCACGCGTCAGATGGGTTATCAGGCAGCGAAGTTACTGCACCGTTTGCTGGATGAAGAAAATCTGCCATTGCAGCGCTTGCTGGTGCCACCCGTTCGCGTGGTGGAGAGGCGTTCCACGGACTACCGTTCGCTTGACGATCCGGCGGTGATTCAGGCGATGCACTACATTCGCAATAACGCCTGCAAGGGGATTAAGGTGGAGCAAGTGCTGGATGCGGTGGGCATTTCGCGCTCGAATCTGGAGAAACGCTTTAAAGAAGAAGTAGGGGAAACTATTCATGCGGTGATCCACAGTGAAAAACTGGAGAAAGCCCGCAGCCTGCTGGTGTCCACTTCCCTGTCAATCAACGAGATTTCGCAGATGTGCGGCTACCCGTCGTTGCAGTATTTCTATTCGGTGTTCAAGAAAGAGTACGACATCACGCCAAAAGAATACCGTGAACGCTTCGGTGAGGCGCTGGTTTAGCCCTATTGCAGAAACAAAAACGCCTTCCGGAGGGAAGGCGTTTTAACATCATCATACCGCATTACATATGCACAGTTCTTGCAGGCCGGGTAAGCATCGCGCCACCCGGCAATGCCGCATTACATATGCGCAGCAATCAGACGCTGGTTATCCTGATACATACTGAACAGGTAGTTGTTGTAGCTTGAACCACGCGTCGAATAGCCTTTCAGCTTGTGGATCATCGCGCTGGCCGTCACTTCCTGGTCCGTTTTACGCAACTGCGCGCGGGACTTACGGAAAGAGGCATAAGCCGGGTGCGTGTTCAGATTCACCACGTACGCTTCAACAGACTCTTTCACTGAATCAAAGTGAGAATACCCTTTCACTTTACCCGTTCCTGACGGACACTTACCGCGTCCACACTTCATACCGAACAGGTTGTTGTTACTACGCGCAAGCTTTGACGTGCCCCAGCCGCTTTCTGCTGCGGCCATGGTCGCAACCATGCTACCCGGGATGATATCCACGCGTTCCATCAGCGAGTTCCACGGAATTTTACGGGTATTCCCGGACCAGCTAATTTTATAACGCTGGGTAATCCCTTTCAGGCGCGTACGCTCTGACGGTGACCAACGACCGTCATACTGCTTGGACACAAGCCAGTTACGATCAGCGGTAATCGCCGCATTTTGACTGGTAATATAAGGCATTACGGTCCGGAGAAACGCTTTTTTTCTTGGTGTCCCGGAAGGGTATTTTCGCAAATCAGGAAGTGAACTACTCTTTGCACTATTGCGAGAATACTCTTGTTTACTGCTAACCTTACTATTACTGCTTGTCTTTATTATCGGGGCTTTATGACTCGTTGTTGCTGTGTGCGTCTTTGCCAGCACGCCACCTGAAAATGCACAGGTGAGTAACATGAGTATCGCAGCCCCATATCGTCGAATGGGAGTCGATATCATTAGGTCTCCTGGTCGGATAAATGCATTCCAACGCCTTGTATTTTTCGTAAATTCGAGAAATGAATCACAAATCATACCAAAAATACCCCGCCGGCGCACCCAAAGAAATAGTCCAAATCTGAAACGATGTCACGCATGATTTGCTTCCTTTCGCCTCATATTCCTGAAATTGCACGGTTTATCGCAGAAAATTAACGGCATTTTTGAACCCGATCACTCACCCTTTCACGTCCTCCCCTGGATTACCCTGGAAGGAGGAGTTAGCGCTGGCGTAACGCTGGCAAAATGAGAAAAAACTGACAACAGGTGAACGGAATGAAACTTGTCGCTCTGCTTCCTCTTCTGCTGCCCGGCATGGCGCTGGCGGCATGGACTTCCGCCGATTTCCCCGCCTTTACTCCGGAAGGCACCGGGAAGTTTGTCAGTCAGCAAAAGCTCGCGAAGGGTACTCGTCCTTTAACTTTAAATTTTGACCAGCAGTGCTGGCAGCCTTCCGGCACCGTCAAACTGAATGAGATGCTCTCGCTGGAACCCTGCCATGGCACACCGCCACAATGGCGGCTTTTTCGCGACGGTTTATACACGTTAACGCTCGATACCCGCTCGGGCACGCCAACGCTGATGTTAGGTGTGGAAAGTGCCGCCACAGACACGGCAAAAGTTGAAGTTCGCCAATGTCCTCGTTGGGATGGAAAACCGCTCACGGTAGATGTCAGCAAAACATTTGCAGAAGGCAGCAAAGTTCGTGATTTTTACAGCGGACAAACTGTCGTGGTCAGCAACGGCAAAATCACACTGCAACCCGATCCCAGCAGCAACGGGCTGCTGTTGCTGGAAAACGCGCAAACGGCCGAACCCGCCGCTTTTGACTGGCACAACGCAACCGTCTACTTCGTTCTCACAGACCGTTATGTGAACGGTAATCCCGCTAACGACAACAGCTATGGCCGCCATAAAGACGGCATACAGGAGATAGGCACCTTTCACGGCGGCGATCTGCAAGGGCTCACCACTAAACTGGATTATCTGCAACAGCTAGGCGTCAACGCGCTGTGGATTAGCTCCCCACTTGAGCAAATCCATGGTTGGGTGGGCGGCGGCACCAAAGGGGATTTCCCGCATTACGCCTATCACGGCTACTATCCACAGGACTGGACAAAGCTCGACGCCAATATGGGGACGGAAGACGATTTACGCCAGTTGGTCGATGAAGCGCATAAGCGCGGCATTCGTGTGCTGTTCGACGTCGTGATGAACCATACGGGCTACGCCACGCTGGCTGATATGCAGCAATACCAGTTTGGCGCGCTCTATCTGCAAGGCGATGAACTGAAGAAAACACTGGGCGAACACTGGACCGACTGGAAGCCCGGCGCAGGGCAAAGCTGGCACAGCTTTAATGATTACATTAACTTCAGCGACAAAGCCGCATGGGACAAATGGTGGGGCAAGCAGTGGATTCGCACCGATATCGGCGATTATGACAACCCCGGCTTTGACGATTTGACGATGTCACTCGCCTTTTTACCTGACCTGAAAACCGAATCGAAAGCCGTGTCAGGCCTGCCTGTTTTCTATCAGCACAAACCTGATACCGCCGCCAAAGCGATCGCGGGCTACACGCCGCGGGATTACCTCACTCATTGGTTGAGCCAATGGGTTCGTGATTACGGCATTGACGGTTTCAGGGTTGATACCGCCAAACACGTCGAACTTCCAGCGTGGGATCAGCTCAAAACGCAAGCCACTGCGGCGCTGGCTGAATGGAAAAAAGTGAATCCAGACAAAGCCCTGGATAACTCACCGTTCTGGATGACCGGTGAAGCCTGGGGCCACGGTGTGATGCAAAGCGAATACTATCGCCACGGTTTCGATGCGATGATCAACTTTGATTACCAGGACCAGGCGGCAAAAGCGGTCGACTGTTTCGCCACTGTCGACATGACCTGGCAGCATATGGCCGAGAGCCTTCAGAGCTTCAACGTGCTCAGTTATCTTTCTTCCCACGATACGCGGCTGTTCCGTGATGGAGGAAGTGAAGCGGCTGAGCTGCTGATGCTCGCCCCAGGTGCTGTGCAAATTTTCTATGGTGACGAATCTGCTCGTCCGTTTGGGCCCACCGGTTCCGACCCATTACAGGGCACGCGTTCAGACATGAACTGGCAGGATGTTAGCGGCAAAAATGCGGCAACGGTTGCTCACTGGCAGAAGCTGGGTCAGTTCCGCGCCCGCCATCCGGCGATTGGAATGGGCACGCAAACCACGCTCTCTTTATCACAAGGCTATGGGTTCGCCCGTGAACGCGGCGAAGATAAGGTCATGGTCGTCTGGGCCGGAAAACCCTGACCAAAACAAAATCCCTCTTCAGCCTGTAGAGGGATCGTCCACCTCACTCTAAAACTTCAGCATAAATTCCTGCTCCAGGCGCATCCCGGCAGTTTGCACCTCACTGGCGCAGGGGGTATGGTTAGCCCCTGAACCCAGATCAACTACACACCTGCATATGACTTTTTCAGCTTTTGGCGACAAATTCACCCGTCATTCCGGTATCACCCGCCTGATGGAAGACCTTAACGATGGCCTGCGCACGCCCGGTGCCATCATGCTTGGCGGCGGTAACCCGGCGCAGATCCCGCAGATGAACACCTATTTTCATCAGCTGCTGGCGGACATGCTGGAAAGCGGTAAAGCCACGGAAGCCCTGTGTAACTATGATGGCCCGCAGGGGAAATCAGAGCTGCTGGCCCTGCTGGCGGAGATGCTGCGTGAAGAACTGGGTTGGGATATCGGCCCACAGAATATTGCACTAACAAATGGCAGCCAGAGCGCGTTTTTCTACTTGTTCAATCTCTTTGCCGGACGCCGTGCCGACGGTTCGACGCGTAAAGTGCTGTTCCCGCTGACCCCGGAATACATCGGTTATGCGGATTCTGGCCTCGAAGACGATTTGTTTGTCTCTGCGCGCCCGAACATCGAGCTGCTGCCAGAAGGCCAGTTCAAGTATCACGTGGACTTTGAACATCTGCGTGTCACCGAAGAAACCGGGATGATTTGTGTCTCGCGCCCGACGAACCCTACCGGCAACGTGATCACCGATGAAGAGCTGATGAAGCTTGACGTGCTGGCTAATCAGCACGGCATTCCGCTGGTTATCGATAACGCTTACGGCGTGCCGTTCCCGGGCATTATCTTTAGCGAAGCGCGTCCGCTGTGGAACCCCAACATCGTGTTGTGCATGAGCCTTTCCAAACTCGGCTTGCCGGGTAGCCGCTGTGGGATAATCATCGCCAACGAGAAAATCATCAGCGCCATCAGCAACATGAACGGAATTATCAGCCTGTCGCCAGGCGGTATTGGGCCGGCCATGATGTGCGAAATGATCAAGCGCAAAGACCTGCTGCGTCTTTCAGAAACGGTCATTAAGCCTTTCTATTACCAGCGCGTTCAGGACACTATCGCCATTATCCGCCGTTACTTGCCGGTAGAGCGCTGCCTGATTCATAAACCCGAAGGTGCTATTTTCCTGTGGCTTTGGTTCAAAGATTTGCCAATCACCACTGAAGTGCTCTATCAGCGTCTGAAAAAACGTGGTGTGTTGATGGTGCCGGGTGATTTCTTCTTCCCAGGGCTCGATAAACCGTGGCCGCATACGCATCAGTGCATGCGGATGAATTATGTTCCTGAGCCCGATAAAATCGAAGCGGGGGTCAAAATTCTTGCCGAGGAAATAGAATTAGCCTGGCAAGAGAGCGGTTGTTAAATAAAAGGGCTCTGAATAACAGGGCCCATTTTTTTCCGTGATCGGCAGCTTAAAATAAAGATATATCCCTCATTTAAAAACCGCCCCCAATTATTAGGATTGCTCTTAAATTTGTCCGATATTTAATTCTCACTCCATGACAAAGCGCACTCTTTAGCTGCACTTAACTAAAATAATAATTACAAGCCATTGTTTTAAAACAACCATATAACGAAGCGGTTATTTTCCTGATATATGAACCCTCAATAAATTCGAAATTTCTTCTCTGCTCATTCCTGAGGCCAGTGCAGCGATTCCATTTCCACATACACTCATTAATACGCCGCCCGGCGTTTTATTTAGTGGAGTATTGTTATGGCCTCGAATAACGTTAGCCACTTAAGCGTTATCGCAGTGGCGGTGCTACTCGCATTTTCTCTTTCCGCCTGCAGCGGTAGCGGAGGCGGAAGTCATTCAACTGCAAAAACAAACCCAACGACTGGCAGCAGCGGATCAGGCTCCGATGATGGCAGCGGTGGCGGCACGACAGCCAATAACGGCGGAGGTGATGGTTCCGGCAGTGGAGGAACTGGCACTGGCGGCGGCGGCACAGGAACCGGTGGTGGCGGTACTGGCACCGGTGGCGGAGGAACGGGCACTGGCGGTGGCGGTACAGGAACCGGTGGCGGAGGAACAGGCTCCGGTGGAAGCACCTCTACGGCAGCGCTGAACAATGTCCTGAGCGATACGGGTAAAACCGTGACCGCCGTCGGCACCACAGTCGACAGCCTGGGCAGCCAGTTGCCAACCGATAACCCAGTGACCTCAACAGTCTCTACCACAGTGACCGGTGTGGGTGATGCCGTGTCTACCGTCGGGACGGGTGTCACGACCGGGATAGGCAACCCAACCAATCCTAACGGCGTCGGCACCACGGTCAAAGGTGTGACCACCACCGTAACCTCGCTTGGGAATACGGTTTCCACCGTCGGCACCGATCTTGCCAGCAGCACGTCCGGTACCCCACTTGGTGGCGTGACAGGCGTTGCAGGCAATGTTGTTAACAGCACCGGGCAACTCGTCAGCAATACCGGCACCGGCCTCACCAGCACAGTCAACAGCGCTGGCGTGACCAAACTGACTACCGGCACCACCACCGTCGTAGATAAAACGCTCGGCGGCGTGCAGGGCGTCACTCAGGAAGTCGGCACCACCACTGGCCTTGGCGCACCGGTCAATACTCTGCTGACTCAGGTTGGCACCTCCGTCAGCGATGTGGGCACCAAAGTCGGCGGCACTAATTCAGGGCTGAATGGCGTCGGTCAGGTGGCTCAGAACGTAGGGCAAACGGTGACTGACACTGGCGGATTAGTGAAACCAACCTCGTCGTCCACCAGCAGCAGTGGTGGCAATGTGTCAGCCAATGCCTCAGTGAACACCAACAACAACGGACTGGTCGCGAGCGTGAACACCACCGTTAATACGCTCACAGCAGGGGTGACTGCCAACGCGGGCACCACCACAACAACACAGAGTAGCGCCAACACCAATCCGCTGAACGGGCTGAATACGCTTGTCGGCGACATCCTGAAACCGAAACATAATTAAGTGGTTCTTTTCTGTGCCCCCGGTTTAGGGGGCACATTTCACAGCAGTGACCACCCGCAAAGACGGGACTAAGAACAGGGATTGCACGATGAAACAGCACGCTTATTTTGCGTTGCCTGCTCTGCTCTTGCTGAGCCTGGCTCGCGCCGATACTCTGCCCGCCATTATCGACCCCAGCAACCCGGCCAAAGCCGCGCCGGATATTGCGCCACCTGCGCCTGCAACCCCGGCGCCGAAAGTGACGGTCCAGAAGCCGGAGTCCAGACTGACGCCGGATACGCCTATCCAGGTCAATCATATTCAGTTCATTGGCGGTACCGTTTACCCGCTAAAGTCATTGCTGCAACCTTTTCGACCCTACGCGAACAAAACCATTCCGCTAAAGACGCTGGCGGGGCTGGTGAACGATATCACCCAGCGCTACAAAGCTGACGGTTACCCGCTTTCCTATGCCTGGCTGCCTGATAACAACTTTCAGGGCGGTAACATCAAAATCGTGCTGGTTGAAGGCTACGTTGCGCACAGCGATATCAACAGCAACAATCCGGATGTCGCCGCTCGCCTGAAAAGGTTGTCTGAAAAAATCATGGCGGAAAAGCCGCTCACCCAGGACACTTTCGACCGCTACAGTCAGTTGATGACCCAGACGCCCGGCGTGCCCATTGAAGCAAATGCCCAGTTGCCGAAAAATATTTATGGCGCAGCCGCGATGCAAGTCACCGGCATGCAGCCGCATATCTGGGATATCTCTTCCACGCTCGACACACGTAAAGGCCAGAATCTGGCGCTGGTCAACGGCACGTTAAGCAACCTGACAAGCTATGGCGATCAGCTTGGCGTGGCGACGCTGATCCCGCTCGATAAAGACACGCGCAAGACTTACCTCGGCCTGAACTGGCAGCAGTTTTTGAACGATGAAGGGCTGACCATGCAGTTAAAAGGCAGCTATTACCGCGAAAATCCGCAGGATTTCACGCCGTTGCTCTCACTGCCAAACGACATCACCGTGAATGCCCGGCAAAAATCGACCCAGTACAACGGCGGCGTCAGCTTTGGCTATCCGTTGATTCTGACCCGCAAAAAACAGCTCAATATCACTGGCGGCTTCGATTACACCGATCGCCGTGATGATTACGATTTGCAGGCAAAACTCGGCGGGCAAACGTACGGCCTCGACGCTCAGCACCAGCACGTGCGTTACCCGGCCTTTGAATTCGGCATTAACGGCGCACGCAATTTCGACACCGCCAGCGTCAGCAGCCGCCTCACGCTGCGCCAGGGCATTGACGGGCTGGGCGCTGATGCCGCGCCTTCGCAAGGAACAGACCTTAATTTTACGCTGTGGAAAGGGCATCTGGATGCAGCGTGGATGATGGCCGAAAACTGGAAGCTTTCGACGTCATGGGAAGGAGACTGGTCGAACAATGATTTGCCGGAGCCGGAACGCGTCAGCTTCGGCGCACAGCATTTTGGCCGAGGCTATCAGGACAGCGAAGCCAGCGGCGATTACGGCTACGGCGGCCAGCTTGAACTGCGCTATCTGCACATGCGCAAAGACAGCACCTGGCTGGCGACCATTCAACCCTACGTGCTCACCGACACAGCGCAAACCTGGTACAACCAACCTGGCTTTCGCCATCAGCGCCTGGGTTCCGTGGCTGCCGGGGTGATGGTGGGCGATAACCGCCACTACAGCGTCAGCGTCGAAGCGGCTAAACCGGTCGGCGATGTGCCAACAGACAACAACAATCGCGACTGGCGTTACAGCCTGACGCTGACCTGGAATTTCAACAATCTGCGTTAAAGCGTTAAGCCGAATTAATATGCTCTTTGCAGTAACGCCGTTTCCACACCGCAGGCGTCAGCCCGGTATGTTTACGGAAGATTTGCCGGAAGTAGCCGGTATCACTAAACCCACACTGCTCGGCGACTTCTTTCAGTGAGCGGGAGTCGCTGATGAGCAGCTTCTCTGCTGCCATCACTCGCTGGCGGTGCAGCGCTTCCGTCAGCGTAAGATGAAAGACGCGGCGGTACACGCGGCCCAGATAGTCAGCGTTACAGTGAAGTTCTCGAGCCAGCTGCGAAGTGGAAAGCGGCAGGTGATATTGCGTGCGAATAATCTGCTGCGCCTTGTACGCCAGCGCAACGCCGGGGCTGTCGTCGGCGCGCTCCTGCAAACCTGAAGCACTGATCTGCTGTAAAATCAGCAACAAGATGCACTCCAGCGCGATGCTGCGGTGAATATTCTCCTGCTCGCTGAGAAACTGACGAAACAGCGAAATGACGTACTGCGCGTCACTCACCCGCGTTTGTTGGGGAAGGCTCAACAACGTCTGCCGTAATGCAGGATCGGGTCGCGATCCCAGCCACTCAAAATGAAGCCAGTAAAATTTCAGGTCTGCGGGAAATTCCCCCTCGCCGACATGACGTCGCCCGGGTTTAAGCAACAAGCTCTCCCCTGCCGCGACGGTGAACAGCTCGCCCTCTTCACGGATTTGCAACTGACCCCGTTCGACAAAAATCAGCTCCCAGGACGCCAGCGTACGTGCAGGATGACTCCCCACTCCACGGGAAATAAACAATCCGCCATTTTGAACCTGAATCGGAAACGCTATGGATAATTCGAGCATGGATATTCACTTTTCCACTTTATGGTTGGTCATAAACGCGCTTTCATCTTGATTATTCATCAAAAAATGCATTATCACTGGATCACGATCACATTTTAGCCACCAGGTCGGAATCGTTATCTTTTTATACTTTCCTCTTCCCTTGTTGCCTCAGCGATTCCGGGCAGAATGAATCAGGTAGTTTGCAATCCCAACAAGAAGCCCGCCGCGATGCGGGTCACGCACTCTGACCTACGTAAGGAGTTTTCGATGACTTCTACCCCGATTACACAAACCGATATTGCCCGTCAGGCCGCCAGTGAAACGCTGTCGCTACGGGAAAAAATTGGTTACGGGTTAGGCGATGCCGGTGGCACGGTAATCACCTGCCTGATCATGAATTTTTTGACCTTTTTCTATACCGATGTCTTTGGCCTGACGCCCGCGCTGGTCGGCACGATGTTTATCGTCCTGCGCGTGTTTGATGCGATTTCCGACCCGATTATGGGCGTGATTGCCGACCGGACCCAAAGCCGATGGGGACGTTTTCGCCCGTGGCAATTGTGGGTCGCCGTACCGATTGGCGTTATCGGCTTCCTGACCTTCACCGTGCCCGACGTCAGCATGAACATGAAAATCGTCTGGGCATTTGGCACCTATCTGCTGCTTTCCGTTAGCTACACCGCCATCAACGTGCCCTATTGTGCGCTGATCAACACCATGACCACTCGCCATTCAGAAGTGCTCGGCTGCCAGTCATGGCGCTTTGTGCTGTGTGGCGTGGCGGGCTTTTTGGTTTCCGTCGGGCTGCCGTGGCTGGTTTCAACACTGGGCAAAGGCGATGCCGCACACGGCTATCAAATGGGTGTCGGCATTCTGTGTGGCGTGGCGGTGGTGATGTTCCTGTGCTGCTTCTTCTGGGTGCGTGAGCGTGTGCCGCTGGACGCGATGGGCAAATTCACCCTGCGCGAACACCTCGCCGGGCTGCGCAACAATGACCAATTGCTGCTGATGCTGTTGATGTCCTTCCTGCTGATCAACGTGTTCAACATTCGCGGCGGCGGGTACATGTATTTCATCACCTACGTGCTGAAAGGCAGCACCGCGTATACCTCGCTGTTTTTCACCATGGTGACCTTCGCCTCGATTCTTGGCTCCGTGCTGGTCAGCCCGCTGTCGAAACGCATTGATACCGTCAAACTCTACTACTACACCAATATCGTGCTGGCCGCGCTGGCTGTGATGATGTGGTTCCTGCCAACAGGCCCGGCGTGGCAGACACTCTGGCTGGCAGTTATCCTCGGTAACGGCTTGATTCTCGGCTTCACTCTGCCACTGCATTTTGGCCTGATGGCTTTCGCCGATGACTACGGCGAGTGGAAAACCGGCGTGCGCTCTTCAGGCATGAACTTCGCCTTCAACCTGTTCTGTATCAAGCTCGCATGGGCTTCCAGTGCAGGGATAATCAGCCTGGTGTTTATTTTCGTCGCCTACCAACCGGGAGCAGGCAATCAAACCGCCGCTTCGCTGCAAGGCATGACGGCAATGGAAACACTTCTGCCTGCTCTCTTCCACCTGCTGCTGGCCTTCACCATCCGCGCCTGCAAGCTCAATAATCCAATGATGTCGCGCATCAGTACCGATCTTCGCGCTCGCCATGTTCAGTCTTAAGGAGAACACTATGTCTGTGATGGAAGTCGACCTGCATAAGCTCAAAATCAGCGATCCGTTTCTGGGTCAGTATCAGCAACTGGTTCGTGATGTCGTGATCCCTTATCAGTGGGATGCGCTTAACGATCGCATCGCAGAAGCCGATCCCAGCCACGCCATTGAAAACTTCCGTATCGCCGCCGGGCTGCAACAGGGCGAGTTCTACGGCATGGTCTTTCAGGACAGCGATGTGGCGAAATGGCTGGAGGCCGTGGCGTGGTCACTGTGCCAAAAGCCAGACGCAGAGCTGGAAAAAACGGCCGATGAGGTGATTGAACTGGTTGCCGCCGCGCAGTGCGATGACGGTTATCTCAACACCTATTTCACGGTCAAAGCCCCGCAAGAACGCTGGACCAATCTGGCCGAATGCCACGAACTCTATTGCGCCGGACACATGATTGAAGCGGGCGTTGCGTTCTTCCAGGCTACCGGCAAACGCCGCCTGCTTGAGGTCGTGTGTAAACTCGCCGATCACATCGACAGCGTTTTTGGCCCTGGCGAAAGCCAGTTGCACGGCTACCCCGGGCACCCGGAAATCGAGCTGGCGTTAATGCGCTTGTATGAAGTCACACAAGAGCCCCGCTATCAGACACTGGTGAAATACTTCGTCGAACAGCGGGGAACGCAGCCCCATTTCTACGATATCGAGTACGAAAAGCGCGGAAAGACCTCGTACTGGAATACTTACGGCCCGGCGTGGATGGTAAAAGACAAACCTTACAGCCAGGCACATCAACCGCTTGCTGAACAACAAACTGCGATTGGCCATGCGGTGCGCTTTGTCTATCTGATGACCGGCGTGGCGCATCTGGCGCGGCTCAGTCAGGATGAAGGCAAACGCCAGAATTGCCTGCGGTTGTGGAATAACATGGCCCAGCGCCAGCTCTATATCACTGGCGGTATCGGCTCACAGAGCAGCGGCGAAGCATTCAGCAGCGATTACGATCTGCCAAACGACAGTGTTTATGCCGAAAGCTGTGCCTCAATTGGCCTGATGATGTTCGCTCGCCGAATGCTGGAGATGGAAGCGGATAGCCAGTATGCCGACGTGATGGAACGCGCGTTGTACAACACAGTGCTGGGCGGCATGGCGCTGGACGGCAAACACTTTTTCTATGTGAACCCGCTGGAAGTCCACCCGAAATCGCTGGCGTTTAACCACATCTACGATCACGTGAAACCCGTTCGCCAGCGCTGGTTTGGCTGCGCCTGCTGCCCACCGAATATCGCGCGCGTGCTGACATCGCTCGGCCATTACATCTACACGCCACGCGAGGACGCGCTCTATATCAACCTGTACGTCGGCAACAGCGCAGAAGTGGCGGTGGGTGACGACACGCTGCGCCTGCGCATCAGCGGCAATTTCCCCTGGCAGGATAAAGTGACGATCGCCATTGATTCACCGAATCCGGTGCAGCACACGCTGGCGCTGCGCCTGCCCGACTGGTGTGACGCGCCACAAGTCACGCTGAACGGCATCGAAGTGAAGAAAGATATCCGCAAAGGCTATCTGCATATCAACCGCGAATGGCACGAAGGCGATACCCTGACGCTCACGCTGCCCATGCCAGTGCGCCGCGTTTATGGCAATCCTTTGGTGCGTCATGTGGCCGGAAAAGTCGCCGTTCAGCGCGGGCCGCTGGTCTATTGCCTGGAGCAGGCCGATAACGGCGAAGAACTGCATAACCTCTGGCTGCCTGAAAACGCCACCTTCAACGCCTTTGAAGGTAAAGGTCTTTTTGCCCACAAAGTGCTGATTCAGGCCGAAGGGCTCCGTAAGAGTTCTGCAAATCCTGAACAGCAATCGCTGTGGCACTATGATCGCTCGCCATCCTCAGCAACATCGCAAACCCTGACCTTTATTCCGTGGTTCAGTTGGGCCAACCGCGGCGAAGGGGAAATGCGTATTTGGGTGAATGAGGGGTGATTAACCGAGCAGCACACGCCGTGCTGCTTCGGCTAAAAACGCGCTTCGGTTGCTGAAGCGCGGATGTTCACCGACAAAGGTGTCAATTTTGACTAACAGACGGCGGGGCAGAGTGATATTGATTCGCTCTGCACGTCCGTCAAATTGATTCATGTTGATATCGACCAGCAGCCATTGCCCGCCAGAAAAGTCCTCAGCATGGGTTTCAAGATGGCCTTCCACTCTCCCAGGATTGGGAATATCTTGATTCATTTCGCACAGCGTTTCGAAATGCGCGGTTAACGCGCTTCTCGCATCCTGAAATGCCTCATCCAGCGACTCCCCGGCGAAGTAGCATCCGGGCACGTCCGGGAAAAAACCGCTGGCGCTGCCGTCAGTATCAGAATGGATATAAGCCGGATAGAACATGATCGCTCCTCAGAGGATTAGGGTTTAATCCCGGCCTGACGCCAAATCTGCGCCAAAGTACCAGGTTTGATATCTTTCCTGGGATGGGGAACCGTCACCAACCCCAGCACGCTCAGGATGGCAGAATTGATGATGACTTCCTTTCACGCGCTTCTGGAACCATCCATGCTTTCTCAGCACCACGATGACATCCGCACTGGTCATGCTCCCTGCCTTAGATGATTATACACACCATACACACAAAATCAGTAATCAAGACGATATCCTGATTTGACGTGCGGGGTACAACGGCACATTCCCCTTCCTGAAACCCACGCGCAAGAAACTTAAGCGGCCTGCGGCGTTGCACAGGCATTTGCGACCCGCCTCTGATTTGTCAATCTGTGTGCTTTACGCTGACAGAATTTGACAATTGATGACCAGGCAGTAATCATAAAGTTAATTACTGACCAGGCAGCTATCATGAATTCTTCCACACTTTCCCAAAACAAAAACCTGCATCTGGGTTTGCTTTTTCATCTGGCAAACCAGTTTAAAGACCAGCTTATTGGCCACTATTTTTCTGGCAGCGGCATCACCGCCCCGCAATTTAAGGTTCTGATTAATATCTATAAAGGCAACACCAGCCCGGCTGAAATTTGCAAGAGCTTGCAGATGGACACCGGGGCGATGAGCCGAATGGTTGAGCGGATGGTGAAAAGTGATTTGATTGAACGTCACCCTAATCCTCAGGACAAACGTCAGGTGATTCTGGCCCTGACGGAGAAAGGGCAAACGCTGTGCAATACGTTTCAGAATGAAGCCCTGACCACCATTTTGGCGGACTTAACCGCCCGTCTGACGCCTGAAGAATCCCGGCAGTTACAAGAACTGCTGATCAAAATGCTGCCGGATGAATTTACGGCCCCCCATCGCTAATTAAGGCCACACGCTATGTCTATGGAAAACACCACTCCGGCGCCTGAAAAACGCCCGAGCAAACGTAAACGCAATTTTGCGATCCTGTTTCTGATCCTGACTCTGGCGGCCGCCGGGTGCCTGGCCTGGTACCTGCTGTACGCTCGTTATTATGAAACGACCGATGATGCTTATGTGAATGGCAATCAGGTCACGCTGACACCGCAGATTGCCGGAACGGTCACTCAGGTCACCGTAGATGAAGGCGATTATGTGCAGAAAGGCCAGCCGCTGGTTCTGCTCGACCCAAGCGATACTGAAATTGCGCTTCAGCAGGCTGAGGCCAGCCTCGCCAATACCGTGCGCCAGGTACGCGGCTTGTACAGCACCGCAGATAACTACCGCGCGCAGGTTGAAGCGAAAAGAGTCGCCCTGCAAACCGCGCAAAGTGACTACGCTCGCCGTGCCAAAATCTTCTCAACCGGAGCCATTGCTGCGGAAGATCTGGCGCACTATCGCGATGCCGTCACCAGCGCCCAAAGCGATTTGGTTGCCGCACAACAGGCATTGAAAACCAATCAGGCAATGGTGGATGACACCGTTATCGACAGCCACCCGGAAATCAAAACGGCCGTGGCGACCCTGCGCCAGCGCTATCTGGACAACGCGCGTAGCACCATTGTTGCGCCTGTCAGCGGTTATGTGGCGAAACGCGCCGTGCAGCTCGGCATGCGCGTCACTTCAGGCACTACGCTGCTCGCTATCGTGCCTCTGGATCAGGTTTGGGTTGATGCCAACTTCAAAGAGAGCCAGATGCAAGATATGCGTTTAGGGCAGAAAGTGACGCTGAATGCCGACCTGTACGGTGACGATGTGCAGTATCAGGGCACGATTGAAAGTTTAGGCATCGGCACCGGCAGTGCGTTTTCCCTGCTGCCTGCGCAGAACGCCAGCGGGAACTGGATCAAGATTGTTCAGCGTCTGCCGGTTCGCATTACGCTCGACCCGCATGACATGCAAAAACATCCGCTGCGTATTGGCTTGTCGATGAACGCGAAGGTGGATATCCGCAATGTGGATGGTCATCTTCTGCCGCAAAAAACCGTCGATCAGCCGCGATTCACCACCGATGTGTATGAAACGCCAATGGAAGCGGCCGACAAACTGGTGGCGAAAATCCTTCATGACAACAGCAGCGCCGTAGCCCAGCGTTAAGAGAGAAGCTATGTCTGAGCCGAAGGCGGCCTATACGCCCCCAAGCTTGTTCCTCGCGACGCTTGCGCTGTCGCTGGCCACGTTTATGCAGGTGCTGGATTCCACCATCGCCAACGTCGCGCTGCCCACTATTTCCGGTAATCTCGGGGTGAGTTCGGATCAGGGCACATGGGTAATTACCTCGTTCGCGGTGTGTAACGCCATCGCGTTACCGCTGACCGGCTGGTTTACCCGCCGTTTTGGGCAGCTGCGGCTGTTTATTGCCTCGGTAGTGTTCTTCACGCTCACGTCGTTCCTGTGCGGTTTTGCCCACAGCATGACAGAGCTGATCATCTTCCGTGCGCTGCAGGGCTTTTTCGCCGGACCCATGTTCCCGATGTGTCAGACGCTGCTGCTGGTCATCTTCCCGCCGATGAAGCGAAGTATGGCGCTCGCGCTGCTGTCGATGGTCACCGTTGTCGCGCCTATTGTCGGCCCGATTACCGGCGGGTGGATAACCGATAACTACTCCTGGCCGTGGATTTTCTACATCAACGTGCCGATCGGGATTTTTGCCTCGATAGTGGTCTGGACGCAGCTGAAAGGAAGGGAAGAAACCACGCAGTCGTCGCCTATCGACTATATCGGCATCATGCTGCTGGTGTTGGGCGTAGGGCTGCTGCAGGTGGTGCTGGACAAAGGGAATGACGAAGACTGGTTCTCTTCGATGCCGATCATCGTGATGTCGGTGGTGTCCGCGATTAGCCTGATTAGCTTTGTGATTTGGGAGCTGGGTGAACGCCACCCAATCGTAAATTTGCGCCTGTTCAAGGAGCGTAACTTTGCGATTGGCACCCTGGCGCTGATGCTCGGTTATGCCGCGTTCTTCGCCATCAACATTATTTTGCCGCAGTGGCTGCAAACACAGATGGGCTACACCGCCATCTGGGCTGGGCTGGCGGCCGCGCCAATGGGCTTCTTGCCGTTGTTGCTGACGCCGATCATTGGCCGTTACGCAACGAGAGTCGATTTGCGGCTGCTGTGCTCTATCTCGTTCCTGACGATGGGCGTGTCGTGCCTGATGCGCGCGCAATTCACTACTGATGTGGATTTCCGCACCATCGCGGGCGTGCAGATGTTTATGGGGATTGGCGTGGCCTTCTTCTTTATGCCGCTGACGACCATCGTGCTGTCGAACCTGCACGGCAATGAAGTGGCGGAAGGTTCAGGCCTGGCGACGTTTTTCCGCGTGCTTGGCGGCTCTTTTGCGTCGTCGCTCACCACCTGGATTTGGCAGCGTCGGGAGATTTTCCACCACGCAAATCTGACGGAAAGCGTGTCGCAATATAACCCGGCGGCGGTGGATTATGTGCAGAAGATGGGCGGCCCAACGCAACAGCATTTTGCGATGATTGAGCAGAACCTCACGCAGCAGGCGTACATGATGTCGACGATTGATTATTTCTGGGTGCTCGGCTGGGGCTTTATGGGGTTGATCCTGATTATCTGGTTTACCCGTCCGCCATTTGTCCGTTCAGGCGCTCCGGGCGCTCCTGCGGCAGGGCATTAACTCTCACTGCCCGGTGGCGGCTACGCCTTACCGAGCCTACGAAAGATTTTGTAGGCCGGATAAGCGTAGCGCCATCCGGCATTTTTGACGTTAAAACAGCCACAAAGGTTTCACTGCGGACGGCAGACACCGGCCGCCATTGTTAACTTTTCTGTGAGGAATTTGACGTCATTCCCTTCACCGTGATTATCTGATTGTCACTCCACGTCAGTCTTAACTTGTTTTCACTGACGCGATCCCAACCAGGAGATAACCATGAGCCGCCCGTATCAAAAAGACCCGAAAGCCGTTCAGGCCCTGTCCGAACTGGAATTTAACGTCACCCAGAAAAATGCCACCGAGCGCCCGTTCACCGGCAAATATGATGAGCATTTTGAGGAAGGACTGTACGTCGATATTGTTTCCGGCGAGCCGCTTTTTTCGTCGCTGGATAAGTTTGATTCCGGCTGTGGCTGGCCTGCTTTCAGCCGTCCGGTGGAAGACAATGTTCGCAACATCAGAGATTTAAGCCACGGCATGGTGCGCACCGAAGTTCGCTCTCAGCACGGCGACAGCCATCTCGGACACGTGTTCCCGGACGGACCGCAGGACAAAGGTGGCCTGCGCTACTGCATTAACTCCGCGTCGCTGCGCTTCATCCCGAAAGCGAATTTAGCCGCGGAAGGCTACGGGGAATATCTCTCCCTTTTTGACGCCGACGCGAATCAATAACGCGAAGCGGCAGGCCTCTCACCTGCCGCCTTTAGCCGTTTATTTTTCTGCCGCCGGGAACAGCAACGCGTCGCGTAAGAGGTGGTCGTTACCGCGACGGCGAGTGAAGCCAATCCTGTCAAAGTATTCAAGGATTTGAATCGCCAGCTTGCGCCCCACATTGAGGCTGTCTCGGAAATCGGCCGCACAGGCTGATCCCCGCGCCAGATCCAGTTGGCGGATCAATCCGGCAAACTGAACAATCCGATCGTTACGGTAATAACGATCTTTGACGATCGCCGTAATCATCCCCTGCTGCGCTGCCTGCCGTAACGTCACGCGCATGACCTGTTCGTCGCTGCCCGTTTCTTTCGCCAAATCCCGCACCCACCAGGGTTCATCGCCAAACAGTGGTTCAACTTTTTGCCACAATGCCGCCTGTTCGTCTGTAAATCCGGCTTTATGATCTGGCAGATGCAGCCAGCCGTGGTGGCTGTTGATAAGCCCCGAGGTGCGCATTTGCTCGATCAACATCAGCACCAGCGCTTCGTCTTCCATCGGCAGCGCGATACGGCGCAGACGTTCCCGGCCTGGCCCCGGCTCATCGCGATGCTGCTCGTGGTAAATGGACAAGGCGTAGATCAACTTCTGCTGCCAGCGCTGGCTCAGTGCGCCGCTCAGCACGCTATCGCCTGCTCGCAGCAGGTTCGGCTGTTGAAGCAGTGGCGTTAAGCCTTCGTCGTTAAGCTGACGCGCCCAGCCAAATTCACTCAGGCGCAGCGCATCCCGTTGCAGGTGGACATCGAATGCTTCTGCGTCTGTGTTCACCTGAGAGAGTTGCGCCAGCCACTGCAAGTATTCCGGCTTACGTTTACCGCGACGAGGCGGGTTCAGCGTCACTACGCGTGCCCCTGCGAGCGTGTTTCTGGCAGAGATATCGCGAAGTACCAATCTGTCGTTATCTGCCAGCCACAGCGGCGTATCCAGGACCAGTTCCGCCAGATTATTTTCCAGCAGCGAGACGCGCCCGGTGATATGGCTTGCGGCGTGGTGAATGTGCAACGGCTGCCACTGGGAGAGCGGCGTGTGGCATTGCAGCTCAACAATGACGCGCTCTGACGGTTCTGCGGGCTGTTGCACCAGCAGCCAGTCGCCGCGGGTGATGTCTTCTTTTTGCGCATCACCGGCAATGTTCAGCGCTATACGCTGCCCGGCGTGTGCTTGTTCTGTCGGCTGGTTTTGCGCATGTAGTCCACGCACGCGCATGGGTTTGTTGATGCCTGTCAGCCAGAGCGTATCGCCAACCTTCACCGCGCCCGTCAGCGCGGTGCCGGTCACGACCAGGCCTGCGCCTTTCACGGTGAATGCCCGGTCAATCGCCAGGCGGAAACGTTGATGCTCAGCGTGCTGGCGTTCTGCCAGATTCAGCAGGTGCTCACATAAGGCCTCGATGCCGCGCATTTCCGTGGCTGCTGTTTCAAACAAAGTGGCTTCACTGAAATCGTATTCGCGTAAAACGTCGGTGACTTGCTGACGAACGTCGGCAATACGTACGCTATCAACGCGATCGGTTTTGGTCAGGGCGACGGTGATCGTCGGCTTGCCGGTCAGTTGCAAAATCGCCAGATGTTCGCGGGTTTGCGCCATGACGCCGTCATCACACGCCACCACCAGCAGGGCATGATCGATACCGCCTACGCCCGCCAGCATATTGGCGAGGAATTTTTCGTGGCCTGGTACATCGATAAACCCCGGCACGCGGCCGTCAGGTTGCGGCCAGTAGGCATACCCCAAATCGATGGTCATGCCACGCGCTTTTTCTTCCGGCAAGCGAGAGGCATTTACGCCGGTGATAGCCTTCAATAAGGTGGTTTTGCCGTGGTCAACATGCCCGGCGGTGGCAATAATCATTTCAACACACTCTCCAGAAAGCGCGCCTCGTCTTCAAGGCAGCGCAAATCCAGCCATAAACGCCCGTCATAAATGCGCCCTAAAACCGGCAATTCACGCTGTCGCCAACTTTCTGCCAGCGCTTCCAGCGTGCTGCCTCGTCCGTCATTCGGCGTGAACGTGACTGCCTGAGAAGGCAGGCGATCAACCGGCAGCGAACCACTGCCTATCTGCGACAGACACGGCTCAAGGCGCACGGTGAAATCAGGAAAATGCGCTTGCAACGGCGCAAGTAAGCGCTCGCCCTGCTCACGAATCTCATCTTGTTGGCGCGTTAACAGGCGTAAGGTTGGCAACGCCTGCGGTAATTTTTCAGGATGCAGATACAGACGTAGAGTGGCTTCCAGCGCTGCCAGCGTCATTTTGTCGGCCCGCAGCGCACGCTTGAGCGGATGCTGTTGCAGCTTCGCAATCAGCTCACGTTTGCCAACAATAATGCCCGCCTGCGGGCCGCCGAGCAGCTTGTCACCAGAGAAACTCACGAGGCTTACGCCGCTGGCAATCAGCTCCTGCGGCATCGGCTCTTTCGGCAGGCCATACTGGCTCAAATCCACCAGCGAACCGCTGCCTAAATCCGCCACCACCGGAATGCCTTTCTCCAGCCCGATGGAGGCCAGTTCGGCTTCATCAACCGCTTTGGTGAAGCCTTCAATGCTGTAGTTGCTGGTGTGAACTTTCATCAGCAAGCCCGTGTTGTCGTGGATGGCATTCACGTAATCACGGGCGTGAGTGCGGTTGGTGGTGCCCACTTCGTGCAGCGTGCAGCCCGCCTGACGCATGACATCAGGAATGCGGAACGCGCCGCCAATCTCCACCAGCTCGCCACGTGAAACCACCACTTCTTTACCGTTTGCCGTTGCCGCCAGCATTAACAGCACCGCAGCGGCGTTGTTATTCACGATACAGGCGTCTTCAGCGCCCGTCAGACGGCACAGCAATTCAGCCAGCGCGCTATCACGATGCCCACGTCCGGCGCCATCTAACGAGTATTCCAGCGTGACGGGCGAGCGCATGACTTCACTCACCGCCGCAACAGCCGCTTCCGACTGTAAAGCTCGCCCCAGATTGGTGTGCAGCACCGTGCCGGTGAGGTTAATGACCGGGCGCAGCTTGCTCTGCGTATTTCCAGTCAGGCGCGCTTCTGCCGCCTGATGCCAGTTCTGGCACCACTCCGGCAGGACATTGTGTTCACGGATGCTGGTGCGCGCTTCGTCCTGCATCTGACGCAATACTGCGACAAGCTGGCTGTGGCCGAAATGCTCAATAAGAGGAAGAAACGCCGGATCGCGCAACAAGCGGTCCGTGGCGGGAAGTTGACTGAACAGCGAAGGAGTTTCGGTGGTCATGAATTTGCCTGTGGTTTGCCCCCTCCCGACGGGAGAGGGGTATCAACGTGCAGGAATTGTACTGTTTTTTGGACCCGAGAGTTATTGATCGCGTTACGCTTTTGGCGGTTCTGTGCGGGCAAAACTGTCTCGCTGGAACAACGTCTCGACCAGTTTGACCAAATGGGGGCGTGTCGCGCACCAGCCTGGCGAGACGTGGCGGAAATTGAGATAACCCACAGCACAGGCCGTGGCGATGGTCGCCAGGTTCAGCTCGTCCGCTTTCAACGTGCCGTCCGCTACATAACTTTCCAACGCATCCAGCCCTCGGCTGATTTTCTCACGTTGGCGCACCAGTTCTTCCGGCGACTGCTGCGCCGCCGGGCGCGCCTGTTCACGAACGGACACCAGACCCGCATCCATAATGCCGTCGGCCAGTGCTTCAAGCTGGCGCAGTTGCAGGGCGGCTTTGGCATCACGCGGCACCAGCGCCGGAGCAATATTCAGTTGCTCAATATACTGGGCGATAATCGGCGAATCGTACCAGCACTCGCCATCGTCCGTGACCAGCGCGGGCACTTTACCGAGCGGATTGTACTGCGCCACGCCGTTGACAGCGTTATAAGGCATCTCGTTGATAAACTCGAAGGTGATCCCCTTTTCCAGCAAGATCACCGAAATTTTACGCACAAACGGGCTAGTGTAACTCCCGATCAGTTTCATCTCCTGCTCCCTGATATTCAGCAAAAATATCAGTATGGCGCAGGCGACGTAAAAATTCAGGTTAATGATCGAGATACAGGTAGTGCATCCAGCTGGTCATGCGAAGCAGCACTTTGCGCATCACGGAAACGTGAGAGAAGTGGTCGGAATAGACCGCCACCTGGGCGTAAATACCGTCCGGCAACGCGTCAACATCGGCATTCGGAGCCAGCTCAATTGTCGCAAGCACGCCATCCGTCCCCGGTACCACCGTTAAGGATTGCAGCGCCCCTTGGGCCTGATAAGACCCGCCTGGCACCACGGGCAGGATACTGGTCAGCTTGCCGCTGAACACCTGACCGGGTAAGGCGTTAAACACCACTTCAGCCTCATCACCCGGTTTCAAACGCAGCAGGGAATTCTGCCGGAACTGGGCCACAATCTGGCGCTTCTGTTCTGGAATGAAGACCATCACCGGACGCAGCGGCAGCGCTGCAGCATAGGTACCTGGGCGAATCAGCACCTGGGTGACATAGCCATTACTGGGGGCACGAACGATGGTCTGATCAAGGTTATATTTCGCCTCCGTCAGCTGCGCACGCAGCGAGGCAATCTGCGACTGTTCGCCGTTCGCCATGCTGTCCAGCTGGCTGCGAATTTGGGTTTGCTCGGCAACGGACGCTTTCACCATCGCATCCTGCGCCAGGTAATTTTGCCTCGCGTTGTCGATATCACTTTCTGAGAACGGGTTCACCCTTGCCTTACTGCCCTGCAAATAGCGTTGATAGTCTTTATACAGGCGGTCACGCTCAGCAGATACGCGGGTCGTATTGGCCTGAGCCTCAGAAAGCTGCGCCTTAAGCACGTCAATATTATGCGTTGCGGTGATCAGGTCGGCCTGTAACCTGTCGACACGTGCCTGATAGCGAGTGGGATCCAGCTCAAACAACACCTCGCCTTTTTTAATCAGCTGATTATTTTTATCCGTTACCTCGCTAACAACCCCCGTCACCTGCGGGGTAATGGGAATAGAGATCACGGCCTTTTGCGCCGTAAAGGTATACGGGTGGTTATAGTTCATCAGTAATATCAGACCGGCGACAATAAATACGCCGCCCAGGGTCGCGGTGGCCAGCGTCCACTGATTGACTGGAATTCGGAAAATCTTAAATATCACCCACGCAAAGGCCACATAAGTTAATACGATTAACAGATCCATGGTTATTGCTCCGGCGTGTTCTTCTCAACGGGCGTTTGCACGGCCGCCAGCTTCATTTCCAGCTCTGTAACACGTCTGGACAGGGCATCAATGTCGGGGTTGGCGTCGGGCGGCAAGCCGGACGGAGAAATGTGGTTTTGCATCCCCCAGCCGCGCTCAGGCTGGTATAGCGTGGCCCAGATCCACAGGAACGGCCAAATAGCGTGGAGCGTGAACAGGCTTATCCACCCTGCCGTGTGAATCGCGTCGGCATGAGGATGGTTACGCTTTTTGGCCATATTATAAGGAATATCGTGAATGGCGATGATGCCGTAAAACAGGACCAGGAAGACAAAAATTAACACGCCCAGCGCAAAATAGTTAAGAAACATAGCTGCCTCTTATTACGCTCAAAAGGAAAGGAAATGTGCCCGGGTGGGAACCGCCTCTCCCACTGTCACTCAAGCATAATAAGGCTTTGCTATTCTCGCTATGCCCACAGCGGGTTATTTCTTGCGCCGTTTGTCATTTAGTTACAGCGGTGGCAACGGGTTAGGGCAAATGTAGGCCTGGATCACATCAGGCTTTGTCTGAAGAAAAATATCTTGTGACTCACATCACACATCAGCAACAAACCCACCATCATAAAATGTGATTAACATCACATTAACAGCCTTGTTGGGACTATTTTTTGCGCTTAGTACTTTTTTTACACAGGCATTTTGTGATGGCGATCACTTCATTTAGCGCTCACCACCCTATATTAGCGTGATTCAGATCACACCAAAGGGTGCTAACTGGACAGTTGAACGATTCAGTGCCAGATTTCGCATCATCAACAGGGTCCGGCTACCTCTGCCGCCAATTAACAACAAACCTCGGGCTTTGGCCTGCGCGACAGCAAACATAAGAAGGGGTGTTTTTATGTCATCCGATATCAAGATCAAAGTGCAAAGCTTTGGTCGCTTCCTCAGCAACATGGTGATGCCAAACATCGGCGCGTTTATCGCGTGGGGTATTATCACCGCATTATTTATTCCAACAGGGTGGTTGCCGAACGAAACGCTGGCGAAGCTGGTCGGGCCGATGATCACTTATCTGCTGCCACTGCTCATCGGTTATACCGGTGGTCGTCTGGTTGGCGGTGACCGCGGTGGCGTGGTCGGTGCTATCACCACCATGGGCGTTATCGTCGGTGCAGACATGCCGATGTTCCTCGGCGCAATGATTGCCGGTCCTCTGGGCGGCTGGGCGATTAAACGCTTTGACGTTTGGGTAGACGGTAAGATCAAGTCCGGTTTCGAAATGCTGGTGAACAACTTCTCCGCTGGCATCATCGGGATGATCCTCGCCATTCTGGCGTTCCTCGGCATTGGCCCTGCGGTTGAAGTGCTGTCCAAAGTGCTGGCGGCTGGCGTTAACTTCATGGTTGCGCACGACATGCTGCCACTGGCGTCTATCTTTGTTGAACCGGCGAAAATCCTGTTCCTCAACAACGCCATCAACCACGGTATCTTCTCGCCGCTGGGCATTCAGCAGTCTCATGACCTCGGCAAGTCCATCTTCTTCCTGATTGAAGCCAACCCAGGCCCAGGTATGGGTGTTCTGCTGGCGTACATGTTCTTCGGTCGTGGGAGTGCGAAACAGTCTGCGGGCGGTGCGGCCATCATCCACTTCCTGGGCGGTATCCACGAAATTTACTTCCCGTACGTGCTGATGAACCCACGTCTGATCCTGGCCGTTATCCTCGGCGGTATGACGGGCGTGTTCACTCTGAGCGTACTGAACGGCGGTCTGGTTTCTCCGGCTTCTCCAGGTTCCATCCTGGCGGTACTGGCGATGACCCCGAAAGGCGCGTACTTCGCTAACATTGCGGCAATCTGTGCGGCAATGGCGGTCTCCTTCGTGGTTTCTTCTATCCTGCTGAAAACCAGCAAAGTGAAAGAAGAAGACGACATCGAAGCAGCGACCCGTCGTATGCAGGACATGAAAGCAGAATCCAAAGGCGCAGCTTCTCCGCTGACCGCAGGTGATGTGACTAACGACCTGAGCCACGTGCGCAAAATTATCGTTGCCTGCGATGCCGGTATGGGTTCCAGCGCAATGGGTGCAGGCGTGCTGCGTAAGAAAGTCGCCGATGCGGGTCTGACCCACATCTCTGTGACCAACAGCGCTATCAACAACCTGCCACCAGACGTAGACCTGGTCATCACTCACCGTGATCTGACCGAACGCGCCATGCGTCAGGTGCCTCAGGCACAGCACATTTCGCTGACCAACTTCCTCGACAGCGGCCTGTACACCAGCCTGACAGAGCGCTTGGTTGCAGCACAGCGTCACGAAGAGAACGAAGTGAAAGTCCGTGAAACGCTGCAAGGCAGTTTCGAGCAGGACGACAGCCATCTGTTCAAACTCGGCGCGGAAAACATCTTCCTCGGCTGCAAAGCCTTCAGCAAAGAAGAAGCTATCCGTTTTGCCGGTGAGCAACTGGTGAAAGGCGGCTACGTTGAGCCGGAATATGTTGAAGCGATGCTGGAACGTGAAAAACTGACCCCGACCTATCTGGGTGAGTCCATCGCGGTACCACACGGCACTATCGAAGCGAAAGACCGTGTGCTGAAAACCGGCGTGGTATTCTGTCAGTACCCGGACGGTGTGAAATTTGGTGATGAGCCAGACGACATTGCCCGCCTGGTGATTGGTATCGCGGCGCGTAATAACGAGCACATCCACGTTATCACCAGCCTGACCAACGCTCTGGATGATGAATCTGTTATCGAGCGCCTGGCGACGACCCACAGCGTGGCTGAAGTGCTGGCCCTGATTTCGGGTAACAAAGCGTAATGGACACTATCCCCTAAATAATTCGAGTTGCAGAAAGGCGGCTCCGCAGAGAATCCCCAGGAGCTTACTTTAGTAAGTGACTGGGGTGAGCGAGGACAGCCAACGCATCTGCGGCTTGAAGTATGACGGGGATACTCTCTCCCTGCGGGGAGAGGGTTCGGGTGAGGGGAAATCCCGCAGTTCCTCACCCGAGCCCTCTCGGGTAAAAACATTGATGAAGGTTAAGACTATGAAAGCATTACATTTTGGCGCAGGTAATATCGGACGTGGCTTTATCGGCAAACTGTTGGCCGATGCGGGTATCACCCTGACGTTCGCCGATGTGAATCAGGTGGTTCTTGATGCCCTGAATGCCCGTCATAGCTATCAGGTGCACGTGGTTGGCGAGAATGAGCAGGTTGAAACCGTTTCGTGTGTGAATGCCGTCAGCAGCATCGGCGATGATGTGGTGGAACTGATTGCTCAGGTTGATCTGGTGACCACCGCCGTTGGCCCGGTTGTGCTTGAGCGCATTGCTCCGGCCATCGCTAAAGGCCTGGCGAAACGTAAAGCCGCTGGCAACACTACGCCGCTGAACATCATCGCTTGTGAAAACATGGTGCGCGGTACCACTCAGCTGAAAGGGCACGTTGATGCAGCGCTGGCCGCAGAAGACAAAGCCTGGGTTGCTGAGCACGTGGGCTTTGTGGATTCCGCTGTTGACCGCATTGTTCCACCTTCTGCCTCCGCCACTAACGATCCTCTTGAAGTCACGGTAGAAACCTTCAGCGAGTGGATTGTCGACAAGACCCAGTTTAAAGGCACCCTGCCAACCATTCCGGGAATGGAATTAACTGATAACCTGATGGCATTTGTGGAACGCAAGCTCTTCACCCTGAACACCGGGCATGCTATAACCGCCTACCTCGGTAAGCTGGCAGGTCTCCAGACCATTCGCGACGCGATTCTCGATGAAAACATTCGTGCCGTGGTGAAAGGCGCAATGGAAGAGAGCGGCGCGGTGCTGATTAAGCGCTACGGTTTCGATGCGCAGAAACACGCTGCCTATATCCAGAAAATCCTCGGTCGCTTTGAGAACCCGTATCTGAAAGATGACGTCGAGCGCGTTGGCCGCCAGCCGCTGCGTAAACTGAGCGCGGGTGACCGTCTGATTAAACCGCTGCTCGGCACGCTGGAATATGGCCTGCCGCATGCGAATCTGGTGAAAGGGATTGCGGGTGCGATGCACTACCGCAGCGAAGAAGATCCACAGGCGCTGGAACTGGCCCAGCTTATCGAAGAGAAAGGCCCACAGGCCGCGTTGGCACAAGTCTCCGGGCTGGATGCCAACAGCGACGTGGTCGCGGAGGCGGTTAACGCATATCACGCGATCAAATGATGCACGACCCGGTGCTGCTCGTGGAGCAGCACCTCAACAAAAGATTGTCAGATATGCAGGCAATAATGGAAGAAACCCAGGCCTTTGAAAACCGTGTGCTTGAGCGTCTGAATGCTGGCAAAACCGTTCGAAGCTTCCTGATTACCGCCGTCGAGTTACTGACCGAGGCGGTCAACATGCTGGTGCTTCAGGTCTTCCGCAAAGACGATTACGCGGTGAAATACGCAGTGGAACCGTTGCTGGACGGCGAAGGGCCGCTGGGCGATTTGTCTGTGCGTCTGAAACTTATCTACGGCCTGGGCGTTATCAGCCGTGCAGAGTATGAAGACGCGGAACTGCTGATGGCGCTGCGAGAAGAACTCAACCACGACGGCAATGAATACGCCTTTACGGACGATGAAATTCTTGGCCCTTTTGGCGAACTGCACTGTGTTGCCGCCCTGCCGCCGCAGCCGGTTTTTGAGACCAGCGATGCCGAGCTCTTTGCCATGCAAAAGCAGCGCTACCAGCAGGTTGTACGCTCAACCATGGTGCTGTCACTCACTGAGCTGATTTCCCGAATCAGCTTAAAAAAAGCCTTTCAGAAGTAATCTGCTCAGTCCTGGTTTTCACTTTCCCGTTCACACACCGGTTTATACAAATCCCGATAGTAGGCCAGCCGCTCACGAAAGAGCTGGGCTTTCTCCTCGGGGATATGCTCAGGCATGTGATTCAGCGGCGGAGACTTCTTCAGGTACTCCATAAACGCCTGGCTGGAGGCCATGAAATCCACCGCTTTATCGATGATCCGTGGCACGTTTTCACCCATCTTAGCCATCATCTTCCCTCCTCTTCGGTTATCTCCTCTAAGCCTGGTCCGGTCGCTTCGCTTTTGCTGAGGAAAATGTGCCTTTTTGTTCACTTAAAGCGCAAAAATGCGATCAGACAGACACTTCTAAAAAATTATATATTTTTCATATTATTAGACTTAATAAAATCCTGTTAAAGCTCGTCTTCGCCGCAACAATGTCGATAATTAACTATCAGGAATAACGCTCAACGCGCATACTATGGGGTAACAAACGTCTTTTACATCACTAAGCCACAGACTATGAAAGAAGTAGAAAAGAACGAAATCAAACGCCTGAGCGACCGCCTGGACGCTATCCGTCACCTGCAGCCCACCCTCTCTCTGGTGGATGACGCAGAGAAGTATGCTGAGCTCGAAAAAGAGAAAGCGACGCTGGAAACAGAAATCGCGCGCCTGCGCGAAGTGTATGGCCAGAAGCTGAGCAAAGAAGCACAGAAACTGGCCGATATGCCGTTCCGCCGCGCTATCACTAAAAAAGAGCAGGCCGATATGGGCAAGCTGAAGAAAAGCGTCCGTGGCCTGGTGGTTATCCACCCGATGACCGCGCTGGGCCGTGAAATGGGCCTGAAAGAGATGACTGGCTTTTCGAAGACTGAGTTTTAATTCGACGCGGGAGAGCGTCCCTCTCCCCGACCTTCTCTCGCACGGAGAGGGAACCCTCAGATTGGCCCAACCAATTTAACTCCGTTCTGTACAACGCCTCACAGTTTCCTCTTCCCACGCAACATATGCATTGCCTGTTAACAACATATCGTTAACCATTCCCTTTCAGAACGTCTCCCCAACTTTGGCAGGACCACTTTTACATGAGCACTGCTCCACGCTGTCTGGCAGACGAGGTGGCAACCCGTGTGCGTAAGCTGATTGAAGAACAGCAACTGGAAGCCGGTATGCGGCTGCCTGCCGAGCGCCAGCTGGCTGTACAGCTTGGCGTGTCGCGTAATTCGTTGCGGGAAGCGCTGGCAAGGCTGGTGAGCGAAGGGCTGTTGTTAAGCCGTCGCGGCGGTGGCACGTTTGTGCGTTGGCAGCACGAACCCTGGTCTGATCAAAACATTGTGCAGCCGCTGAAAAGCCTGTTGGCAGATGACCCGGATTACACCTTCGATATTCTCGAAGCTCGCCATGCGATTGAAGCCAGCACCGCGTGGCACGCCGCGCTGCGAGCGACCGACGCCGATAAAGAGAAACTTCGGCTCTGCTTCGAAGCTTCGCAAAGTGAAGATCCTGATCTCGCCGCACAGGGTGACGTCCGTTTTCATCTGGCTGTCGCCGAAGCCTCTCACAATGTTGTTTTGCTTCAGACCATGCGCGGTTTCTTCGAGCTGCTGCACTCCTCGGTGATTAAGAGCCGACAGCGGATGTACCTCGTGCCTCCAGTGTTCGCCAGGCTGACTGAACAGCACCAGACGGTACTGAACGCGATTCTGGCAGGCGATGCGGAAGGTGCGCGCCAGGCGATGATGGCGCATCTGGGATTCGTTCACACCACCATTAAGCAGTTTGATGAAGACCGGGCCCGACAGGCTCGCATCACCCGCCTGCCCGGCGATCCTAACGAACCTTAAGGGAGACAAGCCATGATCATTTCTGCCGCCAGCGACTATCGCGCCGCCGCACAGCGTATTCTGCCGCCGTTCCTGTTTCACTACATCGACGGCGGGGCATACAGCGAACATACCCTGCGTCGCAACGTAGAGGATTTATCGCAGGTCGCGCTACGCCAGCGAGTGCTGAAAAACATGGCCGACCTCAGCCTGGAAACCAAATTGTTCAACGAAACGCTGTCGATGCCGGTGGCGCTGGCTCCGGTCGGCCTGTGTGGCATGTACGCCCGTCGTGGTGAAGTGCAGGCGGCGGGGGCTGCCGATGCCAAAGGCATTCCGTTTACGCTCTCAACGGTTTCCGTGTGTCCGATTGAAGAAGTCGCGCCAACCATTAAGCGCCCGATGTGGTTCCAGCTTTATGTTCTGCGTGACCGTGGCTTTATGCGTAATGCGCTGGAAAGAGCCAAAGCCGCGGGCTGTTCGACGCTGGTGTTTACCGTGGATATGCCTACGCCCGGCGCACGCTACCGTGATGCGCACTCCGGCATGAGCGGCCCGAATGCAGCATTGCGCCGCTACTGGCAGGCCGTCACGCATCCACAATGGGCATGGGATGTGGGCGTAAATGGCCGTCCGCACGATTTAGGCAATATTTCGACTTATCTGGGCAAACCGACCGGGCTGGAAGATTACATTGGCTGGCTGGCGAACAACTTTGACCCGTCTATCTCCTGGAAAGACCTGGAGTGGATCCGCGAATTCTGGGACGGCCCAATGGTCATCAAAGGCATTCTCGATCCAGAAGATGCCCGCGATGCCGTTCGCTTTGGCGCTGACGGTATCGTGGTGTCAAACCACGGTGGTCGCCAGTTGGATGGTGTGCTTTCTTCTGCGCGTGCGCTTCCCGCCATTGCTGATGCAGTAAAAGGCGATATCGCGATCCTGGCCGACAGCGGTATTCGCAATGGTCTGGACGTGGTGCGCATGCTTGCGCTGGGTGCAGACAGCGTGTTGCTGGGCCGCGCTTATCTGTATGCGCTTGCAACGCATGGCGGCGCTGGCGTCACCAACTTGCTGAACCTGATCGAAAAAGAGATGAAGGTGGCAATGACGCTGACCGGGGCGAAATCTATCAGCGAGATTTCCCGTGATTCTTTAGTGCAGGAGGCGAAGCACCTGGCTTCAGCACTGGCACCTGTAGTGCGTGGAGATGCGGCATAAGAGTCCCCCCTCTCCCTAGCCCTCTCCCACAGGGAGAGGGAACAGATCGAGCGCGGGCTCGGTATTCTCCTCTCCTTTTCTTCTGGCTGAGGAAACAGATCGAGCTCGGGCTCGGTATTCTCCCTCTCCTTTTCTTCTGGCTGAGGGAACAGATCGAGCGCGGGCTCGGTTTTCTCCCTCTCCTTTCGGGAGAGGGTCGGGGAGAGGGAGACAGCCAGCTTTACAAGTCATCCTGAATTTCTGCTATTCTGCCCGCGCAATTAAGGGGGCAGCATGCTTAACATCGTTTTATTCGAACCAGAAATCCCGCCGAATACCGGCAATATCATCCGCCTGTGCGCCAACACCGGATTTCGTCTGCACATCATCGAACCTATGGGTTTTACCTGGGATGATAAGCGTCTGCGCCGGGCCGGGCTGGATTACCACGAATTTACCGCCGTGAAGCGCCACGCTGACTATGCCGCTTTCTTTGAAGCCGAACAGCCTCAGCGTCTTTTTGCCCTGACGACGAAAGGCACGCCTGCTCACAGCGCAGTGAGCTATCAGGATGGGGATTTTTTGATGTTTGGCCCGGAAACACGCGGCCTGCCTGCCAGTATTCTTGATGCTCTGCCGGCTGAGCAAAAAATCCGTATTCCGATGATGCCAGACAGCCGCAGCATGAACCTGTCCAACGCGGTGTCGGTCGTGGTATACGAAGCCTGGCGCCAGTTGGGTTATCCGGGCGCAGTGTTACGAAGTTAACTCAGCCGCGAGAGCCCGGTAAGCAAAGCGCCACCGGGCAGGCAATCAGATGCCGTCACCAAACTCAAAGGTATGGTGAATGCCGTTGAAGTGCTGGTCCATATCCATCGCAGGTTTATCGCTGTCCGGCTTGCCGACAATACGCGCTGGCACGCCAGCAGCCGTGGTATGCGGTGGCACAGGCTGAAGCACGACAGAGCCCGCCCCAATTTTCGCGCCACGCCCGACTTCGATATTGCCGAGAATTTTTGCCCCTGCGCCAATCATCACCCCTTCACGAATTTTCGGGTGGCGATCTCCACTGGTTTTCCCTGTACCGCCGAGCGTTACAGATTGCAGGATTGAGACGTCATTTTCGATAACCGCTGTTTCCCCCACCACGATGCCTGTGGCGTGGTCGAGCATGATCCCTCGGCCAATTTTTGCCGCCGGGTGAATGTCGACCTGGAAGGTCACTGACACCTGATTTTGCAGGAAAATCGCCAGTGCGCGACGCCCCTGATTCCACAGCCAGTGGCCAATGCGGTAGGCCTGCAGCGCATGAAACCCTTTCAGGTAGAGCAACGGTGTGGAGTATTTGTCGACCGCCGGGTCGCGGGTGCGCACGGCCTGAATGTCGCAGGCTGCGGAGGCGATCATTTCCGGATCGGCGGCGTAGGCCTCTTCCACCACTTCACGAATGGCGATGGCGGGCATGATGGAGGAGGCAAGCTTATTGGCGAGCATGTAGCTCAGCGCGCTGCCCAGGTTTTCGTGCTTCAGGAGCGTGGCGTGGTAAAAACTGGCAAGCATGGGCTCGCAGTCAGCCAGCGCGCGAGCTTCGGCTTTAATATTGTTCCAGACAATTTCCAGTTCTTCACACGGCATTGCAGACTCCAGAAGCGATGATAATGGCCGGTCAGTTCTGCGCCGACCGGGCCATTCAGGTAACAACGATTCCTTGCGATTAGCGGTGGCTGCGCTCTTCCTTGCTGGCACGGCCTAATAAGGTCAATGCTGCCTCGCGCGCGTTTTTTCCGCAATACAATACCTGATAAATTTCCTCGGTTATTGGCATTTCGACACCAAAACGGTGGGCAAGTGCCCTCACCTCTTTGGTATTGCGGTAGCCTTCAACCACCTGACCAATCGCATCCTGTGCGCTTTGCACGTCCTGGCCCTGGCCGAGCGCCATGCCAAAACGGCGGTTACGCGACTGGTTGTCGGTACAGGTCAGCACTAAATCCCCCAGCCCTGCCATCCCCATAAAAGTGGAAGGATCTGCACCTAACGCGGCACCCAGCCGTGACATTTCTGCCAGACCACGGGTAATCAGCGCCGTACGAGCGTTTGCGCCAAAGCCAATACCGTCGGACATGCCTGCGCCAATCGCGATGACGTTTTTCACCGCACCACCCAGCTGCACACCGATAAAATCAGGGTTGCTGTAGACACGGAAGCTTTTGCCGCAGTGCAGCAGCTTTTGCAAATCATCGGCAAATTGCGGATCGGTGGACGCCAGGGCGATCGCCGTCGGCAGGCCTGCCGCCAGCTCTTTCGCGAAAGTTGGCCCGGAAATCACCGCCAGCGGAATAGCATCACCCAACGCTTCGCGGGCGACATCCTGCAGCAAACGGCCGGTTTCTGCTTCCAGCCCTTTTGTGGCCCACACCAGGCGCGCATCAGGACGCAGCAGCGGTTTCAGCTGACGCAGCACTTCGCCAAACACATGGCTTGGCACGACGACCAGAATATCGCGGCTGGCGGCTAACGCTTTGGCGAGATCGGTTTCGAGATGCAGCGTATCGGGGAAAGGCACATCGGGAAGGAAAGCCGTATTACAACGGTCACGTTGCAACAGCTCGATATGTTTTGGGTCGTGGCCCCAGAGCACAACATCGTGCCCGTTTCTTGCCAGAGTGATGGCAAGAGCGGTGCCGTACGAGCCGGCACCGATCACAGTCATTGCAGCTTTACGTGCGTTCATCAGGCATCCTGATGTTGTTCAGCACCTTCGCCAGCCTGCTGCTGCAGATAGTTCATGAACAGCGCATCAAAGTTCACTGGCGCAAGGTTCAGTTGCGGGAATGTACCGCGACCCACCAGGCTGGTGATGCATTCGCGAGCATACGGGAACAGGATGTTCGGGCAGTATGCACCCAGGCAATGCGCCATCTGGTTACCGTCGATGCCTTCGATGGAGAAAATACCGCCCTGCTGAACTTCACACAGGAACGCGGTTTCTTCACCCAGAGATGCGGTAACGGTTACACGCAGTACGACTTCGTATACGCCTTCTGCCAGTTGGGTAGAAGCCGTATCCAGATCAAGTTTAACCTCTGGCTGCCAGTCTTTCTGGAAAACATGCGGTGCATTTGGCGCTTCAAAGGAAACGTCTTTGGTGTAGATACGCTGGATCTGGAAAGTCATTTCTGGGTTGTTTTGTTCTGACATCTTTTTGTCCTTAAAAGGGTTATTTCAGCAGGGGATCAAGTCCACCACGTGCATCAAGTGCATACAAGTCGTCACAGCCGCCAATGTGCTGTGCATCAATAAAAATCTGCGGCACCGTGGTGCGGCCACTACGTTCAATCATCTCTTCGCGCTTCGCCGCGTTGCCATCAATTGGCAACTCCTGGAAACTGACGCCTTTTTCGTTCAGCAACGCTTTTGCGCGGTGGCAGAACGGACAAGTTGCTTTGGTGTAGATCTCGATATTGGCCATGACGTTACCTCAGATAATTACTTACCACGAACCAGCGGCAGGTTTTCACCGCTCCAGCCAGCGACACCTTCTTTCAGAACAAACACGCGCTCAAAGCCCGCTTTATTCAGTGCAGTAGCTGGATCCTGTGCCTGCATACCAGAACCATCAACAACAATGATGGGTTTATCTTTATGCTTTTCAAGCTCACCGAGGTTATTGGCTTTGATTTCAGTCGGCAGCAGGTTAATCGACCCTGCGATATGACCTTTACGGAAATCGTCACGCTGACGCAAATCCACCACCACTGCCTCTTCTTTGTTGATCAGACGGGTCGCTTCGCCACGGGTGATCACCTTAATTTTCGAGGTTAACCCTTTGAATGTCGTGAACAGAACGGCTGCCAGTAAGCCAACCCAGGCAATGCTCAGGATAGGGTGGCGACTCACAAATTGCATAATTTCTTGCATGGGGGGTAATAACTCCCGACTCAGTGATTAAAATTCAGGAAAGGAGTATACCTGTGCGTTTGTGCAAATACAGCACACGGACATAAGCTAATCCATTTTCTGCGGCCTGAAACGAAAAAATAAGAGCAAAAATAACCAAACTCACTGCCAGCCGGACCCGATCTTTGATCTTCCGAGGCAGATTTATCGATTCAGCTGTAGTAAAATTACGCAAATTTTTTATCTTGTGAGCATAGAGGTTGTCGCAATGTCTGATACTAAAAAACCGATGGTACTGGTGATTCTGGATGGCTACGGCTACCGCGAAGACCAGCAGGATAACGCGATTTTCAACGCGAAAACGCCGGTCATGGACGCCCTGTGGGCCAAACGTCCACACACCCTGATTGACGCTTCCGGCCTGGAAGTGGGTCTGCCAGACCGTCAGATGGGTAACTCCGAAGTGGGCCACGTCAACCTGGGCGCGGGCCGTATCGTGTATCAGGACCTGACGCGTCTGGACGTCGAAATTAAAGAACGTACGTTCTTTGAAAACAGCGTGCTGGCGGGTGCTGTTGATAAAGCTGTTGCCGCTGGCAAAGCCGTTCACATCATGGGCCTGCTGTCTGCCGGTGGCGTTCACAGCCACGAAGACCACATCCTGGCTATGGTCGAACTGGCCGCGCAGCGCGGTGCAGAAAAAATCTACCTGCACGCCTTCCTCGATGGCCGCGACACTCCGCCACGTAGCGCAAAATCTTCTCTGGCCACCTTTGAAGAGAAATTTGCCGCGCTGGGCAAAGGCCGCGTAGCCTCTATCATCGGCCGTTACTTTGCGATGGACCGTGACAACCGCTGGGATCGCGTGGAACAGGCCTATGACCTGATGACTCAGGCGAAAGGTGAATTCCAGTTCAACACCGCAGTGGAAGGCCTGGAAGCCGCCTATGCTCGCGACGAGAACGACGAATTCGTGAAAGCGACTGTCATCCGTGCTGAAGGTCAGGCTGACGCAGCCATGGAAGATGGCGATGCGCTGATCTTCATGAACTTCCGTGCTGACCGTGCGCGTGAAATCACCCGTGCTTTCGTGGACAAAGGCTTCGATGGCTTCGCGCGTAAGAAAGTGGTCAATCTCGACTACATCATGCTGACCCAATACGCAGCAGATATCGACGCGCCTTGTGCCTACCCACCCGCTTCTCTCGCGAACACCTTTGGTGAGTGGATGGCGAAGAACGATAAAACGCAGCTGCGCATTTCTGAAACCGAGAAATACGCACACGTCACCTTCTTCTTCAACGGCGGCGTAGAAGAGCCGTTTGCCGGCGAAGAACGCATCCTCATCAACTCCCCGAAAGTGGCGACCTACGATCTGCAGCCAGAAATGAGCTCGGCAGAACTGACCGAAAAACTGGTGGGGGCGATCAAAGGCGGCACATTCGACGCCATTATCTGTAACTACCCGAACGGCGATATGGTCGGCCATACCGGCGTGATGGAAGCAGCAGTAAAAGCTATCGAAGCGCTGGATCACTGCATTGATGAAGTGAGCAAAGCTGTCGAATCTGTTGGCGGCCAGTTGCTGATCACCGCAGACCACGGCAACGCCGAGCAGATGCGCGACCCGTCTACCGGCCAGGCGCACACCGCGCACACCAACCTGCCGGTTCCGCTGATCTACGTTGGCGACAAAGCAGTGAAAGCGGTTGAAGGCGGCAAGCTCTCTGATATCGCCCCGACCATGCTGACGCTGATGGGGATGGAAATCCCGCAAGAGATGACTGGCAAGCCGCTGTTCATCGTGGAATAATCCCTCCCCATGAGGGGAAAGGCGATTTTTTCAAATACATGGATCGCGACGGCAGTCCGATCCATGAGTTACGCCAGCGCACTCAGCGCTGGCGTATTGCTGTGCGCGACATATGCTCATGCAGACGATCGAAGCCAGCTGCAATCCATTCAGGCTGATATCGCCGCCAAAGAGCGCGCGGTTCGCCAACAGCAACAGCAACGCTCTACCCTGCTTGCTCAGCTCAAAACGCAAGAAGAAGCCATCGCAGCAGCAGCCCGTAAGCTGCGAGAAACGCAGAATACCCTCGCCGACCTCAATAAGCAGGTTGATGCGATGAATGCCTCCATCGCCAAACTCGAAAAGCAAAAAGCAGCCCAGGAACGTAATCTTGCCGCGCAGCTTGATGCGGCTTTTCGTCAGGGGGAGCACACCGGTATCCAGTTGATACTGAGTGGGGAAGAGAGTCAGCGTGGTCAGCGTTTGCAGGCTTATTTCGGCTATCTCAATCAGGCCCGTCAGGAAACCATCGCCCAGTTGAAGCAAACCAGCGAAGAGGTGGCCTCACAGAAAGCGGAACTGGAAGAGAAGCAAAGCCAGCAGCAGACGCTGTTGTACGAGCAGAAAGCTCAACAGGCCAAGCTTGAACAGGCTCGTAACGAGCGTAAGAAAACCCTTTCCGGGCTGGAATCCTCTATTCAGGCCGGACAACAGCAACTCAGCGAACTTCGTGCCAACGAATCGCGCATGAGGTCCCGCATTGCGCAAGCTGAAGCCGCTGCGCGTGCGCGTGCTGAGAAAGAAGCCAAAGAAGCGCAAGCCGTGCGTGACCGTCAGCAAGACGCTTCCCGCAAAGGCACCACCTACAAACCTTCTGAAAGTGAACGTTCACTGATGTCACGAACAGGCGGCCTGGGCTCGCCTCGCGGTCAGGCCTATTGGCCGGTTCGTGGCCCAACGCTGCATCGCTATGGCGAACAGCTGCAAGGTGAACTACGTTGGAAAGGGATGGTTATCGGTGCGTCTGAAGGCACCGAAGTCAAAGCCATTGCCGATGGCCGGGTGATCCTCGCCGACTGGCTGCAGGGTTACGGCTTAGTGGTTGTCGTCGAGCACGGCAAAGGCGATATGAGCCTTTATGGCTACAACCAAAGCGCGCTGGTAAGCGTTGGAACACAGGTCCGCGCAGGCCAGCCGATTGCCCTTGTGGGCAGCAGTGGTGGTCAGGGCCGGCCGTCACTCTACTTCGAAATTCGCCGCCAGGGTCAGGCGGTCAATCCACAGCCGTGGTTGGGAAGATAAGTTTTGCTTCAATTTCGCACGTTAGTGTTCTCCATCAGCGCCGCCCTGGCGATGGTGGCTCCGGTCCACGCCGGAAAACTCGCCATTGTGATTGATGACTTTGGCTACCGCCCACAGCAGGAAAACCAGGTCCTGGCGCTGCCAAACGCCGTTTCCGTCGCAGTGTTACCCAATGCGCCGCACGCCCGGGAAATGGCGACCAAAGCCCACAACGGCGGCCATGAAGTTCTGATCCACCTGCCCATGGCGCCCATCAGCAAACAGCCGCTGGAAAAAGACACCCTTCGTCCTGACATGAGCAGCGATGAGATTGAGCGTATTATTCGCGATGCTGTGGGCAAAGTGCCGTACGCAGTTGGGTTGAATAACCACATGGGCAGCGCGATGACGTCCAGCCTGTTTGGGATGCAAAAAGTGATGCAGGTGCTGAACCACTATAACTTTTACTTTCTCGACAGTATGACGATTGGCAATAGCCAGTCGATGCGTGCTGCCGCAGGCACGAATGTGAAGGTGATAAAACGTAAGGTGTTCCTGGATGACACGCAAAACGAAGCGGATATTCGCGTGCAGTTTAACCGCGCCGTTCAGCTTGCCAGACGAAATGGTTCCGCCATTGCTATCGGGCACCCACATCCTTCAACGGTGCGCGTCCTTCAGCAAATGATTTACAACCTGCCGCCAGATATCACGCTTGTGCGCCCGAGCAGCCTGCTCAATGAGCCGCAGGTTGATACTTCAACGCCAAACAACACGCAGCCTGTACAACCAACTGCACCGCGTAATCCTTTCCGTGGCGTGAAGCTGTGTAAGCCGAAGCTGGCTCCGCAGCCTGTCTACGCCAGCCGTTACTTTGCCGTGCTCGGCGAAAGCATTACTCACAGCACGCTGGTGCAGTATCTGCAATTGCAGTGGCAGGGTTGGGATAAAAAAGCCTGATAGCTGTCAGGCTTGATGGGAGTCTGTGCGCTCTTCAGCCACGACTCCCGGTTTTTTCTCGTGCGCGTACCAGGCTTTGAAGTACTTCAGAAAGCTATATAGCGTGGCATACAATCCTGTCACCGCACCGACTTTCCCTTTCCGCCAGGCTCCGCTAAACAAATACCATTTAAAAAACGCTCCAATTGCGCTAATAAACCCGCGCGCAAGAGAAGGCCGGATTTTTTTGTATTTCACGAGGCGTGTCGTATAGCTGTTTAATTTGCTGAAGACTTCGTGCAACGACCAAAAAGTATCGTGTCTGACGTGGCCTTCAATTTTGAACGTTTTAATCTCACCCTCAACCTGATCATCCACCGGGCGCAGGTTAAACCGGGCATGCTGGCGATTAAAAAGCCGGACAGGATAATCGGGGGATGAGATAGGGTAGAGAGTGCGGATCTCTTCCCCTAACACATACCAGTGACGCGTGATGCGCCAGCCATGGTTGGCTGGCGGCTCTTGCCCGGCTTTCAGTGTGTTAATAAAGGCCACGGTTTGGGCATCGAGGATCTCATCGCTGTCCATGCACAATACCCAGTCATGCGAGGCATGCTGTATCGCGACATTCATTTGTTCGCCATGCATACGATATGGATGATATATCGCATTCAACCCATATTCGTGGCAAATGTTTAATGTCCCATCGGTGCTGCCGGAATCGATGACTACAATTTCATCGGCCACGGTGATTAATGGCGGGATCACTTTGTGCAACAAACGTTCAGAATTAAAGGTTAACAGACAGACCGTTAATTTAAGCATGACTGCCCTGCCGATATTAAAAAGGTGGGAGATAAACCCGAAGTTTAGTGTGCGTTTTCACTTTTAAACATAATCGAATCCACACCTTTATAGCGATTGCCTTTTCGTTTATTTCTGGATCGTCACTGACGGCAACAAAAAACGCTGAATCTTCCGCCAGTTTCTTTATAATGCTCGCTGGTTTTTTAATATGAGAATCAGAGAGCATGGTGCCGCAAAAACGAAAAATCCTGCTGTTCGACAGTGGCAAAGAGTGGGGTGGTGGCACCAACAGCATGCTCGAACTGCTCAAGCGCATTGACCGCCAACGGTTTGATATAACTTGCTGTTTTTACCATAACTATCGCCGAGCAGGCGGTGAAAGCATTGAGCAGGTACTGAACGCAATTGGCATTCCGATGCTTGTCTTACCTGCTCGCCGCCAGCCTGGCTGGGCGAAAGTGCTTAAAGAGCTTGGCCGCAGCCTGCTGTTTTTCTCTCGCAATGCGCGCAAAGCGTTTACCCGCAAAATGGATACGCTGTGGCGTATTCAGCCGGATGCCCGCCGCCTCAAAAAAGTGCTGCAGGATGGCGAATATGACGTGCTGTATATGAACAATCAACCCGGCTCTAACGAAGAAGGCTATCACGCCGTGCGTGGAACGTCCGTTGCGCTGGTCCAGCACTGTCGTATTGAACCGGTACTTTCCCCCTCGTTAGTGCAGCTGGTGAATCAGCAGATTGACCGAATCATCGCGGTATCAAAGGGGGTGGAAAAAGTGCTGCTCGCCAATGGTGTGGAGGCAAAACTCTGTGTCACGGTGAATAACGCTATTGATATCCACCAGCCGCTGCCCGATCGGCACAAAATGCGCGAATCATTGGGCCTCAATGACGACACCTTTGTTTTCGGTAGCATCGGTTCTCTGATTGCTCGTAAGGCTAATCACCACACGCTTGAAGCATTGGCCTTGTTCCGGCAAAAACACCCTGACGCTGAATGGAAAATGATCCTTATCGGTGAGGGCCCGGAACGTCAGGCGCTTGAAGCACAGGCCGCTAAGCTAGGCTTGAGCGATCATCTTATCTTTACCGGTTTTCGCAATAATCCCTTTGATTATCTCGCCACGTTCGATGCCTTTATCCTCGCCTCCAGCAGCGAAGGATTACCGCGTGTGGTACTCGAAGCCATGCTATTAGGCATTCCGGCCATCGGCTCCGACGTCACCGGCACAGGCGAATTAATCAGCCACCAGCACACCGGGTTGCTCTTCCCGTGGAGTGACATTCACGCGCTGGCTGAACATCTTTCGGCTATCTGGCAGGACGCCGATCTGCGCCAGCGCCTGGCAAACCAGGCTCATCAGCATGTTCGTGATCATTACGCCATTGAGCACTATGTTGCTGGCGTGGAGCACGAGCTGGCTTCTCTTTCATCAAGACGGACAGACCATGTTTAAATTTCTGAATGCCCGCTATCGCCACATCAAGGCGCGTCACAATATTCCTTACGCTTCACTCGCCCCTTCTTCTGTGAGCGTGCCGGTGACGTCTGTCGTCATTCCCTGCACTGGCGCGGATTACATTGAAGAAGCGCTGCTGTCCGCGACCTTTGCCGAGCGCTTTGCCCCTGATCTCGAAGAGATTGTGATCGTCAGCGACCAACCAGAAAGCGCTTTTGGCGAACTGCCAGCGAAAACGCGCGTGGTCACGCTGGAGCTGCCAAAGCGTGAAGAGAGCTATCGCTATAAGCAAATCTACCTGAGCCGCCTGGTCAAACTGAATGCACCTCTTCAGGCTCGTGGTGAAGGAGTTTTGATGATCGACTCCGACCTCAACCTGCTGCAAATGCCGCAGTTCCGCGTTGAAGATCAACACATCTACTCCAGCTTCCGTCAGGGCAAAATGATCGCCAAGCTGGACGGTGCGCCTGAGCAAAATGTTCCGGCTTATTATAAAGAAACCGTTCGCCCTTATATTGTCGACCACGTGAATGGCGCCTTCCTGGCCGCCACTCGCAAAACCTGGCGTCGTATCTGCCCGCTGTGGTTAACGCTGTTCCAGGATACCTGGGAACTGATGGACGACAGCCAGCCGCCAACCGATCAGCTGCCGCTGGCTGCGCTGCTGGATATGCTGGATTTGAAAACCGTGAATCTGGGCGACTGGATGAACTGGCCGGTATCGAAAAAAATCGGCGGACAGGAAGCCGTTATCCCCAAAGAAGTGGTTGGGGCGCACGGCGGTTTCCCGTTATCGGAATGGCAGAAGTATCTCGCCTCTCGCGACAGTAAGCTGTTGTTTAAAGGACAGGATTACACCCGTAAAGTGCGTTATCTGACCGACAAAGAGAAGCAGCAGCAAAGCTAATGCCCGGCGGCGCTACGCTTGCACAGGCCTACAGAAAGCAGATTTCGTAGGCCGGATAAGCGCAGCGCCATCCGGCAATTTACGCGGATTAATCCCAGCTCAGGATAACTTTCCCTGATTGCCCGGAACGCATCGCGTCGAAGCCTTTCTGGAAGTCATCGATACCGAAACGGTGGGTGATGATAGGGGAGAGATCCAGACCAGACTGAATCAATGCCGCCATCTTGTACCAGGTTTCGAACATCTCACGGCCATAGATGCCTTTGATGAACAGGCCTTTGAAGATGACTTTAGTCCAGTCGATGGACATGTCTGACGGTGGAATACCCAGCATCGCAATACGCCCGCCGTGGTTCATGGTATCGAGCATGGTGCGAAACGCCGGTGGCGCACCGGACATCTCCAGACCCACGTCAAACCCTTCCGTCATGCCCAACTCTGCCATTACGTCTGTCAGGCTTTCATTGGCGACGTTCACCGCGCGAGTGATGCCCATTTTGCGAGCCAGTTCCAGACGGTATTCGTTCACGTCCGTGATAACCACGTTGCGAGCGCCGACGTGTTTCGCCACAGCAGCAGCCATAATGCCAATCGGGCCTGCGCCGGACACCAGCACGTCTTCACCGACCAGGTCAAAAGAGAGCGCCGTGTGAACCGCGTTACCGAACGGGTCGAAGATGGAAGCCAGATCGTCGGAAATATTGTCCGGGATTTTGAAGGCGTTAAAGGCCGGGATCACCAGATATTCCGCGAAACAGCCCGGGCGGTTCACACCGACACCGGTGGTATTGCGGCACAGGTGTGTACGGCCAGCACGGCAGTTACGGCAATGACCGCAGGTGATATGACCTTCGCCAGAGACGCGATCGCCAATCTTAAAGCCTTTCACTTCCTGGCCGATACCGACCACTTCACCCACGTATTCGTGGCCCACAACCATTGGCACCGGAATGGTCTTCTGCGACCATTCATCCCAGTTGTAGATATGCACATCGGTGCCGCAGATAGCGGTTTTGCGGATTTTAATCAGCAGGTCGTTATGCCCGACTTCCGGTTGCGGAACGTCGTTCATCCAGATCCCTTCTTCGGCTTTCAGTTTCGATAATGCTTTCATCTCACACCCTCAGGCAATCACGCCCAGTTGCTTACCGATGCGGGTAAACGCGTCCACCGCACGTTCAATTTGCTCAGGAGTATGCGCCGCGGACATCTGCGTGCGGATACGCGCCTGGCCTTTTGGTACCACCGGATAGAAGAACCCGGTGACGTAAATCCCTTCTTTCTGCAGCTCGCGCGCAAACTCTTGCGCCACGGTGGCTTCGCCCAGCATCACCGGAATGATCGCGTGGTCAGCACCTGCCAGCGTGAAGCCTGCTGCCGTCATTTTTTCACGGAACAAGCGAGCGTTAGACCACAGGCGATCGCGCAACTCTGCGCCAGACTCAACCATCTCCAGCACTTTGATGGACGCCGCGACAATCGCCGGAGCCAGTGAGTTGGAGAACAGATAAGGACGAGAACGCTGACGCAGCCACTCAACCACTTCTTTGCGAGCGGCGGTATAGCCACCGGATGCGCCACCCAGCGCTTTACCCAGCGTGCCGGTGATGATGTCCACGCGCCCCATCACTTCGCAGTATTCATGGGAGCCACGGCCGTTTTCGCCCACGAAGCCTACCGCGTGGGAATCATCGACCATCACCAGCGCATCGTATTTATCCGCCAGGTCGCAGACGCCTTTCAGGTTAGCAATCACGCCGTCCATGGAGAACACGCCGTCGGTGGCGATCAGCACATGGCGAGCACCCGCTTCACGCGCTTCTTTCAAACGAGCTTCCAGTTCCTGCATATCGTTGTTGGCATAGCGGAAGCGTTTTGCTTTACACAGACGCACGCCATCGATGATGGACGCGTGGTTCAGTGCATCAGAAATAATGGCATCTTCCGCGCCCAGCAGCGTTTCAAACAGGCCGCCATTGGCATCGAAGCAAGAGGAGTAAAGGATTGCATCTTCCATGCCGAGGAAATCGGCCAGCTTTTTCTCAAGCACTTTATGGCTGTCCTGAGTGCCGCAAATAAAGCGCACGGACGCCATGCCGAACCCGTGGCTGTCCATGCCGGATTTTGCTGCGGCAATCAGCTCAGGATGGTTCGCCAGGCCAAGGTAGTTATTGGCGCAGAAGTTAATGACATGATTGCCGTCACCGACGGTGATGTCCGCCTGCTGGGCGGAGGTAATGATGCGTTCTTCTTTAAACAACCCTTCCGCGCGAGCGGTCTCCAGGTCACCGGTTAACTGTTTGTAAAAATCACCACGCATTGCAACTCTCCAGATTCGGCAAAATTTGCCACATATTACCCAATGCTCCAGGCGTATACGAGATGACGCTGTGCCAGATAAGTATTTTTGTAGCATAAATCACGTGTACCCCTGCGGCTTGTCGGTGAATGTGAAGACTCCGCGTAGTGATGGTATGATAAGAACCATTAGCGTCCGGGAAAGGCCCGGTCACCCACATTTCAAAGGTTATCGTTATGATCATCGTTACCGGCGGCGCAGGTTTTATTGGCAGCAATATCATTAAGGCCCTGAATGACAAAGGCATCTCTGACATCCTTGTCGTGGACAACCTGAAAGATGGCACCAAATTCGTCAACCTGGTCGACCTCAATATCGCCGACTACATGGACAAGGAAGACTTCCTGATCCAGATTATGGCGGGCGAAGAGTTCGGTGAAATTGAAGCCGTGTTCCATGAAGGCGCCTGTTCATCCACCACCGAGTGGGACGGCAAGTACATGATGGATAACAACTATCAGTACTCCAAAGAAGTGCTGCATTACTGCCTGGAGCGTGAAATCCCGTTCCTGTACGCCTCTTCAGCTGCCACCTACGGCGGCCGTACTTCTGACTTCATTGAATCCCGCGAATATGAAAAGCCGCTTAACGTTTACGGCTACTCCAAGTTCCTGTTCGATGAATACGTACGTCAAATCCTGCCAGAAGCAAATTCCCCAGTAGTAGGCTTCCGTTACTTCAACGTTTATGGCCCACGTGAAGGCCATAAAGGCAGCATGGCGAGCGTCGCTTTCCACCTCAACACCCAGTTGAACAACGGTGAAAGCCCGAAACTGTTCGAAGGCAGCGATGGCTTCAAACGTGATTTCGTCTATGTGGGCGACGTGGCGGCAGTTAACCTGTGGTTCTGGGAGAACGGCGTGTCCGGCATTTTCAACCTCGGCACAGGCCGTGCGGAATCTTTCCAGGCTGTGGCCGACGCCGCGCTGGCTTATCACCAGAAAGGGTCCCTCGAATACATCCCGTTCCCGGAAAAACTGAAAGGCCGCTACCAGGCATTTACTCAGGCGGATCTGACTAACCTGCGTAAAGCGGGCTACGACAAGCCTTTCAAAACCGTGGCGGAAGGTGTCGCGGAGTACATGGCCTGGCTGAACCGCGACGCATAAGATAAGACGAATGAAGATACTGGTGATCGGCCCGTCATGGGTGGGCGACATGATGATGTCGCAAAGTCTCTACCGCACGCTCAAGGCGCGCTATCCCCAGGCGATCATTGATGTGATGGCACCCGCGTGGTGCCGTCCTCTTTTATCGCGCATGCCAGAAGTTAACGAAGCCATCCCGATGCCATTAGGCCACGGCGCGCTGGAAATCGGCGAGCGTCGTCGGCTCGGCCATAGCCTGCGCGAAAAGCGTTACGATCGCGCTTACGTCCTGCCTAACTCATTCAAATCCGCGCTGGTGCCGTTCTTCGCGGGGATCCCGCAGCGCACAGGCTGGCGTGGCGAGATGCGTTACGGCCTGTTGAATGACGCACGCGTGCTCGACAAAGCGGCATGGCCTTTAATGGTTGAACGCTACGTCGCCCTGGCTTATGACAAAGGCGTGATGCGTTCTGCTAAAGATCTGCCGCAGCCGCTGTTATGGCCTCAGCTTCAGGTTAACGAAGGGGAGAAATCCCAGGTCTGTAACGCGTTTAGCCTCTCAGGCGAACGCCAGATGATTGGCTTCTGCCCGGGTGCTGAGTTCGGCCCGGCAAAGCGCTGGCCGCACTATCACTATGCCGAGCTGGCGAAACAGCTGATCGACGAAGGATATCAGGTCGTGTTGTTTGGCTCAGCCAAAGACAATGATGCCGGCAATGAAATCCTTGCCTCATTGAACACCGAGCAGCAGGCGTGGTGTCGAAATCTGGCCGGTGAAACTCAGCTTGAGCAAGCTGTGGTGTTGCTCGCGGCTTGCAAAGCAGTCGTCACCAACGATTCTGGCTTGATGCACGTTGCTGCGGCACTGAATCGCCCATTGGTTGCGCTGTATGGCCCAAGCAGCCCGGATTTCACACCGCCACTGTCGCACAAAGCGAAAGTCATTCGCCTCATTTCTGGCTATCACAAAGTACGTAAAGGCGACGCTGCCGAAGGCTATCACCAAAGCCTGATCGACATTACGCCGTCTCGCGTTCTGGAAGAGCTCAATCAACTGCTGCTGGACGAGGATGCCTGACGCATGCGAGTGCTGATCGTAAAAACGTCTTCAATGGGCGATGTGCTGCATACTTTGCCTGCCCTGACCGATGCCGCAAAGGCCATTCCAGGTCTTCGTTTTGACTGGGCTGTGGAAGAAGGCTTCGCCCAAATTCCGACCTGGCATGCCGCCGTTGATAAAGTTATCCCTGTGGCTATCCGCCGCTGGCGCAAAGCATGGTTCTCTGCGCCCGTAAAGGCCGAACGCCACGCTTTTCGCCAGATGATCCAGGCTGAAAAATATGACGCGATCATTGATGCACAAGGGCTGGTAAAAAGTGCAGTGCTGGTGACGCGTCTGGCGCATGGCGTGAAACATGGCATGGACTGGAGCAGCGCCCGTGAGCCGCTGGCCAGCCTGTTTTACAACCGCCGCCATTCTATCGCCAAAGATCAACATGCTGTCGAACGCACGCGTGAACTGTTCGCAAAAAGCCTGGGCTATGTGAAACCTGACGCTCAGGGTGATTACGCGATTGCCCAGCATTTTCAGAATTTACAGGAACACACTGGCAATCCGTATGTCATATTCCTGCATGCCACAACCCGGGATGATAAGCACTGGCCGGAATCGCACTGGCGAGCCCTCGTAGAACTGGTGCAACAAAGCGGATTACAGATTAAACTGCCGTGGGGCGCGGAGCATGAACGCCTGCGCGCGGAACGCATTGCAGCAGGCCTCAGTCACGTCGACGTCTTGCCGAAGCTAACGCTGGCAGAGGTTGCCGCAGAGTTGGCTGGGGCGCAGGCCATTGTCTCTGTCGATACCGGTTTGAGTCACTTAACGGCTGCACTGGATCGCCCAAATATCACTCTTTTCGGCCCAACCGATCCCGGGCTGATTGGGGGCTACGGCAAAAACCAACAACAATACGTAAGCCCGACGGGCAAGATGGGAGATATCACGGCTGATGCGATTTTTAACGTTCTACAGGGCAACCGGCAACGTACGGGCAAGGAAACGTAGTTAATGAGCTATGTGCTTCTGTTTATTCTCTTTCTTCCGGCAAAATTGCTGGGGAAGCTGTTTCGCAAAGAGACCGGTAAAAACCTTGTCATCCAGACTGCGAAGATTGGCGATTTCGTCAATGCGACCCCTTTGCTCAGCCACCTGAAAAAGAGTGATGTGCTGATAAGCCGTGCCGTAGAGCCGCTGGCAAGCCGCGACGACACCATCGAGACGATTTATCTCATCGGCAAAAAGAAGCGCAATGTGTTCGCCAAACTCCGCTTTGCCTGGCAAGTCATGAATCGCTACGACAACGTGTATCTGCTGCAGCCGAACAGTACCAATCTCTTCTTCGCCGCCGTCTGCAACGCAAAGAACAAACAGTTCCTGAGCATCTACACCCGCCGCTGGTATCACGCCATTTTCTACATGGCAGCAGATGGCGTGGTGGAGCATGGGAAACAGACGTTATCCGTCACCAATTATCTGCAATTAGCTGACAGATCACTGAGCTGGCAGGATGCCCCAAAGCATGCCACGCATCCGCTCTATCAGCCCAAAGCCTGGCCTGAGTGTCTGGATAAACCGGATGTTATTCGTATCGGTCTGAGCATTTCCGCAGGCAATAAAGCGAAGACGGTACCGCCGTCCGTCTGGAAACGTATTTTCGACACGCTGAGTGATTTGCCTTGCCAGTTCTACATCTTCGGCACAGAGAACGAACAACCGTGGCTCGACGAGCTTTATCGCGCCACAGGCGAACAAAGCAATATCACCAGCCTGCTGGGGTTGCTGCCGTTGGAAGATGTACCGTGGGCCATCTCCAGAATGGATTGCTACATTGCCTCCGACTCTGGAAATGTCTATATCGCAGACGCGGTAGGCGTGCCTGTCGTCCTGCTGTTTGGGCCATGTTGTCACCACGAACAACGCCCGCTGGGTGAGACGTTGTTGATTGGCAATGATGACAATATCAGCTCATATGTGTTTGAGACTCGGTATTATTTTGATAAATCCCGAGAAGAGTTGTTCCGCCTCTCTGAGCAGGATGCGATCAATCTCTATCAGTTTATTGCCTCAAAGAATCAATCTAAAAATATTCTCATTTAAGGTTTTTATGGGCACGCTGACTAAACAGATTTACCGTTATACCCATAAGCGCAACATGCGTCACAATGAGAATCTTTGGCCCCATGTAAAAATTCGTCGTGCCGCATCAGGTGAAATCACAGCATTAAACTATCGCCATCATTCCATCCCACTGACGCGTTTATCTGAGTTGCATAATCAGTTTTCCGGAAGCCTGTTATTGACGGCGACAGGACCGTCAGTGAAAGATATTGATTTTAGCCAGCGTCCTGATGACATTACTACAGCAGGGGTAAATGGGGCATGGAATCTTAAATACTCGCTTGATTTCAAACTCTACTTTATTGTCGACATGACGTTTATCGATCATCACACTCAGATGATAAAAGAAATCTGTGCTTCAGAAGAGATTACCCTCTTTACGACAGTGATGGGGGTCATCAAGCTTATCGATGAATTCGGCCATGAAAACATTCAATGCAAGTTAGCCATTATTGAAGACATTTGTTATCAAACTTATAAGCCATCGGTAAAAAGAAACCACATCAATCATCATTTTTCAAATAGGGCAGATGTTGTTTTTTCAACCACGCATCCTGAAATTGCTTTCAGCACGGATATCTGCAAAGGCGTTTTTGATGCAGGCACGGTTGTTTATTGGGCGCTTCAGGTTATTGGTTACCTTGGTTTCACAAAAATTTATATCGCGGGCTTAGACCTAAACAATCTTTCTGCACCTCGATTCTACGAGAACGAAGGGAGCAAACGCCCTTCTTATCTGCATGACAAACTCAATGTAGTCGTTTTCCCGGCATTAAAATTAGCAAGCGAAGTATTAGCAAAGAAAGGCATCTCCATCATTAATCTTTCACCGCTGAGCTCCGTCCCCGAAAGCACTTTCCCCAAACAGGGTTTTTAATGATGTCATTGGTTAAATGGAAAAACATCTATTTATCATTCTTTATTTTCTTCATCCTGATGAGCACGATTTTTTGCGGTGTTTCCAGGGTTAATATTTCATTTCATGTCGCATTATCATTATTCCTGCTGACTCTGATTTTTTCTGCTCAGGCTCGTAATCAGTTTTTGCAGGACAAAACATATCTGTATGCTTTAGTAACCGTGGCGGCGTTTGTTATCTACTATTCGCTCTCCAATTTATGGTCCACTTCCCCCCATCTAAGTTCCTCGTTAACACACTCTTTTTATTTGCTGGTGTTAATGGCGCTTTACCGACAGGCTGAACTTGCGGGTTATAAAAAATATGTCATTACAGCCGCCTGGCTTGGCACTATTATTCTGGCGGTTCTCACTCTAGCCCTTGTTGATAAGAGCCATATCTTCCATTCGCGCCTCCGGGATGGCTTCCCCTGGTCACCTGACAATGTCATTGATCTTGGGGGCTATATGGCATTAGGTATTCTCTTCAGCGTACTGTTGGTGCGTGAGTTCAAATCGCTGTGGTTCCTGGTCCCCATCCCGCTGCTGTTACTTTGTCTGATATTGACTCAAAGTCGCGGCCCATTAATGGCACTTGTTGCCGCCAGTGTCGTGACTGCCGTTCTGCGCCCAAAATGGAATATCAAATTATTAGCAGCAATCTTATTGCTCATCATTGCGGCAGTGGGTTTGCTTTATGTTAGTGGATTTCTCGATACCTTTATCAACCGCATTGATTCCTCCTATCAGCAAAGCTTTATTCGCTTTGGGATTTGGGAGCATGCCTATGATGTTGCAATGCAAAAACCGATTTTCGGTTGGGGTTTCGAAAAGGAATTAGCGTTCGTTAACAGTATTGGGCAACACGTAACAACAACCCACAGTCTGTATTTTGCCGCATTGCTTAAAGGCGGTATCGTTGGATTCATCTTGTTTGTCTCGGTCATTGGACTGGCGCTTTGGCGGTGCAAAGAACATTTTGTACGCAACCAAAAAGCCGAAGTGGCAATTTGGCTGTTCTCACTCATTTTCTATGTAACCCAAGGGATGTTTATTATTAGTAACCCACGTGAGTATTGGGTTCTTTTCTGGTTACCGCTAATCATCGCCATGAGCACGCCAGTCTCCAAATCCGCGCAGCGATAAAGCAAAAACGCCGGTCACCCGGCGTTTTTTTTCACCTGATAAAACTCAGCCAACGTCATTCCCTGGGTTCGTTGTGCCAGCCAGGCGAAGAGCTTCTCGAGGTCCTGATACAACCCTTCAATCGCGGCCTCATCTTTAAAGGTCGGGCTGCCGCCGGGCATAAACTCGGATGAGTGGAGCATAAATTCGACATAGTCGTTGCCTTGAGCCAGGCATTTCTCCGCAACGTTGATCATCTCATCGGCATTCCCGCCAGCAGGACGTAACCAGTTAACGGAGGGAGAGCGGTATTTGCCGCGCAGGCGGTCGTAACCTTGCTTCACGCTATTCAGCCAGCCCGGATGTTTGTACTGAATACTCATTGGGACTTCCAGCAAGGGGCTGTTGCCTGGCCGATGAATTTCATTCTCATCGATAAAATAGGCATTTTCCGGGAAGTACTGATAATCCGTTCCGCCTGTACCCTGCGGTGCGCCTTTGGCGTTACGCCAGTTCACGCGCGGCGTTACTGAGCAATCGACCTGGTAGCCTAGCTCAATCAGCAATTTTGCATAACGGCTGTCGAACGCCCAGCGTCCGGCACGATGGCTGAGCATTTTAGTCTGGAAGGTGCTCTCCAGAAGCTCAGTCATGAACAGCACTTTTTCGCGTAAAACAGAATCCGGATATTCAATCAGATAGGGTTGCCAGCGCCAGTCATCACCGGTCAGGTCATGTTCAGGCGGACTGTTCCAGGCATGCAAATGCATGCCGACTTCCCCTTGCCCGCGCGCAATCACATCTTTAGCAAAGTCGATGTAAACCGGGTCAACCGCCATCTCGTAGTTCGTTAACCAGACCGGCTTGAAACCATATTTTTCACACAGAGTCTGGAAGCGCGGCAGGTATCGGGCGTTTTCCGTTTTAATTTCCCGATGGTTTTGCCAAAGGTTATCGCCTTCAGTATCGATGGTGATGATAAATGCTGGTTTCGTCATGGTTATCCCAGAGTCGATGAGGGTTAGGGCTATGTTACGCACTCTCCTCTCACCGAGTAAACAGTTGCCAGGAAAAACCTGACATTGCCGAGAAATGATGCAAGTCCTCATCATGTCTATTAGAATTGCAGGCAATACGACCCCAATAAGATGATGATGAATAACTCACTCAACGCACCCGGTTTACGCATTCTTTTGATCAAATTACGTCATCATGGCGACATGCTTCTGACTACCCCGGTGATCCACTCCCTGCGCCAGCGCTGGCCCGATGCGCAAATCGACGTTCTGTTATATGAAGAAACCCGGGATATGCTGGCCGCGCATCCTGACATTCATCAAATTTACGGCATCGATCGCAAGTGGAAAAAACTGGGCACACGCGGACACCTGCAAAAAGAGTGGCAGTTGCTGACGACGTTGCGTGACCAGCGTTATCAACTGGTTCTCAATCTTGCCGATCAGTGGCGAAGTGCCATCATCACGCGTTTTACCGGCGCGCCCGTGCGCATTGGGTTTGATTTTAATAAGCGCCGCGGCTGGTTTTGGCGTCACTGCCATACGGAACTTGCCTCCGTGAACGGGCATAAACAGATGCATACCGTTGAGCAAAATATCTCGATTCTTGCCCCGCTGGGTATTGCGCCGGTCAGTTCAGTCGCGATGAGCTATAGCCCGGAAGACTGGCAAGCCGTCTCAGATAAGCTGGCTGAAAAGGGCGTGCCAGAAAAGTTTATCGTTGTGCAGCCCACCTCTCGCTGGTTTTTCAAGTGCTGGGATGAAAGCAAAATGGCGCAAACCATCTCAGCACTGCAGCAAGAGGGCCACACGATTGTACTGACCTCCGGCCCGGACAAAAAAGAGCTGGCGATGGTCGACACCATTCTCGCCGCCTGCCCTCAGGAGCGTGTGGTGTCGTTAGCCGGACAATTAACGCTTCGTCAGTTAGGCGCATTGATAGGCCACGCCGCGCTGTTTATTGGCGTGGATTCTGTGCCTATGCATATGGCTGCGGCTTTGCAAACCCCGTGTGTCGCGCTTTTTGGCCCATCAAAACTCACGTTCTGGAGCCCATGGCAGGTGAACGGTGAAGTGATTTGGGCCGGGGAGTATGGCCCACTGCCTGACCCAGATGCGGTCGACACGAAGACCAAAGAACGCTATCTGGACGCTATCCCGGTTGAGCGCGTCGTTGCTGCTGCAAGGAATTGCCTGTCATGAAGAAACATCGCCTGGCCATCGTGCGCCAAAAATACCGTCCTGACGGCGGTGCCGAACGTTTTGTTTCTCGTGCCCTGAGCGCGCTTAGCAATCAGGATTTAGAGCTGAATGTCATCACTCGCCAGTGGCAAGGCGAAAAGCAGGATGACTGGCACATCCATATTTGCGATCCGCAGAAATGGGGGCGCATTAGCCGCGAACGCGGTTTCGCTCATGCAGCGCGTAGGCTCTGGCAAGCAGAGCAGTTTGATATCGTGCAAAGCCATGAGCGAATTCCTGGCTGCGATATTTATCGTGCAGGCGATGGTGTTCATCGCCGCTGGTTACTGCAACGCCAACGCATTCTGCCCGGCTGGCGTGGTCACATGCTGATGCTCGATCGCTATCACCGCTACGTAATGGGCGCTGAAAAGGCCATGTATCAGGCGCCGGAACTTAAAGCTGTGATTTGTAATGCGGAAATGGTGAAGCAAGAAATCATCGAAGATTTCGCCGTCGACGCAAAAAAAGTCCACGTGATTTATAATTCCATTGATTCCAGCCGCTTCGTTCCAGCAGAAAGCATGCAAAAATTCGTGCTGCGTGAGCAACTGGGCATTCCGGCGAATGCCGTGGTGTTCTGTTTTGTGGGATCAGGATTTGAACGTAAGGGGCTGGCGGCTGCGATTAAAGCCATTGCAGGCACCGACCGTTACCTGCTTGTCGTGGGTCAGGACAAGGCAGAAAAGCAGTATCATGCGTTGGCGCGCTCAGAAGGTTGCGCCGATCGCGTTCGTTTTTGTGGTATGCAAAAAGAAACATTGCCGTTCTATCAGGCGGCTGACGGCTTATTATTGCCAACCCTGTACGACCCGTTTCCCAATGTCATTCTGGAAGCGATGGCCTGCGGGTTGCCCGTCATTACCTCACACACCTGCGGTGGGGCTGAATTTATAGCGCAAGGAACCAACGGTTTTGTCTGCGATGCACTCGACATCTCACGCCTGCGAGAGGCGGTGATGGCAATACCGGCACAGGAAGACGATAACAGAATGGGCATGGCTGCTCGCCATAAAGTCATGGATGCAACACCGGAGCGGCTCTCAAGCCAGCTCATTACGCTTTATCAAACTTTATTGGATTAATGATGCGCATCCTTATGATTATTGATGGTTTACCCGGCGGGGGCGCCGAAAAAACGGTGCTGACGCTCTCGCGTGGGCTCGTGGAAATGGGTCATCAGGTATCCCTGTTCTCCTTGCGCAAAGTGTGTGACTACGCCATCCCGGAAGGCATCGATTATCAGGTTGTGCAGGACACTTGCAAAAAGCCCTGGCGAAAACTTACGGAGCTGTGTCGCCGAGCTCATTTACTGGACGAAGCCATTATAAAAGCGCAGGAAAAAGGGAACTTCGATATTGTGTTTTCCCACCTGCATAAAACGGATCGCATCGTTGCCCGTACACGCGCGATCAGCCGCGATAAAATCTGGTACTGCGTTCACGGCATGTTCTCGTTTTCTTACCTGCGCAATCGCCGTGCCCCATCACGCTGGTTTAAGCGGGCCAAAATTCGCCGGGTTTATGAAAATTCACAGGTTGTGGCGGTGTCTAATGCCGTGCTTCATGATCTGACCCAAAATCTGCGCATCACCCTCAGCCGGGATGCAGTTATCCATAACCCTTTTGATATCGCGAATATTCAGCAGCTTGCCACTGAGCCTTTCGAGCTGGAAGGTCAGGAGTACATTATTCATGTTGGCCGCTTCCATGAACACAAGCGCCATGATCGCCTGCTGCGCGCCTTCGCCAAAAGTGGAATTCCTGACCAACTGGTGATGATGGGTAATGGCAGTCAAAAACACATTGATCAGCTGAAAGCATTGGCAAAGACATTAGGCATTGCCGACAGAACGCAGTTCCGCAGCTTCGTACCGAATCCTTATCCGTGGATCAAAAACGCCAAACAACTGGTGTTAAGCTCTGATTGCGAAGGATTTGGCAACGTACTGGTTGAAGCGATTATTTGCCAGACGCCAGCAGTGAGTACACGCTGCCCAGGCGGACCGTCTGAAATTCTCACTGGCGAACTTGCTCGTGGTCTGAGTGAAATGAATGACGATGGGCTGGCAAATACCATGCAGGACATCTGGCAACATCCACCGGCTATCGACAACACCACCATTTCTGCCTACGGCATTGAGGCAATCTGCCGTCAATATATTGCGCTTGCGGGCACTAAACAGTAATCAGGTATTGTATGCAACACCCGACATCACCACTGCTTAGCGTGGTTGTCGCCGTCTACAACGGCGAAAAATTTTTAGATCAGTTCTTCTCCTGCCTCGTGGCGCAAAATATCGAGAGCATGGAAGTGATCATCGTCAATGACGGCTCCACCGACAGCTCACTGCAGATAGTGGAAAAGTGGCGTCAGCAGCTGCCGCAGATGCAGGTGCTCGAGCAGGAAAATCAGGGCGTTTCCGTAGCCCGCAACACTGGCCTGGCCGTTGCCACCGGCCAGTACTTGTCCTTCCCGGATATCGACGATTTCTTCAAACCGGGGATGTATCAGCATTTGCTGGATCTGGCACTCAAAAGCCAGCTTGATGTCGTGACCTGCAACGGGAACTACGTGTGGGAAAATGACAAAAAGCCGACCCGTCCTATTTTCCCACCGGATAAATTGCAGTCCACCGGTGTGCTGAGTGGCCCGGCGTGGTTGAAACAAGCTCTGGATTCACGCAAGTTTCTGCATGTGACCTGGCTGAATCTGTATCGCCATGATTTCATTCGCCAGCACAATTTCCACTTCGAGCCGGGCCTTCGTCATCAGGACATTCCCTGGACAACAGAAGTGCTGCTGGCTGCAGAACGAGTGCAGTACACCAGCGAACAGTACTACGATTACTACATCCACTCGGCTTCCGTCTCCCATACGCCGGATACCGACGAGACGCTCATCCGTTCTGCTCGTCACTACATGAAAATTCTGGAGATGCTGGATGCCATCAATCAGCGCTATCCAGAACAGGTGAAAAGCATCGCGGCTTGCCACTGGCAGATAGCGAAAGAAGGTCTGGGGATCATTCATACATTCGACAATATGAAAGATCCGCGTAAAAAGGCGATGATCGTGCGGGAATTCTTCGATCGCGGCATCTGGAAACTGATCTGGAAGAGTGCAAAAAGCCCGCGCCTGCGCTGGCGTTTAGGTCGTCGCTACTTCCGTTTGAAACGTTATCTGAGCGATTGAACGTCCAGATTGCCAAAGGGATAGCTTTAAGCCCGCTAAATGCTTAGAATTTGCCCGCCGAAGACAATAAAAACGGATAACACGCTTGGAATTTCTGTATACCATTTTGCTCTACCTGATTCAGCCACTGGTCTGGCTGCGGCTGCTGTTACGCAGCCGTAAAGCGCCTGCGTACCGTAAACGCTGGGCAGAACGCTACGGCTTCTGCAAAGGCAAGGTAGTGCCGGATGGCATACTGTTGCATTCCGTGTCCGTCGGCGAAACGCTGGCGGCTATCCCGCTGGTGCGTGCTCTGCGCCATCGCTATCCTTCGCTGCCCATCACCGTGACCACAATGACGCCAACGGGCTCAGAACGTGCGATGTCTGCCTTCGGGAAAGACGTTCAGCATGTGTATCTGCCTTACGATCTGCCAGGCGCGATGAACCGCTTCTTCAACACCGTGCGGCCAAAGCTGGTTATCGTGATGGAAACAGAGCTGTGGCCAAACATGGTGACGGCACTGCACAAGCGCCAGATTCCGCTGGTTATTGCTAATGCTCGTTTGTCTGAACGCTCCGCGAAAGGGTACGGCAAACTCGGTAATTTCATGCGTCGCCTGCTGAGCCGCATCACCTTAATAGCGGCTCAGAACGAAGAAGACGGCAACCGCTTCCTTTCTCTCGGCCTCAAACGCAATCAGCTTGCCATTACCGGCAGCCTCAAATTTGATATCTCCGTGACGCCAGAACTGGCGGCACGAGCCATTACGCTACGCCGTCAATGGGCCCCACGTCGTCAGGTGTGGATTGCGACCAGCACCCACGATGGCGAAGAAAAAATTATCCTCGATGCCCATCAAAAGCTGCTGGAAACTTTCCCTGACCTGCTGCTGATTCTGGTGCCGCGCCATCCAGAGCGCTTTGCCGATGCGCGTGAACTGGTGCAAAAAGCCGGAATGACATTCACCCTGCGCAGCACCGGAGAGATCCCTTCACCCACGACTCAGGTCGTCATTGGCGACACGATGGGTGAACTGATGCTGCTCTACGGCATTGCTGACCTGGCATTCGTTGGCGGAAGCCTGGTCGAGCGCGGCGGTCATAATCCGCTGGAGCCTGCGGCTCACGCCATTCCAGTGCTGATGGGGCCGCATATTTTCAATTTCAAAGACATCTGCGCCAAACTGCAGCAAGCGGAAGGGCTGATCACCGTGACGGATACCGATTCGCTGGTGAAAGAAGTCTCCACGCTGCTCACCGACGAAGATTATCGTCTGTGGTATGGCCGTCACGCTGTCGAAGTTCTTCATCAAAACCAGGGCGCACTCGTCCGTCTGCTAGAGTTACTGCAACCCTATCTGCCGCAGCGGAGTCATTAATGCCAACGCGCCTGTCGGTAGTCATGATCGCCAAAAATGCCGCTGAGCTGCTGCCAGAATGTCTGGCGTCAGTGCGCTGGGCTGACGAGATTATCGTTCTGGATTCCGGCAGCAGTGATAACACGGTAGAACTGGCTCGCAGCCTGGGCGCGCAAGTCCATGTGAACAACGACTGGCAAGGCTACGGCGTTCAACGCCAGCGTGCGCAAGCCCTGGCGACCGGCGATTATATTCTGATGATCGATACCGATGAGCGAGTCACACCTGAGTTAGAACACTCTTTGCGTCAGGTGCTCGCAGCGCCACAAGCAGGAGCGGTCTACAGCATCGCACGTCGCAACTATTTCCTCGGTCGTTTTATGCGCCATAGCGGCTGGTATCCTGACAGAGTCTTGCGCCTCTACGAACGTGAACGTTGGCAATACAATGGCAACCTGGTCCATGAATCCCTTGAGTGCCGCGATGCCACTATCATCGAACTTAAAGGCGACCTACGCCATCTGACGTGCCGCGATTTTGCTGACTTCCAGCAAAAACAGCTCGCCTACGCGACGGCCTGGGCTCAGGAACGTTATCAGAAGGGCAAAAAGGCGTCATTGGCGGGCATTTTCGGCCACACGCTCGGCGCATTCGTTAAAACGTTGCTGATACGTGGTGGCGTGCTGGATGGCGCACAGGGCTGGCTTCTGGCCGTGGTTAACGCACAATATACGTTTAACAAGTACACCGAGCTGTGGGCGCTAAACCGCGGCTTTAGCAAGAAGGCGTGAGTCATGAGCACAAAAGCCATCTATCCCGGCACATTTGATCCCATCACCAACGGTCACATTGATATCGTCACCCGCGCGAGCGCGATGTTCGATAAAGTGCTGCTGGCGATTGCCGCAAGCCCGAGCAAAAAGCCAATGTTCGATTTGGATGAACGAGTGGCCCTGGCTCAGCAGGCTATCTCACATATCCCGAATGTTGAAGTCGTGGGTTTCAGTGACCTGATGGCCAATTTTGCCCGCGCACAGCAGGCCAATATTTTGATTCGTGGCCTGCGCGCGGTCGCGGATTTTGAATACGAGATGCAGTTGGCGCACATGAACCGCCACCTGATGCCAGAACTGGAAAGCGTGTTTCTGATGCCGTCAAAAGAGTGGTCATTCATTTCATCCTCGCTGGTGAAAGAAGTGGCTCGCCACGACGGTGATGTGGCCCACTTCCTTCCCCCTGCCGTTCATCAGGCGCTGATGGATAAGCTGAAACCTTAACTGATTGCCCGGCGGCGGCTGACGCCTGGCCGGGCCTACGCGCTACTTCTGACAGCGGCGGCAGTAAAACGTCGCCCGTTGCGCGTGTTTCTTCGCAATGATCGGTGCCCCGCACACTCGACATGGCTCGTCTTTGCGGCCATACACCTGCAGCTCCTGCGCGAAATAGCCCGGTTTACCATCACTTTGCAGAAAGTCTTTCAGCGTCGTTCCACCTTGCTCAATAGAGCGCAGCAAAACCGCCTTAATCACACGCACCAGGAGTTCGCACTCTTGGGGCGAAAGCGATGACGCCAGGCGATCGGGGTGGATCCCGGCGGCAAAGAGCGATTCACTGGCGTAAATGTTGCCTACTCCCACCACCAGTTTGTTATCCATCAGCCAGGGCTTGATGGGGGTTTTCTTCTTCGCGCATTTTTCACGGAAGTAATCAGCGTTAAACGCCTCGCTGAGAGGCTCAGGCCCAAGATGTGCCAGCACGCTGTGCCCTTCAAGCTCTTTGGTCCACAGCCACGCACCGAAGCGGCGTGGATCGGTATAACGCAGCACCTTGCCATTGCTCATCACCAAATCGACATGGTCATGTTTTTCGGCCGGACGCTCCTCAGGCAAAATGCGCAAACTCCCGGACATGCCCAGATGAATGATTATCCAGCCATCCGGCAGTTCAAGAAGCAGATATTTGGCACGTCGCTGGACGCTGAGCACAGGTTTATCGCTGAGGCTGTGAATTTCAGCCGAGACTGGCCAGCGCAGACGGCCGTTACGAACAATAGCGTGCAGGATGGTTTCACCGACCAGATGTGGCTCAATGCCACGGCGGCTGGTTTCAACCTCGGGTAATTCAGGCATGACGTCTCCGAAAACCGTTCAGGATGCTCTCTATTATGGGGACGCGCAGAAAACAAAAAACCCCGCAAGAGCGGGGTTTTCGTACAAGGAGACTAAAATTATTTAATTTTAGCTTCTTTGTAAAGTACGTGCTGACGGACAACTGGATCGAACTTTTTCAGTTCCAGTTTTTCCGGCTTAGTACGCTTGTTCTTCGTGGTGGTGTAGAAGTGACCAGTACCAGCAGAAGAAACCAGCTTGATTTTCTCACGAATACCTTTAGCCATGATTTAATTCCTCTTAGTACTTAGTACTTTTCGCCACGGGCACGCAGTTCGGACAGAACTGTATCGATGCCTTTCTTGTCAATAACACGCATACCTTTAGCAGATACACGCAGGGTGACAAAGCGCTTCTCGCTCTCAACCCAGAAACGGTGAGAGTGCAGGTTCGGCAGGAAACGGCGCTTGGTCGCGTTCAGTGCGTGGGAACGGTTGTTACCGGTCACCGGACGCTTGCCAGTTACTTGGCAGACTCGGGACATGTCTATTCTCCAAAAATCAAATTAGCTCGAGCTTCGTATAGGGTATTGGCGCCTCGTCAGGCTGCTACAGCCCGGTTTGACGGTTCTTAGTGAACTCGTGCAGCCAGGCCCAAATGCCAAACCCGAGATTCTCAAAGGTGGCGTAGTATACGCTGACTCCGCGGTGTGCTCAAGTCCCGAACAGACAAAGATCCCAATGGATCGCTAAATCCAGCCCTGTTCAGCGAAGGAAATGATCTCTCCTTGCCCAACAACCATGTGGTCGAGAACACGTATATCCATGAAGTTGCAGCACTTTACCACTCTCTCGGTAATGATTCTATCTGCTTTACTCGGCGTCGCACTTCCGGAAGGATGATTGTGCGCCAGGATCAGCGCGGCGGCGTTATTTTTAATGGCCTCACGGACGATTTCTCTTGGGTGAACCTCCACGTGATTGAGGGTTCCCGTGAACATCCGGCTGTGCCTGATCACCCGATTTTGGCTGTCCATGAAGATCACCATAAAGATCTCACGCTCCTCCCAGGCCAGTTGGCTACGTAAGAAATCCCTTGTCGCATCCGGGCTGCGCAAGGGGTCTTCCAGCAGTAGCAGTTGCATGCTGAAGAAACGCCGGGCCAGTTCCGCAATCCCTTTAAGCTGCGCATATTTCGCAATGCCAATGCCCTCGGTGTCGAGCAGGGCATCCTCAGGCGCCGACAACAACCCATGCAACGAACCAAAGCGGCCGAGCAAATACTTCGCAAAGGCCAGCACGTCTCGACGCTGATTACCGGTGCGCAGAAACAGCGCCAACAGCTCGGTATCCGTTAGTGATTCAATGCCATCCACCTGCATTTTCTCGCGCGGCAGAATCGGCTCGTCCGTTTCCATAGACCTTCTCCTTCTGGACTTCGCCCATTCTGTCATGCGCTTTTGGGCCCTGGCGACAGGGAGATGTTATCTCTGCGTAACGCCTCGCAGACTGATTTTCCTTTGCAGCACGAGTGCAGAATGATTGTGATAAAATGGCAGGATTCCGATGTCCTCCACAGGAAAGAATCATGATGAGCCTGGCCGGTAAAAAAATCGTTCTCGGTGTCAGCGGTGGTATCGCTGCCTATAAAACCCCTGAACTGGTTCGCCGTTTGCGCGAGCGTGGTGCTGATGTTCGCGTCGCCATGACGGACGCAGCAAAAGCGTTCATTACCCCTTTGAGCCTGCAAGCCGTGTCAGGTTATCCGGTGTCTGACAGCCTGCTTGATCCCGCTGCTGAAGCCGCCATGGGCCATATTGAGCTGGGTAAATGGGCCGATTTGGTGATTCTGGCACCCGCAACCGCCGACCTCATTGCCCGCGTTGCCGCCGGTATGGCAAACGATCTGGTTTCAACGATTTGCCTGGCAACAGCCGCACCGATTGCAGTCGTGCCTGCAATGAATCAGCAGATGTATCGAGCCGCCGCGACCCAGCACAACCTTGAAACGCTGGCATCACGTGGGCTTCTGCTTTGGGGCCCGGACAGCGGTAGCCAGGCGTGTGGAGACATTGGCCCAGGGCGAATGCTCGACCCACTGACCATTGTGGACATGGCAGCGGCACATTTTGCGCCTGTCAAAGATCTGCAACATCTCAATATCATGATAACCGCTGGCCCGACTCGCGAGCCGTTGGACCCGGTGCGTTACATCACCAATCACAGCTCGGGCAAAATGGGTTTTGCGATTGCGGCAGCGGCAGCCAAACGGGGCGCAAACGTCACGCTGGTCAGCGGCCCTGTCTCTTTGCCAACACCACCGTTTGTACAACGCGTTGATGTGACGACCGCGCTGGAGATGGAAACTGCCGTTCAGGCCAACGCCACAAAGCAGCATATTTTCATCGGCTGCGCGGCGGTGGCGGATTACAGAGCACAGGCCATTGCAGATGAGAAAATCAAAAAGCAAGGCGATGAATTAACACTGAAAATGGTCAAAAACCCGGATATCGTTGCAGGTGTTGCCGCTCTGAAAAGCGCTCGTCCTTATGTCGTAGGGTTTGCCGCAGAAACGAATAATGTGGAAGAATACGCACGGCAAAAACGTGCCCGCAAAAACCTTGATCTGATATGTGCTAACGACGTATCACAAGATAATCAAGGATTTAACAGCGATAATAATGCGCTGCACCTCTTTTGGCAGGATGGCGACAAAGTCTTACCACTTGCACGAAAGGAACTCCTGGGCCAACTACTACTGGACGAGATCGTTACCCGTTATGATGAAAAAAATCGACGTTAAGATTCTGGACCCGCGCGTGGGTGAGCAATTTCCGTTGCCAACCTACGCCACCTCTGGCTCTGCCGGACTTGACCTGCGAGCCTGTCTGGATGACGCCGTAGAACTGGCTCCCGGTGAAACCACCTTGCTGCCAACAGGCCTTGCTATTCATATCGCTGACTCGTCCCTGGCTGCCGTTATCCTGCCTCGTTCTGGTTTGGGCCATAAACACGGCGTGGTGCTCGGCAACCTGGTTGGTCTTATCGATTCTGATTATCAGGGTCAGTTGATGGTTTCTGTTTGGAACCGTGGGCAGAAGAGCTTTACTATCGAGCCGGGCGAACGCATTGCTCAAATGGTGTTTGTTCCTGTCGTGCAGGCGGAATTTAATCTGGTGGAAGAATTTGACGCCACCGACCGTGGCGAAGGCGGCTTCGGCCATTCAGGACGTAAATAAGCGTCCTGACGCAGCATCCAGCAGCGAAATAATGCAATAACACCAACGCAAGCAATGGCTTGCGGTCGCGGTATGGATGCGCGCCTGACAAGTGTTAATTTTCAGGGGTATTTTACAACATGGCAGAAAAACAAACCGCGAAAAGGAATCGTCGCGAAGAAATACTTCAATCTCTGGCACTTATGCTTGAATCCAGCGATGGCAGTCAGCGAATCACCACCGCGAAACTGGCGGCGTCAGTGGGCGTGTCTGAAGCCGCACTGTACCGTCATTTCCCAAGCAAAACTCGCATGTTCGACAGCCTCATCGAGTTTATTGAAGACAGTCTGATTACCCGTATTAATCTAATCCTGAAAGATGAAAAAGATACCGGTGCGCGTCTGCGTTTGATTGTTTTGCTGATTCTCGGCTTTGGCGAGCGAAATCCAGGCCTCACCCGCATTCTGACAGGCCATGCGCTGATGTTTGAACAGGACAGGCTTCAGGGTCGCATCAACCAGCTTTTCGAGCGTATTGAAGCGCAAATCCGTCAGGTACTGCGCGAAAAGAAGATGCGTGAAGGCGAAGGCTACAGCGTGGATGAGTCTTTGCTGGCAAGCCAGTTGCTGTCGTTCTGTGAAGGGATGTTGTCCCGCTTCGTGCGTAGTGAGTTTAAGTACCGTCCAACCGATGATTTTGATGCGCGTTGGCCTTTGGTATACGCTCAACTGCAGTAAGAAAAACCGGGCAAACATGCCCGGTTTTTTGTTTTATACGCCAAACTCTTCGCGATAAGCACGAACTGCCGCCAGGCTATCCGCCATTTCAGGCTTCTCTTCCAGGTACGCAATCAGGTCTTTCAGGGTGATGATAGAAATCACCTCACAGCCGTAATCGCGCTCCACTTCCTGAATCGCAGAAATTTCACCACGGCCGCGTTCTTGACGGTCAAGCGAGATAAGTACCCCCGCAAGCGTTGCTCCGTTAGCCTGGATAATCTCCATAGATTCACGGATAGCGGTCCCGGCGGTAATCACATCATCCACCAGCATCACACGCCCTTCGAGCGCGCTGCCCACCAGGTTGCCACCTTCACCATGGTCTTTGGCTTCTTTGCGGTTGAAGCAGTACGGCACATCGCGCTCGTGATGCTCAGCCAGCGCTACTGCGGTGGTGGTGGCAATCGGGATCCCTTTGTAGGCCGGGCCAAACAGCAGATCAAAATCAATCCCCGAATCCACCAGAGCTTCGGCATAGAAGCGGCCTAACAGTGCCAAATCGCGCCCGGTATTAAACAGCCCGGCATTAAAGAAATAGGGGCTTTTGCGCCCGGATTTCAGCGTAAACTCGCCGAACTTCAGTACCTGCTTGTTAAGCGCAAATTCAATAAACTGGCGCTGATAGGGTTTCATGGATTCGCTCCTCATCTTACTTTCTGTGCTTTTCTTTGGACAAAAAAAAGGGCGACCACGTCGCCCTTAAAATCAGTTTTCTAACGCCGCTTTCTGCGTCGTTACAATGGATTCGATTCCCCCTCGGGCCAACGCCAGCAAGGTAAGAAGCTCTTCGTGGGTGAATGGCTCACCCTCAGCAGTGCCCTGCACTTCGATGATGCGACCGTCTTCGGTCATCACCACGTTCATGTCTGTTTCCGCGGCGGAGTCTTCAACGTACTCCAGATCGCACAGCGCTTCGCCGTTGACGATGCCCACGGAAACCGCAGCCACCATGCCTTTCATTGGGTTGGTTTTGAGTTTGCCCGCGGCAACCAGATTGTTCAGCGCATCGGCCAGTGCAACACAGGCACCGGTGATAGAAGCGGTACGGGTGCCGCCATCTGCCTGAATCACGTCGCAATCAAGCGTGATGGTAAACTCGCCCAGAGTCTTGAGATCGACCGCTGCACGCAGTGCACGAGCAATCAGACGCTGGATTTCCATGGTGCGGCCACCCTGCTTACCTTTTGCCGCTTCACGAGCGTTACGGGTATGCGTGGAACGTGGCAGCATGCCGTATTCGGCGGTGATCCAGCCCTGGCCCTGGCCTTTCAGAAAGCGCGGTACGCCTTCATCAATGGACGCGGTGCAGAGGACTTTAGTATCACCGAATTCGACCAGCACAGAGCCTTCAGCGTGTTTGGTGTAGTTACGGGTCAGGGTTACGGGACGCACCTGATGAGCGCTACGGCCTGCTGGACGCATGATAAATCTCCGGCTTTAAACGAATGTGGCTGCGCATTATACGGATTAAACGCGCTTATTCCTATCATGAGAAAGCCCCGCTAGCTATAATCCCCCCATCTCTCCTTTAAAAACAGGAACGTCTATGATCCGCAGTATGACCGCCTACGCCCGCCGTGAAATTAAGGGCTCCTGGGGCAGCGCCGCCTGGGAACTGCGCTCGGTAAACCAGCGTTATCTCGAAACCTACTTCCGCATGCCGGAACAATTTCGAAGCCTGGAGCCGGTGGTGCGTGAACGCATCCGCTCACGCCTGACTCGCGGCAAAGTAGAATGTACGCTGCGTTTTGAACAGGACCCAAGCGCTCAGGGTGAACTCATCCTGAATGAAAACCTGGCGCGCCAGTTAGTCAACGCGGCTAACTGGGTGAAGATGCAAAGTGACGAAGGCGAAATTAACCCGGTCGATATTCTCCGCTGGCCGGGCGTCATGGCGGCCCAGGAACAAGATCTGGACGCTATCACGGCTGAAATCCTGACGGCCCTCGATGGCGCGCTGGATGATTTCATTCTGGCCCGTGAAACCGAAGGCAAAGCGCTGAAATCCCTGATTGAGCAACGCCTGGACGGCGTGAGCGCTGAAGTGACGAAAGTCCGCGCACATATGCCGGAAATCCTTCAGTGGCAGCGCGAGCGTCTTGTCGCGAAGCTCGAAGAAGCCCAGGTTCAGCTGGAGAACAACCGTCTTGAGCAAGAGCTGGTGATGATGGCCCAGCGTATCGATGTTGCTGAAGAGCTTGATCGCCTCGAAGCCCATGTAAAAGAGACCTGGAACATCCTGAATAAGAAAGAAGCCGTTGGCCGTCGTCTCGACTTCATGATGCAGGAGTTCAACCGTGAGTCGAACACTCTCGGGTCGAAATCCATCAATGCTGAAGTCACCGCCTCCGCCATCGAGCTGAAAGTGCTGATTGAGCAGATGCGCGAGCAAATCCAGAATATCGAGTAATCGCCTAAGGCCCGTTTTAACGGGCCTTGAGACTGATGACAAACCTCTAACGAATACCGTTTTGTCATGGGTCGCAGAACAAAAAATAAGGAAAATCAATTCATTGATTTTCGGCTGATAACCACAAAGAAGGAAAAACCACGCTTTTTCCTTCTTTGTCAGCAATCTGAAGGCCCTTTTTAACGGGCCTTTTTCTTTTACGATAATGCCAACAACTGCTCGGCGGTGATAAGCCCCATCTTTTCCAGCTGTATAGCTACAGCTCTGATTGAACGTTCAAACTTCACGCTCAATACTTCGATGGTTTCGTCCGCCTTAAAGCGTTCTTCAAGCAAGCCTTTCTCTAACTCTGTCCACGGAAAATAAGATTTTGCCGGGCGGCCTTCGGCGATGTTCTTCTGCTGGCGTTCTTCCGCCGTCAGCTTGCCCTTTTTCTGCTTTTCAGGCTCGTCTGCCATTTCGTCAGAAAGTGTGAATAACAATCGAATTGCATCAGGCTGATTCACTATTGATGCAGCACTCATAAACTCGCCCGTCTCCGGATTGACCCCGTTCGCCAGCGCTTTTAACATTGCAGAAATGTTCATCGTCTCCCGCTCCTTCAACTTTTGATAAACGTAATAATTTTTCTAATCGATAAATAAACTCGCCTAATCATCCAGCGCCAACTAATAAGCAATTGTTGATTAGAAAAACTAATCCTTTTTGCTTTGCCTTAGAAATTTTCAATCGTGATCTATCGCACAAATCGCTACTCTCCCGCCATCATCGACGGGGGCGAACATGCTGCTACACATTCTTTATCTGATTGGGATCACCGCGGAAGCGATGACGGGCGCATTGGCCGCCGGTCGACGTCGCATGGATACCTTTGGTGTCATCATCATCGCGACAGCCACTGCACTTGGCGGCGGGTCCGTACGCGACATTCTGCTCGGGCACTACCCACTCGGTTGGGTGAGGCATCCTGAGTATGTGATCATCGTTGCTACCGCCGCCGTGTTAACCACTATTGTGGCCCCGGTAATGCCACACCTGCGCCGCCTGTTTCTGGTCCTTGATGCGTTGGGCCTCGTGGTGTTCTCTATCATTGGCGCTCAAATCGCTCTCGATATGGGTGAAGGCCCGGTGATCGCTTCTATTGCCGCTGTCGTGACCGGCGTATTTGGCGGCGTTCTGCGTGATATGTTCTGTAAGCGCATCCCTTTGGTCTTCCAGAAAGAGCTGTATGCAGGTGTCTCCTTTGCGTCTGCCGTGCTTTATATTGCCCTTCAGCACTATGTCAGCAGCCACGATGTGGTGGTGATCGCCACACTGCTGTTCGGCTTTACCCTGCGCCTGTTGGCACTTCGCCTGAAACTCGGCCTGCCCGTTTTTCACTACAAGCACAGCGCTCACTGAGGCTTAAAACCCGCAATCCCTTGCTCACCTAACCAAAGCGCAAGCGATTTCACCTGCGGTTCTGCCAGCCAGCGCACCATCTGGCTGGCTTTTTGCGTGCCAATCCATGAGATTTTTTTCCATTCAGACTCCTGTAATTCCACCAGTTGCTGCCAGCTTCGGCCCTCAATATTCAGCAAGGCCTTTTGGTTAAGTGGGATCCCCATCGCCAGAAGCCATTTTGAAAACGGCTGCTGCCGGGTCAGATTGAACTGATGCCAAAGCTGCCGGGCACGATGAGGGGAAACGCCAGGCGTCTGCTCTAACTGCGCTTCACTCAACGTCAGCCACGAGAAAAGATGCTCAAAATGGTGTGTTTCGCTGAGTTGCCGCCATAACACGCCACCCACGCTATCCACGGCCAGCTGCTTCCCGGCCCAAATCATCCTCGCCAGAAACTGCGGCTGGCACTCATCAGATACCCAGTAGCATGTCGATGAGGTCAGTGAGGAAAGCGGCGGGCTCGGCTTGTGCCGCTCAGTGGCTCGCCAGGCAACACCATCGATTCTGGGTATCCCCTGCCCCGCCAGGCTGATGTTCAGGCGATCGCCGGCCACAATATCCAGTTCATTCCAACGTCTGAGCGAACCCACGTTGACTCGCTGAACCTGCTTATCATCAAGCTGGACGGCTTCAAGCAAAGCCACCACCGAGACCTTTCCCGTTCGCCCAACGTTGAATTCGATAGCTTTTACCTCGGCAATTTGCGTCACAGGCGCATATTTCCAGGCCGCTACCCAACTCCCTTCGCCAGGAAGCCATAACCGGCCAGGCGGTTCTTTTGCCGAACGCACCACGACACCATCAGTGACAAAAGGCAGAGGCGTAGAAAACCAGGCTTGACGCTGAGCCTCTACCTCTGAAACCCGCTTCACCGGCCGTGAATACTCCAGGACATAGGGAAACCCAGCTTCATTGAGCAACATCAGGCGCTCTGACATCTGTGCGGGCCCATCTGGCCAGGCCCAGACAAAAACGGAGAGATCGTTAAGCAGAGCACTGTTGGTCTTGCTCAACAAAGCCCCGGCCACTTTTGCCCTGGCGTTCAGTCCCCCCATCGCTTGCTGAATATGGCCTTCACGACGCAGAAACAGCTCTCCCTGCAAAACGCTGTTTGCCAGTTCACCGCGCACAATTTTAGGCACTAACGGCATCTGTTTTACTTTTGCCGTCCAGTCTTCCCCTGCCAGCCCGTTACCGCGGCTGACGGCCTGAAGCAACTTTCCGTTGCGATAAACAAGCGTGACCGCTACGCCGTCAACTTTTGGCTGAACCCAGAGATCAGTTTTGTCAGCCATCCATTGCGCCATTGATATCGGGTCTTTCAGCTTACGCACGCCAGTGTGCGCCACGGAATGAGCCGTACTCCCCTTCAGACGCGGTAATGCAGGTTCTTCTGACACGGTGCCGAAACAGCCTTGCCACTGCCTTAATTGAGCACTGAGCTGATCATACTGGTCATCACTCACGTCACTTCTCCCTAATTGCCAGTAGGCGGCATCCCATTGTGATAATTGATTTTCCAGCCTCGCCATCTCTTGCGTCGCCTGGGCTTCTGACCATTTGGGGCAAGCTGACTGGGCTTCACAGCCTGTCAGCGCTACCGCCAGCACAATCATTCTTCGCGTTATCCCTTTCATTTCGTTTCTCCTGCCTGATTGCGGCAGGTTGTAACGCGATAAAAAAAGCGTTTCGAGTGCGACTTTCGTGGAATGCGTGACGGCTTCAGAGAAATCAGCGTTGTTGCAGGAATAAACAAAGAAATCAGGAAAACAGTACGCAAAATGGAAGAAACTGAGGCAAAAAGTGTGACGGGGGCTACGTCACTCAGCGCCGACGTGTATAATAGGCTCGTATGTAGACTTTCTTTCGACTCACATACACAAGACTCTCATGGCTCAAGGCACGCTTTATATTGTTTCTGCCCCTAGTGGCGCGGGTAAATCCAGCCTGATTCAGGCATTACTGAAAACCCAACCGTTGTACGACACCCAGGTTTCTGTTTCGCACACCACGCGCGCGCCGCGTCCTGGTGAAGTGCACGGCGAACACTATTTCTTTGTGAATCACGACGAATTCAAAGAAATGATCGGCAGAGAGGCGTTTCTTGAGCACGCAGAAGTGTTTGGCAATTACTACGGCACCTCGCGTGAAACCATCGAGCAAGTGCTGAAAAGCGGCGTTGATGTGTTTCTCGATATCGACTGGCAAGGCGCGCAGCAAATTCGCAAAGCGATGCCAGAATCACGCAGTATCTTTATTCTGCCGCCGTCGAAAGACGAATTAGACCGCCGTCTGCGGGGTCGTGGTCAGGATAGCGAAGAAGTCATTGCCAAACGCATGGCGCAGGCGGTTGCAGAAATGAGCCACTACGCTGAGTATAATTACCTGATTGTGAACGATGATTTTGATACCGCCCTCGGCGATTTGAAAACCATCATTCGTGCTGAACGTCTGCGCATGAGCCGCCAAAAGCAGCGTCATGACGCTTTAATCAGCAAACTATTGGCAGACTGAACCCACATTCAGTATCATGCCCAGTCATTTCTTCACCTGTGGAGCTTTAATTATATGGCACGCGTAACTGTTCAGGACGCTGTAGAGAAAATTGGTAACCGTTTTGACTTAGTACTGGTCGCCGCGCGTCGCGCTCGTCAGATGCAGGTGGGCGGTAAAGATCCGCTGGTTGCGGAAGAAAACGATAAAACTACCGTTATCGCGCTGCGCGAAATCGAAGAAGGTCTGATCAACAACCAGATCCTCGACGTGCGTGAGCGCCAGGAGCAGCAAGAGCAGGAAGCCGCAGAACTGCAGGCCGTCACCGCCATTGCTGAAGGTCGTCGTTAATTAACCCTGCGGGTCGCCCTTGTATCTGTTTGAGAGCCTGAATCAACTGATTCAAACTTACCTGCCCGAAGACCAAATCAAACGTCTTCAGCAGGCTTATCTCGTTGCACGTGATGCTCACGAGGGACAAACACGCTCAAGCGGTGAACCCTACATCACGCACCCGGTAGCCGTTGCCTGCATTCTGGCCGAGATGAAACTCGACTATGAAACGCTGATGGCCGCCCTGCTGCATGATGTGATTGAAGATACCCCCGCCACCTACCAGGACATGGAGCAGCTTTTTGGTAAAAGCGTTGCTGAACTGGTAGAAGGGGTGTCGAAACTTGATAAGCTCAAGTTCCGCGACAAGAAAGAGGCGCAAGCCGAAAACTTCCGCAAGATGATTATGGCGATGGTGCAAGATATCCGCGTCATCCTCATCAAACTCGCCGACCGTACCCACAACATGCGCACGCTGGGCTCTCTTCGCCCGGACAAACGTCGCCGCATCGCCCGTGAAACGCTGGAAATTTACAGCCCACTGGCCCACCGTTTAGGTATTCATCACATTAAAACTGAGCTCGAAGAGCTGGGTTTTGAAGCGCTGTACCCGAACCGCTATCGGGTCATCAAAGAAGTGGTGAAAGCCGCGCGTGGCAACCGTAAAGAGATGATTCAAAAAATCCTCTCTGAAATTGACGGGCGTTTGCAGGAAGCGGGCATTCCGTGTCGCGTCAGCGGTCGTGAAAAGCATCTCTACTCTATCTATTGCAAAATGGTGCTCAAAGAGCAGCGTTTTCACTCGATCATGGATATCTACGCTTTCCGCGTGATCGTTCATGACGTTGATACCTGTTATCGCGTATTGGGGCAGATGCACAGCCTGTATAAGCCACGTCCTGGCCGTGTGAAAGACTACATTGCCATTCCAAAAGCGAACGGCTATCAATCTTTGCACACCTCCATGATCGGGCCTCATGGCGTACCCGTCGAAGTGCAAATTCGCACCGAAGACATGGACGTGATGGCAGAGATGGGTGTTGCCGCACACTGGGCTTATAAAGAGAACGGCGAGAGCAGTACTACCGCACAAATCCGCGCCCAGCGCTGGATGCAAAGCCTGCTGGAGCTGCAGCAGAGCGCGGGCAGCTCATTTGAATTCATTGAGAGCGTAAAATCTGATCTCTTCCCGGATGAGATTTATGTTTTCACCCCGGAAGGTCGCATTGTCGAACTTCCCGCTGGCGCAACTCCGGTCGATTTCGCCTATGCAGTGCACACCGATATCGGTCACGCCTGCGTGGGCGCACGTGTCGACAGGCAGCCTTATCCGCTGTCTCAGCCGCTCAGCAGCGGTCAGACCGTGGAAATCATCACCGCACCTGGCGCTCGCCCGAATGCCGCGTGGCTGAACTTTGTCGTCAGCTCCAAAGCGCGTGCCAGAATTCGTCAGTTGCTGAAAAACCTCAAGCGTGATGATTCCGTGAGCCTCGGCCGCCGTCTGCTTAACCATGCGTTGGGTGGCAGCCGTAAACTGGCTGAAATTCCTCAGGAAAACATCCATCGCGAGCTGGTGCGTATGAAGCTTGCGACGCTGGACGATCTGCTGGCTGAAATCGGCCTTGGCAACGCCATGAGCGTCGTGGTGGCGAAAAACCTTCAGCAGGGCGAAGCCAGCGCAGCGCAACCAACGCCTGCCGGTCACGGTCATCTGCCGATTAAAGGCGCGGACGGTGTGCTTATAACCTTTGCTAAGTGCTGCCGCCCTATTCCAGGCGATCCGATTATCGCCCACGTCAGCCCAGGCAAAGGGTTGGTTATCCACCACGAGTCCTGTCGAAATATTCGCGGCTACCAAAAAGAGCCGGAAAAATTCATGGCTGTGGAATGGGATAAAGAGACCGAACAGGAATTTATCACCGAAATTAAGGTGGATATGTTCAACCATCAGGGTGCGCTGGCGAATCTTACCGCCGCGATTAACACCGCCTCATCGAACATTCAGAGCCTGAATACCGAAGAGAAAGATGGTCGCGTCTATAGCGCCTTTATTCGTCTGACGGCACGCGATCGCGTCCATCTGGCTAACATCATGCGTAAAATTCGCGTCATGCCGGATGTGATTAAAGTCACCCGTAACCGAAACTAGTGTTATGAATCCACAGCGTTATGCGCGTATCTGTGAGATGCTCGCCAGGCGTCAGCCTGATCTGACGGTCTGCATGGAGCAGGTCCATAAACCCCATAACGTCTCGGCGATTGTTCGCACTGCCGATGCCGTCGGCGTCCATGAAGTGCACGCCGTCTGGCCGGGCAGCCGCATGCGTACCATGGTGTCTGCCGCCGCAGGCAGCAACAGTTGGGTGCAGGTGAAAACCCATCCGACCATTGGTGAAGCCGTTAGCACCTTGAAAGGTCGCGGGATGCAAATTCTTGCCACGCACCTGTCAGATAAAGCCGTCGATTTCCGCGAAATAGATTACACCCGCCCGACCTGTATTCTGATGGGTCAGGAAAAAACCGGCATTAGCCAGGAAGCGCTGGACCTTGCGGATCAGGACATTATTATCCCGATGACGGGCATGGTGCAGTCTCTCAACGTTTCCGTGGCTTCCGCCCTGATCCTCTACGAAGCGCAGCGCCAGCGACAAAACGCAGGCATGTACAAACGTGCCAACAGTATGCTGCCTGATGAGGAACAACAGCGCCTGCTGTTCGAAGGCGGCTACCCGGTGCTGGCACATGTGGCGAAGCGCAAGAAGCTGCCTTATCCGCATGTGAATACCCAGGGCGAAATCGAGGCCGACGAAGCCTGGTGGTCCACCCTACAGGCGGCGAAATAAGCCATGAAAGGCCGCCTGCTGGATGCCGTGCCGCTGAGCGCACTCACTGGCGTTGGCGCTGCGCAGACAAGCAAACTGGCGAAAATCGGCCTGCATAACGTGCAGGATTTGCTGCTTCACCTGCCACTGCGCTACGAAGACCGCACCCATCTTTACCCTATCAACGACCTGCTGCCGGGCATTTACGCCACGGTAGAAGGTGAAGTGCTCAACAGCAACATCACCTTCGGCGGCCGCAGAATGATGACCTGCCAGATAAGCGATGGCACCGGCATCCTCACCATGCGCTTCTTCAACTTCAATGCGGCGATGAAAAACAGCCTCGCCACTGGCCGCCGCGTGCTGGCCTACGGCGAAGCGAAGCGTGGAAAATACGGCGCAGAGATGATCCACCCTGAATACCGCATTCAGGGCGATTTGAGCGAGCCGGAGTTACAGGAAACGCTGACACCGGTTTATCCCACAACAGAAGGTGTACGCCAGGCAACGTTGAGGAAACTAACCGATCAGGCGCTGGATTTGCTCGATACCTGCGCCATCGCCGAACTGCTGCCGCCGGAACTTGCGCAAGGGTTGATGAGCCTTCCTGAAGCGTTGCGCACCCTCCATCGCCCCCCGCCGTCATTGCAGTTAACCGATCTGGAAAGCGGGCAACATCCCGCCCAGCGCCGCCTGATTATGGAAGAGCTGCTGGCGCATAACCTCAGCATGCTTGCTCTGCGTGCTGGCGCGCAGCGTTATCATGCCGAGCCGCTCAGTGCCAAAGACGACCTGAAAAACGGCTTGCTGGCAGCGTTACCGTTCAAACCCACTGGCGCACAGGCGCGAGTGGTGGCCGAAATTGAAAAAGACATGGCGCAGGATATCCCGATGATGCGCCTGGTTCAGGGCGACGTCGGTTCGGGTAAAACGCTGGTCGCAGCTCTCGCCGCGTTAAGAGCTATTGCTCACGGCAAGCAGGTTGGACTGATGGCCCCGACAGAATTGCTGGCAGAACAGCATGCCAACAACTTCCGTAACTGGTTTGCGCCGCTCGGCATTGAAGTGGGCTGGCTGGCAGGCAAACAGAAAGGGAAAGCGCGTCTGGCACAGCAGGAAGCCATTGCCAGTGGTCAGGTGCAGATGGTTGTTGGCACACATGCCATTTTCCAGGAACAGGTGCAATTTAACGGTCTGGCGTTGGTTATCATCGACGAACAGCATCGCTTTGGCGTGCATCAGCGTCTGGCGCTGTGGGAAAAAGGTCAGCAACAGGGATTCCATCCTCACCAGTTGATCATGACCGCAACGCCCATCCCACGCACCCTGGCGATGACAGCCTATGCCGACCTGGATACGTCGGTCATCGACGAACTCCCGCCAGGACGCACACCTGTCACAACGGTTGCCATTGCCGATACGCGTCGCAACGAGATTATTGACCGGGTACGTAACGCCTGCACACACGAAGGCCGCCAGGCTTACTGGGTTTGCACCCTGATTGAAGAGTCCGATTTACTGGAAGCACAGGCGGCTGAAGCCACCTGGGAAGAGCTGAAAATCGCTCTGCCAGAACTGAATATCGGCCTTGTTCATGGGCGCATGAAGCCCGCGGAAAAACAGGCGGTGATGCAGGCCTTCAAACAAGGCGAGCTGCACTTGCTGATTGCCACCACGGTGATTGAAGTCGGCGTGGATGTGCCTAACGCCAGCCTGATGATTATCGAAAACCCGGAACGCCTGGGGCTTGCGCAGCTGCACCAGCTTCGCGGGCGCGTCGGGCGTGGCGCGGTCGCTTCTCACTGTGTACTACTCTATAAAGCGCCGCTGTCGAAAACAGCGCAAAAGCGTCTGCAGGTCTTACGCGACAGCAATGACGGTTTTGTCATTGCGCAGAAGGACCTGGAAATCCGCGGTCCGGGTGAACTGCTGGGCACGCGTCAGACCGGGAACGCTGAATTCAAAGTCGCTGACTTGTTGCGTGATCAAGCCATCATCCCCGATGTTCAGCGCATCGCACGCCATATTCACGACAAATACCCGCAGCAGGCTTTGGCGTTGATTGAGCGCTGGATGCCGGAAACCGAACGTTATTCCAACGCGTAGCCCTTCGCGGCTGCGTGCCATTTTAGCTTTCACAATGAGTACGTTATGAGACGAGAACTTGCCATCGAATTTTCGCGTGTGACTGAGGCTGCCGCCCTGGCGGGCTACAAGTGGCTGGGCCGCGGTGACAAAAACACCGCAGATGGCGCAGCGGTTAACGCGATGCGCATCATGCTCAATAAGGTCAACATCGACGGCACCATCGTGATTGGCGAAGGTGAGATTGATGAAGCGCCGATGTTGTTTATCGGCGAGCAGGTTGGTACGGGCAATGGCGATGCCGTGGATATCGCCGTAGACCCGATTGAAGGCACCCGCATGACGGCAATGGGTCAGGCCAACGCGCTGGCGGTGCTGGCGGTGGGCGATAAAGGCTGCTTCCTGAACGCGCCAGATATGTACATGGAAAAGTTGATTGTCGGCCCTGGCGCGAAAGGTGTTATCGACCTCAACCTGCCGCTGGAAACGAACCTGCGCAATGTTGCCATTGCACTCGATAAGCCCCTCGAAGAACTGACTGTCACCATTCTGGCGAAACCCCGTCACGATAAAGTGATTGCCGAGATGCAGAAACTTGGCGTGCGTGTCTTTGCTATTCCGGATGGCGACGTTGCGGCCTCCATTCTGACCTGCATGCCAGACAGTGAAGTGGATGTGCTTTACGGCATTGGCGGCGCGCCAGAAGGCGTGGTGTCTGCGGCAGTGATCCGCGCGCTGGATGGCGATATGCACGGTCGCCTGTTGGCTCGTCATGACGTCAAAGGCGATTCTGAAGAAAACCGCCGTATTGGCGAGACTGAGCTGGAACGCTGCGCGGCAATGGGCATTGAAGCGGGTAAAGTGCTGCGTCTGGAAGAGATGGCGAAGAGCGATAACGTGATCTTCTCCGCCACCGGGATCACCAAAGGCGACCTGCTGGAAGGGATCACCCGCAAAGGCAATATCGCCACCACGGAAACGCTGCTTATCCGTGGCAAATCGCGCACCATCCGCCGTATTCAGTCCATTCACTATCTGGACCGCAAAGACCCGGAAATCCAGCTGCACATCCTGTAAATCATTTGTCCGCAAGAGCTTTCCAGCCTGTTAAGGGCTGGAAATCTTCTTCTCACCTGGCGAAGATAGAACTATCAACGCAACGAGGAGAAAATCATGGCGGATTGGGTTACCGGAAAAGTCACCAAAGTCGAGAACTGGACAGACGCTCTGTTCAGCCTCACCGTTCATGCCCCCGTTCACCCCTTTACGGCCGGACAATTCACCAAGCTTGGGCTGGAAATTGACGGCGAGCGCGTTCAGCGCGCTTACTCCTATGTCAACGCACCCAATAATCCCGATCTTGAGTTCTATCTGGTCACTGTGCCGGAAGGCAAGCTTAGCCCTCGACTGGCGGCGCTGAAGCCCGGGGATGAAGTTCAGTTGGTGAGTGAAGCCGCGGGGTTCTTCGTGCTGGATGAAGTGCCAGACTGCGACACATTGTGGATGCTGGCGACTGGCACTGCGCTCGGGCCGTATCTGTCGATTTTGCAGGAAGGCAAAGATCTTGAGCGTTTCAACAATCTGGTGCTGGTACATGCGGTGCGCTTCGCCGCAGATTTAAGCTATCTGCCGCTGATGCTGGAGCTTCAGCAACGCTACGAAGGGAAACTGCGGATTCAAACCGTGGTGAGCCGTGAGAGCGTTTCTGGCTCATTGACCGGACGCGTTCCGGCGCTGATAGAAAACGGCTCGTTAGAAGAGGCGGTTGGCCTGACGATGACGGCTGAAAACAGCCACGTGATGCTTTGTGGCAACCCGCAGATGGTGCGAGATACGCAGCAGTTGCTGAAAGAGTCCCGGCAGATGACCAAACATCTGCGCCGTCGACCGGGCCACATGACCGCTGAACACTACTGGTGATCAGCGGTATTTCACATCCTGAGTTTCTTTGCCGTATTTATTTTCGCCCTGGGTGCCCACAAACGCACCCAGATCGATAAGCATCATCACAATAATGAGCGTGGGGACAAACCGCCCAACACCCCATTGCCAGACGCCCGGCAGCACGGCCCAGTTACCGGCCAGCAGCATCCAGGCCAGCACCATCAACAATGCCCAGATGCCTGATTTGCCTCGGTCATGCAGACGTTTTACCGTCACGGCGGCTGTCGGCCACAACAGGCACACCAGCGCGAAGGCGGCGGTTTGCAGATTCAGCCAGCCGCCACCGGCCAGCGTGAAGAGGACAATCATCGCCAGCACCCAGATGCCCATCCAAATCCAGAAGTCACGGCGCCCGATGCGCCCTTTAATCGAAAATAGCCACTGCTGTAGGGTCATGGAAGATTCCTGATTTTCATAATGCCGCGTAGTTTACCCTGAAGTGGTCTCTTTTTGACAAGCGGGGCCGTTTACCGTTTTAATCGTCAGCATGAAAATGCTCAGGTGGTATCAATGACGAAATGGCTGACTCTGTGTTTTATCGGGCTTGCAACGCTGGTTGCCGGGCCGTACGCGCTATCTGCTGAATCCGCCGATACCACCACTGCGCCTTACTTACTGCCCGGTTCACCGACGTTTGACCTCTCCATTAGTCAATTCCGGGAGAGGTTTAATGCTGAGAATCCAACCCTGGCGTTAAACGAGTTTCGATCCATCACCACCAGCCGCGATCAGCTTGCCCTGACCCGCGCGGCCAGCAAAATTAACGAAAATTTGTATGCCTCGACCGCGCTTGAGCGCGGCACGCTGAAGATTAAGTCGATGCAGATAACCTGGCTGCCGATTCAGGGCCCGGAACAGAAAGCCGCCAAAGCGAAGGCTTACGAGTACATGAGCGCCATGATTCGCGTGTTCACCCCTTCAATCACCAAAGCGCAAAGCCTGCAGAAACTGCAAAAATTGTTCGCAGCCGGAAAAAGTAAACGCTATTACAGTACCAGTGAAGGTGCCATTCGCTATGTTGTCGCGGACAACGGCGAAAAAGGGCTAACCTTCGCCATTGAACCGATTAAGCTGGCGCTATCTGAGTCACTGCAAGGCAACAATAAATGACAAAAAGCAAAGCCTTTCCCGCGCCGGATCTCTATACTGTTTCACAGACCATGCTGCCCTGACGGGCGGCCATCTTCCTTAATTCGCTTAAGTAGCGTGGAGAATTCAAATGCGACATCCTTTAGTGATGGGTAACTGGAAACTGAACGGCAGCCGCCACATGGTAAACGAGCTGGTGACTAACCTGCGTAAAGAGCTGAGCGGCGTGACCGGTTGTGACGTAGCCATCGCTCCACCAGAAATGTACCTCGATCTGGCTAAACAGGCCGCTGGCGGCAGCCACATCAATCTGGGCGCGCAGAACGTTGACCTGAACCTGTCTGGCGCATTCACCGGTGAAACCTCCGCGGAAATGCTGAAAGATATCGGTGCTCAGTACATCATTATCGGTCACTCAGAGCGTCGTACTTATCACAAAGAATCTGACGAGCTGATCGCCAAGAAATTCGCTGTGCTGAAAGCGCAGGGTCTGACTCCGGTTCTGTGCATCGGTGAAACCGAAGCAGAAAACGAAGCGGGCAAAACTGAAGAAGTTTGTGCACGTCAGATTGACGCCGTGCTGAAAACTCAGGGCGCAGCCGCTTTCGAAGGTGTTGTTATCGCTTACGAACCAGTATGGGCAATCGGTACTGGCAAATCTGCTACTCCAGCTCAGGCTCAGGCCGTTCACAAATTCATCCGTGACCACATTGCTAAAGCAGACGCGAAAGTGGCTGAGCAAGTGATCATCCAGTACGGCGGTTCCGTGAACGCGGCAAACGCAGCAGAACTGTTCACCCAGCCAGACATCGACGGCGCGCTGGTTGGCGGTGCTTCCCTGAAAGCAGACGCTTTCGCGGTCATCGTTAAAGCAGCAGAAGCCGCTAAACAGGCTTAATCGCTGTTTGCGAACCCGAAGGCCCGGTCATCGCGACCGGGCTTTTTTTATAGCTTGCCGAGTAGCTGATACCACGCATAGTCCAGCGGTAACAACAGCAGATAACTCGCCAACGCCAGCATCAGGCAAAGCATCATCCCGGCCTTTGCAGGCACTTTTCCTAGCGCCATCGCCACCACAATCGGCGAAGCCTGATACGGCAGCAGCGGCGTCGAATACCCCAACACCTGAATCATTATCACGCTGAGCAGCGGAAAACCTGTCGCGTCAGCGAAGCTTTGCGCAAAGGTCGTATACAGCGCCGGAACGCCGTTGGCGGTCATGATAAAGTTCAGGGCGGTGGTGATCCCGGTCAGCGCCAGGAAGCTGGTGAAGGGGCGCTCAGGGTCGAGCGGCATCAGCTGCAATAACATTTGCCCGACAGCTTCGCCAATGCCGGTTTGCGTCACCGTGATCGCCAGCCCCAAAATGCCTGCCACGTAAATACAGGTGCGGATATTTACCCCTGTCGCAAACTCTTCGCCGCTGATAAAGCCCACCCGTGGCAGCAGCGTGACAAAGGCCGCCGCCAGCCCCGTCCACGCTGGGCCTATGCCATGCCAGCTTTCGGTCACCCAAAGGGTTAACACTATCGCCAGCAACCACGCCAGGCGCTTCTCATCGCGGCTCATGGGTGTTGGGGCGATAACATCACTCGCCCGTTGCGGCTTGCCCGGGAATAACCAGCAAATCAGCGCAATCAGCAACCCCCCTTTCAGCCAGCCTAACACTGGCGTGTGCAGCAGCAGATAAGGGAGATAGTTCAGATGAATGCCGTAAGACCCTTCCGCCGCGCCACTCATCACCAGATTCGGGACGTTAGCAGGCAGAATGGTGGCGGAAAGCTGGAACGTGCCAAACCCTACCGCAAGCGCCAGACCATACCAGGCGCGAGTGCCTTCATGAATACCCGCCCGGGCCGCCGTCGCCGCCACAATGGGCATCAGCAGTGCAATTCGCCCCATGTTTGAGGGCATCACAAAAGCCAGCGCGTAGCTGAGTAAGACGACGCTTGCGACCATCAGCGGCCACGAGTCGGTCAGTCTCGCGGACAATGCCCGAGCGGCCCTGTCTGCCAGACCGGTTTTACGAATGGCTATCCCCAGCACAAACCCGCTGAAGACCAGCCAAAAGGCCGAAGAAGCAAAGCCGCCAAAGATAACGTCCGGCGGGGCGATTTTGGTCGCCATGGCCAGGGTAAAAAACAGCAGCGCGGTGATAAATTCCGGCAACAGCGAGGTGGCCCAAAGCACAATGGTCAGGCCGACAATCAGTGAGGGTAAAAACAGAGGATGTGAAAGCCAGAGCGACATACCTGTCTCCTGTCGTTTTTTTCAGCAAGTCTACGACGACAGGAGAAACAGGTAAACGCCAGAACGGGTAGGCTTATTTCAGGATATCGCAGCGGTGATCCTGGATTTCCTCGGCGGAAGCCAGGTTCAACGTCAGCAGATTGCGCTCGGTAGCAAGCAACACAAACGTGCCATCATTTTGCTGCACCATAGCCAGCGCAAAGCGTCCCATGTGCTCACGCGCTTCTGGCACTTCTTCAGCCAACATCAGGAAGGGGCTTTTTTGCGCCAGCTCTGTTTCCGTTACCCGACGGGCAAGATACTTATGCCCGCGCAGGCCATCCGGCAAAGGTAACCAGCGGCTGCTGATGATGTCACTGCTGGCATTAAGCTGTTCACGCACATCAGAACGCAAGCAGGAAATATGAATATGGAAATGATTCTGCGTGCGTCCGGTGCGCGAATTGATAGTCAACGACACCGCTGAATCTGGCACTGGCGAACCGTGGAGAGCACTCATCACCTGGCGGCTTTGCCAGGCTTGCCAGAAGAAGTTTGGTGTATGCGGATCCAACAGCAGCGGGCTTTCCGTGCCGTTAATGCGATAAGTCGGCATCAGCAGATACTGCAGCGGCCCGTTGCGATCTTTGAACAGCACGTAGCCGCCCTTCAGGTTCACCGAAGCACAAGGTGCAGGAGACTGATGTTGCTGTTGATTCGGCACGCACTGGTCGATAACAAAATGGCGCAACGCATTAGGATTCCCTTTCGGGTACAGCCACACGCCAGCGCCCACCAGCAGTAAGATGACAATCAACAAACCGACAAGACGGCGCTTTTGCTTAGACATGTGATTTTCCTGAGTGATGAAGTAACCTCAGATATAACATACCTTTATGAATTTTTGTCGCATCAACCCTACCAGTAGCCCAGCCAGTGCCACCATACCGAGCCTGTCACGCCCCAGATAACCAGGTTCACCACGCTCATCACCAGCCCGGTTTTCCACCATTCGCCAAGCGTAGCGTAGCCTGAGCCAAAGATGATCGGTGCCGTGCCGGTGCCGTAATGCGTGAGTGACATCATCAGCGATGAAGAAAAACCGAGCATCAGCCCCAGCAAAGCAGGAGGTGCGCCCAACGCCAGCCCAGCGGCAAAAAAGGCAGCGAACATGGCGGTGATATGCGCTGTCGTGCTGGCAAAAAAGTAGTGCGAATAGACATAAAGTAGAACTAACAACAGCGTCGCCACGCTCCAGTGCAGGCCCAGACCATCGATGGTTGTGCCGATACTGGTCGCCAGCCAGCTCACCAGGCCGAGCTTGCTGAGAAACTCCGCCATCATGACCAGAGCAGCAAACCAGACAATGGTGTCCCAGGCGCCCCGGCATTTGAGGATATCGTCCCAGTGCAGCACGCCAGTTAGCAGCAGAATCGACAGCCCAATTAGCGCTGCGCTGGTCGGGTTGACCGTCCAACTGCTGCCCATCACAAACGCGGGAACACCTGCCCACAGACACAACAGCAGCGCAAACACGCCGAGGGTGATTTTCTCTGCCATAGACAACGGCCCGAGTTCATTGAGCTTCGCGCGGGCAAACTGCGGCGCATCAGGTGTTTTCGTGATGGCTGGCGGATAAAGCCACCAGATGACCATCGGCATCACCAGCAGCGACACTGCCGCAGGCAGTAAGGCGGCAATAGCCCACATGCCCCACGTCATCTCCAGCACGCCATCAGTGCCTTTCATCATCAGATTAACAATCAGCGGGTTAGGTGCTGTCGCGGTGATAAACATCGCCGAACTTATCGGGTTGATATTGTAGTTAACCAGCGCCAGATAGCGGCCCGTCGAGCCGTTTTCACTGTTACCAGGTTGGGAGCCGAGGCTGTCAGCAATGGCGCGCATCACGGGATGAATGATGCCGCCACCGCGCGCGGTGTTGCTTGGCGTGACTGGCGCAATGAGCGTTTCAGCCAGCGTCAGCGCCCAGGCAATGCCCAGCGTTCGTTTGCCAAATAAGGCAATGAAGCCGTAGCCAATACGCGCGCCAAGGCCGGTTTTCAGCAAACTTTGCGACAGCATTATCGACAGGCCAATCAGCCAGATGAGCGAATTCGAAAACCCGCTTAACGCATCATTCAGCGCGGCAGCAGGCTTGCCAGGGTTGGTGACTCCCGTCATCGCCACCAGCATGATGGCGATAATCGCAATCGCCCCGATCGGCATCGCTTTGCCGATAATGGCCGCAATAGTGCCGATAAAAAGCGCCAGCAAATGCCAGGCTTGCGGCGTGACGCCATGGGGTACAGGGATGATAAACCAGATGACAAAAGTGATAGCGACCGCGATGAGCGCGGGCCAGGGGCGAACCGGCGTTAATCTGTCCATGCCTCATTCCTTGATTGTCCTCCACGCTTCTGCGTGTCAGGCCATTAACCGCTGTTCATGGCTGAAAAACAATCAGGGAAATCAATAATTCGTAAGACAGGCCGGGTAAGCAACAGCGCCACCCGGCACTATGATGAGAGTTAGCGCTGGCTAATCTGGTCGAAGGTGCCGCCGTTAGAGAAGTGCTCTTTCTGCGCTTTCGCCCAGCCGCCGAACTCCTGATCGATGGTGAACAACTTCAGTTTCGGGAATTCGCTTTCGTACTTTTTCGCCACGTCAGCATCGCGAGGACGGTAGTAGTTTTTCGCGACAATGTCCTGTCCTTCTGGCGAGTAGAGGTATTTCAGATAAGCATCGGCAACTTCGCGGGTGCCTTTCTTATCCACCACTTTGTCGACAACAGACACCGTTGGTTCAGCCAGAATCGACTCACTAGGGGTCACGATTTCAAACTTGTCTTTGCCCAGTTCTTTGGTCGCCAGCAGCGCTTCGTTTTCCCAGGCGATCAACACATCACCAATGCCACGCTCAACGAAGGTGTTGGTTGAGCCGCGAGCGCCGGAATCCAGCACTTCCACGTTCTTATACAGCGCCTTCACGAAATCCTGAGCTTTGGCCTGATCGTTGTTGTTGTGATGCAACGCGTAGCCCCAGGCCGCCAGATAATTCCAGCGTGCGCCGCCGGAGCTTTTCGGGTTCGGGGTAATCACGGAAACGCCCGGTTTAACCAGATCGTTCCAGTCATGAATCTGTTTCGGGTTGCCTTTGCGCACCAGGAACACGATGGTCGAGGTGTAAGGTGCAGAGTTGTCCGGCAGGCGTTTGAGCCAGTTTTTGTCGATGCGCCCACGTTCAGCAATGGCATCCACATCGTAAGCCAGCGCCAGCGTGACCACATCGGCCTCGATACCGTTGATAACAGAGGTGGCTTGCTTACCGGAACCGCCGTGCGACTGACGGATAACGACGTCATCACCGGTCTTCTGTTTCCAGTAGGTGCTGAAAGCTTTGTTGTAGTTGTCGTACAGTTCACGCGTCGGATCGTACGACACGTTCAATAACTGAATGTCTTTTGCCAGAACGCCGGCAGATGCCAGCAGAAGCGTTAACCCCAGGCCTAACTTGTTCATCGACCGCTCTCTTATGTGATGTTGTGATGAGCGTAGCCTGCCAGAAACGAACCAGATGATTAAAGAATAAAAAAAGATTGGCTATAACGTGAGGATATAAAGAGGGGAAAGCAAAACACCCTTCCGAGGAAGGGCGTTGGGGGACGTTACACTTCTTCCATGCGGCCCAACAGCGCCTGCAGACGTTCCTGCCAGCCGTGTTGCTGTTCTTTCAGCTGGCTGTTTTCGCGCTCCAGATCTTCACGACCGTGCTGTGCGTTCTGCACTTCCTGAGCCAGGGAATTGTTCTTCTCTTTCAGCTCTTCGATTTCCATCTGCAGCAGAGTGATGGTATCAATCGCCTGCTGTACTTTAGATTCCAGTTTCTCAAACACTTCTAATGACATCGTCATACCTCTCCTGAATTTGCAAGGCGTTGAACTCGTCCCGGAACCCCGGCGACGCCTTAACGAAAATAAGCGCACTGCTCTGCTTGCGATTGTATGGAGCGCCGCCCTCCCTGTCCAGCGCCGGGGCGCGCAGATCGTGGTTTGCAACACTTTTCGGTCTATACCTGGAGCGTTCGGCGCAACTCCCTCTTAATTGTTAAACCATTCGTTAAATGAATGGTTCGAAGATCACCTTTTCCACGGTCAATATACGCGCTTCATCGCGCGAAAACGCTCATTTTATTGACGAGGCACACAGATTTTGATTTCGATATTTCTCGTTTTTGCTCGTTAACGATAAATTAACACTATGCCTACATGGCAGCATGGTCGTCTTCGACCTCCATGTTCACAATAATCATTCATCTGTCTTCAGGATCCGATCATGAGTCAAACATCAACCTTAAAAGGCCAGTGCATTGCCGAGTTTCTGGGTACCGGGTTGTTGATCTTCTTCGGTGTTGGATGCGTAGCGGCGCTAAAAGTTGCAGGCGCGAGCTTCGGTCAGTGGGAAATCAGTATCATCTGGGGTCTGGGCGTGGCGATGGCCATTTACCTGACTGCAGGGGTTTCCGGCGCACATCTGAACCCGGCAGTAACGATTGCACTCTGGCTGTTTGCCTGTTTCGATGGGCGCAAAGTTGTTCCCTACATCCTTTCTCAATTTGCCGGCGCGTTTTGCGCAGCGGCGTTGGTTTACGGGCTTTACTACAATCTTTTCATCGACTTCGAACACACGCACAATATGGTGCGCGGCAGCGTCGAAAGTCTTGATCTGGCAGGTATCTTCTCTACTTATCCGAACCCACATATCAATTTTGTGCAGGCCTTCGCGGTAGAAATGGTCATTACCGCTATCCTGATGGGCGTTATCCTTGCGCTGACGGATGACGGCAACGGCGTGCCTCGTGGCCCAATGGCGCCACTGCTGATTGGCTTGCTGATTGCGGTAATTGGCGCATCAATGGGGCCGCTGACCGGCTTTGCGATGAACCCGGCTCGTGACCTGGGTCCGAAAACGTTCGCCTGGCTTGCGGGTTGGGGCAACGTTGCCTTTACCGGCGGCAAAGATATCCCTTATTTCCTGGTGCCGCTGCTCGCGCCAATTGTTGGCGCGTCGCTCGGAGCCTTCGGCTATCGCAGGCTGATTGGCCGCAATTTACCGTGCGATGTCTGCGTGGTGGAAGAGAAAGACACCACCAGCAACACCTCACAACAAAAAGCTTCGCTGTAATCTGACTACGGGACTTAAGCATATGACCGACAAAAAATATATCGTTGCGCTGGACCAGGGGACAACCAGCTCCCGCGCCGTCGTCATGGATCACGACGCCAATATCGTCAGCGTTTCACAGCGCGAATTCGAACAAATTTATCCTAAGCCAGGCTGGGTCGAGCACGACCCAATGGAAATCTGGGCTTCCCAGAGCTCCACGCTGATTGAAGTGCTGGCGAAAGCCGATATCAATTCCGACGAAGTGGCGGCCATCGGCATCACCAACCAGCGTGAAACGGCGATCGTCTGGGATAAAGAAACCGGTAAGCCAATTTATAACGCCATCGTCTGGCAGTGCCGTCGCACCGCAGAAATCTGCGAGCAGCTCAAACGCGATGGCATGGAAGAGTACGTCCGCAAAGCAACCGGTCTGGTTATCGACCCGTACTTCTCCGGCACCAAAGTGAAGTGGATTCTGGATCACGTGGAAGGCGCGCGTGAGCGAGCGAAAAAGGGTGAACTGCTGTTCGGGACCGTTGATACCTGGCTCATCTGGCGTATGACGCAGGGCCGCGTGCACGTCACCGACTACACCAACGCCTCGCGTACGATGCTGTTTAACATCCACGAGCTGGACTGGGATGACAAAATGCTCGACGCGCTGGACATCCCACGCGCGATGCTGCCGGAAGTGCGCAAGTCTTCCGAAGTGTACGGCCAGACCAACATCGGTGGTAAAGGCGGTACGCGTATTCCTATCGCCGGTATCGCGGGTGACCAGCAGGCGGCGCTGTTCGGCCAGCTGTGCGTGAAGGAAGGGATGGCGAAGAACACTTATGGTACAGGCTGCTTTATGCTGATGAACACCGGGGAAACTGCGGTGAAATCTGAGCATGGCCTGCTGACCACCATCGCCTGCGGCCCGAAAGGCGAAGTGAACTACGCTCTGGAAGGCGCGGTGTTCATGGCGGGCGCGTCCATTCAGTGGCTGCGTGACGAAATGAAGCTGATCAACGACGCTTTCGATTCCGAATACTTCGCCACCAAAGTGAACGACACCAACGGCGTCTATGTGGTGCCAGCGTTCACAGGCCTGGGCGCGCCATACTGGGACCCGTATGCTCGCGGTGCCATTTTCGGCCTGACTCGCGGCGTGAACTCGAACCACATTATCCGTGCCACCCTGGAATCCATCGCCTATCAAACACGCGATGTACTGGAAGCGATGCAGGCAGACTCCGGCATTCGTTTACACGCCCTGCGTGTGGACGGTGGCGCAGTTGCCAACAACTTCCTGATGCAGTTCCAGTCCGACATTCTCGGCACCCGTGTAGAGCGTCCGGAAGTGCGTGAAGTGACAGCCCTGGGCGCGGCGTATCTGGCGGGCCTGGCGGTTGGCTTCTGGCAGAATCTGGATGAGCTGCAGGAAAAAGCGGTGATTGAGCGTGAGTTCCGCCCAGGGATTGAAACCACCGAACGTAACTACCGTTACAGCGGCTGGAAGAAAGCGGTGAAACGCGCGCTGGCGTGGGAAGATCACGAGTAAGCGTGTGAGACGAAAATGCCCGGTGGCGCTTCGCTTACCGGGCCTACAAATCGGGATGGACCCCCATCAAAACTGTAGGCCCGGTAAGGCGTAGCCGCCACCGGGCATTTTTTTAGCCAAACATTGGCAGCAGCAGATACAACTTAATCACCAGCGCGTTGACGATATCGATAAAGAACGCACCGACCATCGGCACCACCAGGAATGCCATGTGTGAAGGACCAAAACGTTCGGTGATGGCCTGCATATTGGCAATCGCCGTTGGCGTTGCACCCAGGCCAAACCCGCAATGCCCAGCCGCCAGCACCGCTGCGTCGTAGTTTTTACCCATGATGCGGTAAGTCACGAAAATCGCATACAGCGCCATCGCCACAGTCTGCACCGCCAGAATAGCCACCATCGGCAGCGCCAGCGAGGCCAGTTCCCACAGCTTCAGACTCATCAGCGCCATCGCCAGGAACAGAGATAACGAAACGTTGCCCAAAATCGAGACCGCACGCTCGAACACGCGATAGAAGCCCAGCAGCGCCAGACCGTTACTCAGAATTACACCTATAAACAGCACGCAAACGAACGTTGGCAGTTCAAGCACTGTGCCCACCAGCAATTGCGCAACGATTTTACCCAGCGTGATACAGATAGCGATCATCGCGATGGTTTCAATCATCACCAGCGAGGTGATCATGCGGCCCACGTCCGGCTTTTCAAACGCGGTCGGCACGGCCTGATCTTCTGGCGTACCGTCAGGCGTAGAAGAGTGTTTAACCAGATAACGGGCAACCGGGCCGCCAATCAAGCCCCCCAGCACCAGGCCGAAGGTGGCGCAAGCCATGGCCACTTCTGTCGCATTGGCGAAGCCGTAGCGCTCAGTAAACAGTTTGCTCCATGCTGCCCCGGTTCCGTGACCGCCAGACAGCGTAATAGACCCGGCCAGCAGGCCCATCAGCGGGTCGAGGCCCAGTATTTTCGCCATCCCGATACCGATGGCGTTCTGCATTAACAGCAGCCCGACAACCACAATCAGGAATGACCCCAGCACTTTCCCGCCAGAACGCAAGCTCGCGAGGTTGGCGTTCAGGCCAATGGTCGCGAAGAAAGCCAGCATCAGCGGGTCTTTCAGGCTCATATCGAAGTCGATTTCCCAGCCCATGCTTTTTTTGAGCACCAGCAGAGCGACAGCAACCAACAGGCCACCGGCAACCGGTTCGGGGATAGTGTATTTTTTGAAAAAGGGAACGGTGTGGACCAGTTTGCGTCCTAACAGCAACACCAGCGTTGCGGCAACAAGCGTCGATAGGGTATCGAGATGAAACATAAAAGCTCCTTGTTTGCGCATGATCCAATGACACGCGACGTCTCTTCCTGTAGCGAAAAGTTCTCTTTGTTTAGAATCAGGAGCCGAATTCTACGCAAAAGGCAGCTAAAATTAACAGAAAAAGTTATCGCACTTGGTGAATTTTGCGACAAAACAAGCATAAACAGCATAAAAAACTGGTCGCTTATTCATCCTTAATATATTAGCCGCAACCGTTTGCTTTTGCCTGGCAGTCCGTTAAAATCCCCCTTTTTCCACCACGGATCGCCTCTGAACATGTCAGTGAACACCCTCGAAGCTGAAAATGCGCAACCGATTGCGCAGTCACAAAACAGCGAGCTTATCTATCGTCTTGAAGACCGCCCGCCTCTGCCGCAAACCTTATTCGCTGCTTTTCAGCATCTACTGGCGATGTTTGTCGCGGTCATCACGCCGTCCCTGCTGATTTGCCAGGCGCTCGGCTTACCGGCGCAGGATACGCAGCACATCATCAGTATGTCGCTGTTCGCTTCAGGTGTGGCTTCCATTATTCAGATTAAAGCCTGGGGGCCTGTCGGTTCTGGTTTGCTCTCGATTCAGGGAACGAGCTTCAACTTTGTCGCGCCGCTGATCATGGGCGGTACCGCATTGAAAACCGGCGGCGCAGATGTGCCGACAATGATGGCGGCGCTGTTTGGCACGCTGATGCTGGCGAGCGTGACGGAAATGGCGCTTTCCCGCGTCCTGCATCTGGCGCGCCGCATTATTACCCCGCTGGTTTCCGGCGTGGTGGTGATGATCATCGGCCTGTCGCTGATTCAGGTTGGCCTGACGTCCATTGGCGGGGGTTATGCAGCCATGGCCGATCACACCTTCGGCGCACCGAAAAACCTGCTGTTGGCGGGCGTGGTGCTGGCGCTGATTATCCTGCTTAACCGCCAGCGCAACCCGTATCTGCGTATAGCTTCTCTGGTGATTGCGATGGCGGCGGGTTACCTCGTGGCGTGGGCGATGGACATGCTGCCGCAGAATACCGCCCCGACGAATCAGGCGCTGATTACTGTGCCAACGCCGCTTTATTATGGCCTGGGCATTGACTGGAACCTGCTGCTGCCGCTGATGCTGGTGTTTATGATCACCTCGCTGGAAACCATCGGCGACATCACTGCCACCTCTGACGTTTCTGAACAGCCAGTTTCCGGCCCGCTGTATATGAAACGCCTTAAAGGCGGTGTGCTGGCGAATGGCCTGAACTCCTTTGTGTCAGCGGTGTTCAACACCTTCCCGAACTCCTGCTTTGGTCAGAACAACGGCGTTATTCAGCTGACCGGCGTGGCCAGCCGCTACGTGGGCTTTGTGGTGGCGCTGATGCTGATTGTCCTCGGCCTGTTCCCGGCGGTAAGTGGTTTTGTGCAGCACATTCCTGAGCCCGTTCTGGGTGGCGCAACGCTGGTGATGTTCGGCACCATCGCAGCTTCTGGCGTACGTATCGTTTCGCGTGAGCCGCTGAACCGCCGCGCAATTATGATTATTGCGCTCTCGCTGGCTGTCGGCATGGGCGTTTCTCAGCAGCCGCTGATCCTGCAGTTCGCGCCTGACTGGCTGAAAAACCTGCTCTCCTCCGGTATCGCTGCTGGCGGTATTACCGCGATTGTTCTGAATCTGGTTTTCCCGCCAGAAAAGAACTGATCTCACTCACGGCGGCGCTTTCAGGCGTCGCCGTGACATTTAATTACACGAATCCTTCCTTGAGGATTGCGCACAAATCGTGCATAACTCCTTTATGTGCCCTTCACTGGATGGAAGACGATGAAATTTATCGGGAAGCTGATTCTCTGGCTGTTGATCGCCGTGCTGCTGGTTGCGCTGGCGTTCTACTTTTTACTGCAAACCCGCTGGGGTGCGCGCCAGGTCAGCGGCTGGATTTCAACCCACACCGATTACCACATTGTCTTTGATGCGATGGATCATCGCTTCTCCTCGCCTTCACATATTCTGTTGAAAAATGTCACCTTTGGCCGCGATGGCAAACCCGCCACGCTGGTTGCCAAAACGGTCGATATTGGTCTGAGCAGCCGCCAGCTCACCGATCCGCTGCATGCCGACACCATCACCTTGCAGGACGGGACGCTAAACCTGATGTCCTCAACCGCGCCTTTCCCGTTTGAAGCCGACACCCTGCAACTCAGCAATATGGCCTTTAACAGCCCGGAAACCGGCTGGGATCTCAGTGCACAACGTGTGACGGGTGGCGTCTCGCCGTGGGTGCCAGAAGCCGGAAATGTGCTGGGCAAACAGGCTCAAATCCAGATGAGCGCAGGTTCAATGACGCTCAACGGTATCGAAGCCAATAACGTGCTGGTACAAGGCAGCATCGATAACGGCGTGGTGACGCTGGGCACCATTGGCGCAGACATCGCGCGTGGCTCTCTCACCGGGAATGCCAAACGTAACGCCGACGGCAGCTGGCTGGTCGACAGCCTGCGCCTGACGGACATCCGTTACCAAAGCGACAAATCACTACAGGATTTCTTCGCCCCGCTCACCACCTTGCCGTCGTTAGCTATCGGCAGCCTGGAAGTGACCGATGCTCGCTTACAAGGCCCGGACTGGGCGATTGCCGATCTTGATTTGAGCTTGCGCGACCTGACGCTCAGCAAAGGCGACTGGAGCAGCGACGGCGGCCGCCTGTCGATGAATGCCGATGAATTCATCTACGGCTCGCTGCATTTTATCGATCCCATTCTGAACACCGAGTTCTCGCCACAAGGTATCGCACTGCGCCAGTTCACCTCCCGCTGGGAAGGCGGTATGGTGCGCACGTCGGGCAACTGGTTACGCAATGGCAAAGCGCTGGTGCTGGATGACGCCGCCGTGGCCGGGCTGGAATACACGCTGCCGAAAAACTGGAAACAGCTGTGGGCAGATCAGCTCCCGGAATGGCTGCAAAGCGTCACCCTGAGCAAATTCACCGCCAGCCGAAACCTGGTTATCGACATCGACCCGAACTTCCCGTGGCAGCTCACTTCCCTTGACGGCTACGGCGATAATCTGCAACTGGCGAAAAACGGCAACTGGGGCATCTGGCGCGGCAATGCTGCATTGAATGCCGCTGCAGCAACGTTTAATCGTGTGGATGTGCGCCGTCCGTCGCTAAAACTGGTGGCGAATGATTCCGTGGTGAACATCAACGAGCTGAGCGCCTTTACCGAGAAAGGCATTCTGGAAGCCACAGCCGCCGTCTCGCAGCAGCCGCAGCGCGAAGTCGCCATTAGCCTGAACGGTCGCGGTGTGCCGCTGGATATCCTGCAACAATGGGGCTGGCCAGTGCTGCCGATTACCGGCGATGGCAACCTGCAACTAAAAGCCCACGGCAATGTGCAGGCCAGTGCGCCGCTTAAACCAACGGTCAGCGGGCAACTGCACGCCATCAATATGAACAAGCAGGAAGTGACGCAGACGATGACTAATGGCGAAGTGAGTACCCCGCAACCTGTGGTGCCAGCGCCCACTGGGGGTGTGCCTGCTGCGGAACCTGCTCCAGCTCAACCCGTGCAGTAACTTCTTCATCGCAGTTCCCCCTCTCCCCTGCCCTCTCCCTCAGGGAGAGGGAGAAAAGCGAGCCAGCTCCGTTCCAATCCCCTCACCCCGACCCTCTCCCCAAAGGGGCGAGGGAGAAAAGCGAGCCAGCTCCGTTCCAATCCCCTCTCCCTTGGGGAGAGGGCCAGGGAGAGGGGGAAAACCCATTACATTACTCACCGCTCATCTCCTTTCACATCCGACCGAAACCAGTGCACATTTTGTGGCTGTTTGTACCTATTTCCCGCAACCTGTTCCGCTTCCTCCTGCCACTTGTTATAACTTTCTCACTGGAAGTCCAAACCAATAATTAAAACGCCCTACAAGAAAGGAACAGCCATTATGTCTGGAATACGTCAACGTATTCTGGAGAATATGCAAACGTTCTCCAGAGCAATGATCGGCGCAGTTCTGTTTTTACCGGTAATCGGTTTAATTCTGGCATTAAGTTCAGTATTAACCAATCCTACCCTTATTCCCGAAACCAGTTTTTTGCATAATCTCGGGCAGCTTTTAGGGGATACTTTCTGGCTATTATTTGGCAACCTCGGTTTATTATTCTGTATTGGCATCAGTTACGGTCTGGCGAAAGATCGTAAAACTGAAGTCGCACTGGTTTCGGTGATGTGCTTTATTATGTTTTTAGGCGCGAACCATTCGTGGCTGGAATTCACCCATCGTATTGCTGAAAAAATTAACGGCGAATATTACGGCACCGGACAAACCCAATTATTAGGTTTCGTGGTTGTCGATATGGGTGTTTTCCTCGGGATAATTCTCGGTTGCACTATCGCCTGGGTTCACAATAAAGTCTCCAGCGTGGAACTGCCGGGTGCACTGTCGATGTACGGCGGTGCCAAGCTGACGCTGATTGCCATGACACCCGTCGTCATCTTTTACGCCATCGCCTTTACGTGGATCTGGCCGTTTATGACTCACGGCATCACTGCGCTCACCGGCTTTATGAAAAACGCCGGTGTAGCGGGCGTGTTCGTCTACGGCTTCTTTGAAAAATTCCTGATCCCAACCGGGCTGCATCACTTCGTCTGGTCGCCGTTCCAGCTGACGCAAATTGGCGGCACGCTGAGCGTGGACGGGCAAACTGTGTCGGGCACCCAGGCGATTTTCCTCGCCTACATGCGTCACCCGGATTTAACCCCGGTGATGAACGAATCGCTGCGGTTCTCTCAGCAAGGCATGACGACAATTTTCGGTCTGGCAGGTGCATCGCTGGCGTTCTATCACACCGCGAAGCCTGAGAAGAAAATGCTGGCAAAAGCCATCCTGCTGCCCGCCATCATCACCTCAATGCTGACCGGGATAACCGAGCCGATTGAGTTTACTTTCCTGTTCATCTCGCCGCTGCTGTGGGTTATTCACGCTACGCTGACAGCCGCGTCACAGGCCATTTGCGACATCTTTACCGTGCGCCCGTGGGGAGCTGCCGGGCTGATTGAGTTTCTGATTTACAACCTGCCTCTGCCGGTCGGCCTGACTCGCTGGCCGCTATATATCGTCATCGGCATTGGGCAGTTCGGTGCTTATTACGTGATATTCCGTACGCTGGTTGTGAAGTTAAATCTGAAAACACCCGGCCGTGAAGATGACGATGAGGTCAAACTTTATAACAAAGCGGATTACCGCGAGAAAATCAAAAATAAAACCCACGCCAGCAACGCCGTCACCGACGACATTATTAAAGGCCTGGGTGGCAAAGAAAATATTATTTCCGTCGACAACTGCTTCACCCGTTTACGGGTCGCCATTCACGATATGAGTCTGGTCGACGACACGATATTAAAAAGCACCGGCGCTAATGGCGTGGTGCGTAACCGAAATGAAGTTCAGGTTATTTATGGCGTTAAAGTCGGGCAAGTCCGCACTCACGTTGATACCTGGCTGGCAACGCATTAATCAGGAGGAATCATGAAATTAACCGTATTAGGGGGCGGCGGGGTTCGCTCGGCCTTTCTGGCAAAATCACTGGCCTATAACGCGCATCGCATCGGCCTGAAAGAAGTGGTTTTCCTCGACAGTTCTGCAGAAAATCTGGCGGTATTTGGCGAAATAGCCCGTTATGTGTTCAACACTATTCGCCCGGATATTCACTTCAGCCTGACGACCGATCCGGTCGAAGCGCTAAAAGGGGCTGGTTTCGTCATCACCACTCTGCGTGTGGGAGGCGATGAAAGCCGTATTCACGACGAACGGGTCGCACTGGAACACAATACGCTAGGTCAGGAGACAACGGGGGCTGGTGGCTTCGCGATGGCGATGCGCTCCATTCCGGCCATTCTCAACTACTGTCGTCTGATTGAAGAGCATGCTGCCCCGGATGCCATTTTGTTCAACTTCACCAACCCGTCGGGGCTGGTCACCGAAGCGATCATTAAGTCGGGCTTTAAGCGTCGGGTGTATGGCATTTGCGATGCGCCTTCAGAATTGATTCGCGAGCTGCCGTCAATTCTTGGCTGCGATGAGCGAGATTTGCAGGTTGAGTGCTACGGCCTGAATCACTTCTCGTGGTTCACCAACTTTACCGTGCGCGGCGAAGATGTGACGGAGAAGCTGATTAACAGCCCTGCGCTTTACAGCCACACCTGCATGCAATATTTCGAGCCGGAGCTGGTGAAGCAGTGCGACAACCAGTTGCTCAACGAATATCTCTATTACTACTACTATCGGGAAGAAGCACTGAAAGCGATTCAGAACGCTCAGGAAACCCGCGGTGAGCAGATTGCCCGCATCAACCGGGATATGCGCAAAGAGCTGGCGACGCTCGACGTGAAAGCCAACCCGGCAGCGGCATTTGATATCTGGATGAAGCACTACCTGAAGCGTGAAAACAGCTACATGCAAAGTGAATCGCAACAGGAAAAATTCAACACCCGCGAACCGTTAACGTTGCAGCAGTTTATTGAAGAGCCAGATACCGGCGGCTATGCCGGCGTGGCGCTGGATATTCTGGAAGCGGTGAACAGCGATACCACCAAACGTATCGTGGTGTCACTTTCCAATAACGGTACGCTGGATTTCCTGCAGCCGGACGATGTGATTGAAATCAGCTGCGATCTCAGCAAATCCGGGCTGAAACCAGTGACGCCGCGCCATGTGCCAGTTGCGCAGAAGAACATGATCTCCTGCGTGAAAGAGTACGAGCGCCTGGCCGTGGCCGCCATACTCAACAAAGATCGTGCGCTGGCGGTACGAGCCCTGATGGCACATCCGCTTGTCGCCTCGTGGTCGCTGGCGAACAAGCTTGTTGATGCTTACCTGAGCGACGCGCACTGCGAGGGCTGGTAATCACTCCTCGGGGGCATCGGCAGGTGCCCCCACACCAGTTTGCTGAAACCAGAGTTTCAGCAAATGCTCAAAACCCAGAATGCAGTAACCGAAGAACGGATTGCTCCAGTAAATATCATCATCGTACTTTTGCGGGTCGTGAATGATAAACGCCGTATCGGCCGCCTGGGCCAGAGGGCTTTGATAATCACCGGTAAAGCAAATCAGATCCGTGGCTTTGCCCTCCAGTGCTTTGACCCAGTTTAACGCTGAGCTGCTGCGGCCCGATTTGGAAATAATCCAGATAGCATCAAATTTGGTGGCATTCTTTTGTTCCAGAATTTCATAGTCCGGCCACAGGGCCAGGCTGGCATTCACGCCAATCACCAGGAATTTATTATAAATATATTGGGCAATAAGCTGTGAAAACCCGCTGCCATGAATCAATATCCGCTGATGTTGCAGACCATTAAGGACATCAGCCAGCCGTTCCGGTGGCTGTGTTTTCATAAAATCCACATCATTTGTCACATCGAGTTTCGGCATCGTGATATTAAATTTGATAAAATAGACCAACTCCAGCCAGCCACTAAACTTTAATTTCTTTGCCAGGCGAACAATGGAGGAAGGGTTGCTGTAACAGCGTTCTGCCACGGCTCGAATGCCCTCGCGAAGGCATTGTTCGGGGTCACTCTGAATACAGCGCAAGACGGTAATCTCGGTCTTGCTTAACTTGACGTCACGAAAGATATTTTCCAGTTCCATATATCACCCTCAATGTATTACAAGGACGGTATCAGATATGGCAAAAGTAGACTGTGTTGTTACTCACTCATTCATGACAATGATAAAAGGAAGACATGAATGAACAGAAAATTTGTTCTGCTGGCGCTGGTCTTTTTCCTGTGGGGAAATATCACCTCCATTAACAGCGTTATTATTTTGTTCTTCTACCACTATTTCCAGATTAGCTGGCAGCAGGCCATGTTAGTCACGGTGCTGTTTTACCTTGCGCCGTTTGTCAGCTGTATTCCCTGTTCTGCGCTTATCACTCGCTATGGTTACCGCAGAATGCTGGAGGGGTCGCTGCTGCTAAGCGTCACCGGATGCACACTCATCGCCGCGACCATTCACGAAAGCTCCTTTATCGGCGCACTGATTGGCGTGTTCATTTCGGCCGTCGGCGTGGCTGCGATGCAGGTTGTGGCTAACCCTTATCTGGCGTTGCTCAGCTCGCCGGAAAGACGAGTGAGCAATCTCAGCCTGGCGTCAGCAGTCAATTCACTGGGTACAACGCTGGCCCCGATTTGTATCGCCACCCTGCTGAAAGTCTATCCCGCGCTACCCGAACTGGGACAAGAACCGATGAGCGGAATGTGGCTGGCGCTGGCGTTATTTTCGCTGGTTCTGTTGTGTGGCATCAAGCTTCTGCACCTGCCGGATGTGAATGCCCCTACGGCAACAGTCCAACCCAATCGCACGAGCCTGTGGAAGCAACCGCAAGTCATCTTCTGTATTGCCGCCATTTTTATTTATGTGGGTGTTGAAGTTGCACTGGCCACCAGCTTGCTCAAATACCTGACGCTCAGTGCCGGATGGTCGGCAGAAATAGCGATGTCTCTCATTACGCTGTACTGGGGCGGCGCGCTCGCTGGGCGTTTGCTGTTTGGTTTATTCGGCAATCAAACTCATAGCGCCAGTGTGTTCAAATACGCGACGCTGTTTTGCCTGCTGCTGGTTTCCCTGGCCATCGCGCTGAATAACACCGTGGGCGGTTGGCTCCTCTTGTTGGCAGGTGTAGGCAATTCGGTTATGTACCCGGTCATTTTCGCTCACGCCATTGGTCAGCAGCCGCAAAGAGCCAACGTGCTGGCAGGTGCAATGGTGATGGCGGGCATCGGTGGCGCGATCCTGCCGTGGGTGCAGGCACTGATGATTGATACGCTGAGTTTACGGGTGAGTTTTTTACTGCCGCTGGGATTGTATGCGCTGCTTGCTTTATGGGGAGTGGGCTTTTTGCGCCAGCGAGAATGGGTGTCGCCCCCTCTCCCCGGCCCTCTCCCAAAGGGAGAGGGAGAATAAAAACCAGCTCCGGTCTGTTCCCTCTCCCTGCGGGAGAGGGTTAGGGAGAGGGGGAAATCTCACACCGCAGCCAAAAGAAAAGCCGGGAAGAGTTCTCTCCGCCCGGCTTGTCTGTACTTGTAGGCCTTTACAACGTAATCACCATCTCATTTCCCTGAGCCGCAACCACCACGCCCCATTCGCTGCCAGACTGTGAGCCGCCCTGCACACCAGCAACCTGCTGCACGTTACGCAGGCACAGCGTCCAGTTGCTTGCGTTGCCACTACCCTTCACGGTAATGGCGTTGCCCTGGCGTTTCGCGGTCAGCGTAAAGACGGTAGAACCATCCGCAGCCGGAACCTGGCACACAGCTTCACGTCCGTCTTCCAGATGGAACAGCTGGAACGCGGTGCCTTCATGCCACGCGTAATCAGGCTTCTGTGTATTGTTCCCCAGCGCCAGCAGCGTGTTGTCACGCACGTATACCGGCAGGCTCAGTGCGTCGTGCTGCTGTTTGTGCCAGCGACTTCCCTGTGCTTCGTCGTTATGCCACAGATGCGTCCAGCGGCCTTCCGGCAGATAAACCTGCACGTCGCCTGCTTCAGAGAACACCGGTGCAACCAGGATTGAATCCCCAAGCATGTACTGACGGTCGAGGTAATCGCACGTCGGATCTTCCGGGAACTCCAGCATCATTGAGCGCAGCATCGGCGTGCCCGTTTCATGGGCAATCGCTGCCTGACGATAGAGATACGGCATCATCCGGCATTTCAGCTCGGTGAAGTGACGCACCACATCGCAGGATTCATCGTCGTACGCCCACGGCACACGGTAGGATTTGCTGCCGTGCAGGCGGCTGTGGCTGGAAAGCAGCCCGAACGCACACCAGCGTTTGTAGACATGTGCCGGGGCGGTGTTTTCGAAGCCGCCGATATCGTGGCTCCAGAAACCAAACCCGGACATGCCGATCGACAGGCCGCCGCGCAGGCTTTCAGCCATGGATTCATAGTTGGCGTAGCAGTCGCCACCCCAGTGCACCGGGAATTGTTGCGCGCCCACGGAAGCTGAACGGGCAAACAGCACCGCTTCCTGCTCGCCAACCGTCTCTTTCAGCACGTTCCACACCAGTTCGTTGTAGGCGAACGCATAATGGTTGTGCATTTTCTGCGGGTCAGAGCCGTCATGCCAGACCACGTCTGTCGGGATGCGCTCGCCGAAATCAGTTTTGAAGCAGTCCACGCCGATATCCACCAGGCCTTTCAGCTTGTCGGCATACCACTGACAGGCTTCCGGATTGGTGAAGTCATAAATCGCCAGACCCGGCTGCCATTTATCCCACTGCCACACCGACCCATCCGGACGTTTCAGCAAATAGCCTTTCTCTTTCAGCTCTTTAAATACCGGGGATTTCTGCCCGATGTACGGGTTGATCCACACGCAGACCTTCAGCCCTTTGTCCTTCAGACGGCGGATCATCCCTTCCGGATCCGGGAACGTCACCGGGTCCCATTCGAAATCGCACCACTGGAAGGCCTTCATCCAGAAGCAGTCAAAATGGAACACGTGCAGCGGCAGATTGCGCTCGGCCATGCCGTCGATAAAGCTGTTCACCGTCGCTTCGTCGTAGTTGGTGGTAAATGAAGTGGTGAGCCACAGGCCAAACGACCAGGCCGGTGGCAGAGCAGGACGCCCGGTGAACTGCGTATAGCGGTTCAGCACGTCTTTCGGCGTCGGACCATCAATCACGAAATACTCAAGATATTCGCCCTCGACGCTGAACTGCACCTTCGACACTTTCTCCGAGCCGATTTCAAACGACACGTTTTCCGGGTGATTCACCAGCACGCCGTAGCCACGGTTAGTGATGTAGAACGGGATATTTTTGTACGATTGCTCGGTGCTGGTACCGCCATCACGGTTCCAGGTTTCCACCGTCTGGCCGTTGCGCACCAGCGCGGTAAAGCGCTCGCCCAGGCCGTATACCGTTTCGCCCACACCCAAATCCAGACGTTCGAACATGTAGTTGCGATCGGTATTCGCGTCCTGCACATAGCCGTTGTTTTTGACCTGGCTGCCGGTGATACGCACGCCGTTACGCAGGAAATCGAGCGACCAGAGCTCACCTTTGCCAACCCGCACGCTCAGGTTGCCGCTTTTCAGCTCAGCAAACTCGGCGGTGTTCTGCATCTCCACTTTCACGTCTTTCAGCACGTTAAGCGGATAGTGCGGCCCTTTGTCCTCCACGCCCTGGAAATGCTCGATGCGAACGCCAATCACGCCTTCCTGCGGCGAGAAAAAGCGCAGCGTAAACAACGGAGTATCCAGTTGCCAGGTACGCTCACGCACATCGCGCGGCGCGGCGTACACCACCATTTCGTTGCCCTGCTGCTCGACGTCGAACACCTGCAACGGGTGGATAAGATTCAGTCCAGGTTGAATAAGCCAGTTTCCATCACTGATTTTCATGCCTTTTTCCTCTTAGTTCGCGAATTCTTTGCTGACGGGAGCCTTGTCAAACTCCTGCTGATTGCGGCGTGCGCCCTGCGCGATATCCGCCATGATTTTTCTCAGCATTGGGGTTTTCAGCGTGTAATAACGTTTGGCGATCACGGCGCTCAACAGGTAGCAAGCCGCCGGGACCAGGGTAAACAGAGCGATAATGATGTTGATAGTGTCGGCATTCTGGGTTTTCGCCCCGGCATCGTAACCGCCTGCCGCGAGCATCCAGCCAATCATTGCACCACCCAGCGCCAGGCCGAGTTTCAGCACGAACAAGGTGCCCGCGAAGCTGATGCCGGTCAGGCGTTTGCCGTTGCACCATTCGCCGTAGTCGACGGTGTCGGACATCATGACCCACTGAATCGGCGTCACCAATTGGTGCAGCACGCCAATCACGAAGATGAAGACAAACATCACGATGTTGGCCTGAATCGGCACAAAGAACATCGCCACGCTTAGTACCGTCAGCGCGGCGTTAGTCCACCAGAACACGCTGACCTTGCATTTCCAGTCAGTGAGTGGTTTCGCCAGCGCAGAGCCAATCAGGTTGCCGACGCAGTAAGTGCAGAGGAACGCGGTGAACAGCCCGGTGGAACCCATAATCCAGGTGGTGTAATACATCATCGCGCCGCCACGCACGCACACCGCGAGGATGTTGAGGATGGTCAGCAAGCCGACAATGCGCCACTGGTCGTTCTGCCAAATGTCGCGCAGGTCTTCACGCATCGAAGAGGTGCTCGGCGGCACCTGGATGCGCTCTTTGGTGGTAAAGAAGCAGAACGCCAGCATCAGGAACGCCACTACAGACAGCACCGCGATCCCGCCCTGGAAACCAAAGGCTTTATCGTCGCCGCCAATCAGGTTCACCAGCGGCATCATCAGCACGGTGGAGAGCATGCCGCCCGCCGTCGCCAGCACGAAGCGCCAGGACTGCAACGAGATGCGCTGCGTTGGGTCGTCGGTGATCACCCCGCCCAGCGCGCAATAAGGAATGTTGACCACGGTATACAGCAGCGTGAGCAGGGTGTACGTCACTGCCGCGTAAATCAGTTTGCCGTTGTGCGAGAGGTCCGGCGAGCTATAAGCCAGTACGCAAACCAGGCCAAACGGGATAGCGCCGAACAAAATCCACGGGCGGAACTTGCCCCAGCGGCTGCGGGTACGGTCGGCCAGCAGGCCCATGCACGGGTCGGAAATGGCATCCAGCGCGCGGGCGAGCAGGAACATGGTGCCGACGAAGCCTGCGGGAATACCAAAGATATCGGTATAAAAAAACATCATGTACAACATGACGTTATCAAAAATGATATGACTGGCAGCATCTCCCATGCCGTAGCCAATCTTCTCCTTTACGGACAACACTTCATGACGCATTTTTCTCATCCTTCGCAAGGTCATCAGACACCAGTAACCGGTTCCAGAGTTGTAACCCATAGGCCGTGCCGATGACATTCCGATATCTCGTTAGCGGATTATGTTTCTTGTTTTCTGTGATCGCGGTTCGGGAGAAGAATGTGTAAAAATGTAACTTGCGGATTTTCTGAGAGTTTATGACAGAAGTGATGATTTGCTACACACTCAGGAGAAATAATTACATCAAAGAGTGGGGTAACTGCCTGAAAGTAGCTATAATGCGCCCCGCCTCCATGTAGCAATCGAGGCGCGGAAGGTCGTCGTCTCCGGTGAGGCGGCTGGACTTCAACTCCAGTTGGGACCGCCAGCGGCCCCGGGCAGGTTCGACTCCTGTGACTTTCCGCCAATTTATCCTCTATGAATAATTCTCTATATAGCTTTATACTACTTTTATTATAGACTTATGCCTCTTACTTTTAGCAGATCGAAAGTAACTATTTATCTAGCTTAGACCATCAGCACGAGTATTAAATCTTGCTAGATTTAATTTGGTATACTTTAAACATTATTTATATCGTATTTCACTGGTGAGGAAAAATCATGATCCACGAATCAGGTTACTGGAAAGATGATCTTCTTAAGACAGCTGATAGGTTAGAATTAAGATTAGTTCAAACCAGGTGGGGTGAAAAAAACCTATATACTATAGAAAAAGAAGTGTTTATTGGTTTTTATTCTGTCAGGAAATTAATTGAATCAAAAAAGATATCAGATTCTATAAAAACAAAGCTATACAATGTTAAAGAATTCCCATACAACGGAAACATTAATACTATTGCAACATGGTTTAAAGCTGAAGACTATTCATTTGATCAAGCAATACCTTCAAAAATAAACATCGTATCATTGTGCAACCAATTTATTCATAGCCATCACTTTCTCCCATTCTTACCTAATGGAAAAAACTTAATCGGTTTCTTCTTTTGCTCAGACCTAAAACGCACATCAGGATTGTACTTCATCACTCTATTTGATGTTGTCGACATATTTAGGACTATTGGTAGAAATTACCCATCCTCTATGCAAATGACTCGAACTCAAAGTGGTAAGGTTCATATAAAGATAAAATAATAATGCAGCAACGCATTACCAAATAAAATTATTTAGATTTTAATCTAATTTTACAAGCCTCTTTCACCCACTTACTGAAATTCCCCTTTCCAGCCGCTTTCTCAATCTGTTCTAAAAGCTCGTCCTCAAAGCGGATGTTCTTCATGGTGCTTTTTTTACGGTCGATGCCTGGCAGTGCGCGAACACTCTCAGGCATCTCACCGCACCAACTATCAAGGAGTTGATTATGGCTGGAAAACATTCTACCTCAGACCGTTCTGTAATCGGAACCTCGCGTCGGTTCATTGTGGGATATCGTCCACGAAGTAAAGATCGTACGACCCCGAATCTGGTGATTTGTGGCAAGTGGATGAATGAGGCCGGGTTTACTATCGGGCATCATATTGCAGCCAAAGTGATGGACGGGTGCATCGTTCTGGTGGCGGATAGCCCGAAAGAGAAAGGGCTGATTGAGGAACTGCGCGAGGCGAAAAAGGCTCTGGCGGAAATCCAGGATTCGCTGACTGCGCTTCAGAAATTGCCGTTACTGTAATTATCAGATAGGCCTCACCGAAAGCCCATCTCCCGGTGAGGCGCATCCCGCCTAGCAAGCCTCGCCAAACCCCGCAGCAAATGCCGACTTCAGCTCCGTCATAAATGCCAGTTCGTCCTGGCCGTCGCAGATCAGATCGATCATCGAATTGCCCTTCACCCCCGCACCTAAAATGCTCATCATTCCTTTGATCGGGACTTCTTTGCCGTTGTTCACCAGCGTCAGAGTGGCGTCGTATTTTTTAACGATTTTCGCCAGCGTCGCCGCCGGCCGGGCGTGCAGGCCGGTGCTGTTCACCACCTTAACGGATTGTTTGATCATGGCTCCTCCTTAAGATGCCTGGCGAAATGCCGGATGGGCTCTGTTCATCATCAGAATTTTGGCATAAACATCCTCTTCCACCGCGTGTTTGGCGCTCGCCATTACCCGCGCGAGGTTCGCTTCATTGTTGTTACGCATCCACGCCTGACCGACGGCGGTGATAAACGCTTTGCGCAGGTCGCTGGCGATGTTCACCTTCACCACGTTGTAATTGACGAAGCTACGCAGAATGTCTGCGTCGATGCCGGAGCCGCCGTGGATAACCAGCGGCACCGGGGAAAGTTCGGCGATGCGCTTGAGCAGTGGGATGTCGATACGTGGGATGTCTTCCAGGCCGTGCACGTTGCCGACGGAAACGGCGAGAATATCGCAGCCCGTTTCTTCCACGAAGCGCCGTACTTTCTCCGGCTCGGTTTTGCAGTCCGCTTCGCTGACGTGATCGTCTTCTTTGCCCAGAATCGCCCCCAGCTCGGCTTCCACCGGCACGCCGAAGGATTTACAGAAATCCACCGCTTCGCGAGTGAAGGCGATATTCTCTTCGAAGGGTAACTCTGCACCGTCGATCATTACTGAGGTAAACCCGGCGCGTACCGCCTGTTTCACGTCGTCCAGCGTTTTGCCGTGGTCGAGATGCAGGCTCACCGGCACGTCCATTTTGTCGGCGTGGCGCTTCACGATTTCATAGATGTAGTCGTAGCCAGAAAGCTGTGCGTTGGTCGGCGCTATCTGAATGAAATTCGGTAATCCTGAGCGTTCAATGGCATTCAGAATCGAAATTGTTGTTTCCAGATTGGTGGTATTAAACGCCCCCGCAAGAACGCGTTTTTCCCGGATCCGGTCGAGCAGGATCCTACCGTTGACTAATGGCATGTGAACTCCTCATCTCTTCTTTTAAAACGATTATGTGTTGGCGATTATTCGCAGGTCGTAATACCTTCCTGCTGCAATTTAAAGTGGTAGAACGCCTGCCACTGTGTTTGATATTCCTTTAATTGCCACGCCCGGTTCGGGTTCGGCAAATAACGCCCGGCGATGTCTATTTTCGGCGGTGCTAATTCCGGGCAGGCCATCATTAACGCCCCCATGGAAACCGCTTCATCAAACGCGGCCGCCTCTACCGGGCATTGCAGGGTGTCGGCTTTTAGCTGCAGCCAGAACGGGTTATTCACCGCCGGGCCAATCACCTTAAGCGTCTGCTCCGCAGGCAGGCTGAAGCAGGCCGAGCAGTTGGCGTACTCCATCGCCAGCCCCAGAAACACGCTTTCGAGCAGCGTTTCGGTACTCAGATCGTCGCCAAGTCCGTACAGCAGCCCGCGCGTGCTGCGGTTTTTATTCGGCGAGCCCGAGCCGCGCAAATGCGGGATAAACACCGGCACTGCGTCCGGAGACCAGCTCGCCCGCTGGTAGCGTTGCCAGATGTTCTCCAGCGCGGCGTCCGTCTCTTCCCTGGTGAGGCGAAACGTTTTTTGCAGCCACTCCAGCGCATAGCCACCAATGGGCAGCGAGGCAAACAGCGTGTACAGCTCGCCGTCGGAATAGCAGCCGTTCGCCAGCTTGTCGCTCTGCGCCTGCTCGCTTAGTGTCGGCGTGCGGTTCAGCAGCAAAATCCCTTCGGTGGTTCCCGTCGAGTTGAGCACTTCCCCCGGCTGCATCTGTAAGGCCCTTGCACCAACCATATGGTCATGCCCTGCCAGCGTGACGCTGACGTTTCCGCTCAGCCCCAGTTCAGCGCACATCTCATCCGACACAACGCCAACCAGATTGCCCGGCGGCAGCAATGGCGCGAGAGCAGTAAACGGAATACCGAGGATCTCCGCAGCCCGGCGCGACCACTGGCGGCGGCCAACATCCAGACACTGCGTGCGGCTGGCGAGAGAAATCTCTGTGCGTTTCAGCCCCGTCATGCGCCAGGCCAGTACTTCCGGCGCATGCAGCCAGCAGATGTCCTTTCTTTCCCTCAGGCCGTAGTTGTCCAGCAGCCAACGCATTTTGAACGCCGAGTAGTTGCTGTGCGACGGCAGACCGGTGATGGCGTACAACTCACGCTTATCCTCTTCAGAAAGCTCTCTGAGATACGCTTCGCCCCGGCGATCGTACCAGGCCAGCATCGGCGTCAAAATCGTGCCTGACTCATCGACAAACACACCTGATTCCCCGAAGCTGGCGATACTGACCCGGCTCACCGGCAGGGAGGAGGCCGCCGCCAGCTCAGCCATGACGCGACGCAACGTCTGCCACAGTGCTTCGATATCGAAATCAACATCCCCTTGCGCAGAAACCTGCTTCGGCGTCGCAAATTTGCTCACGGCCAGAAGTGACGCGTCGTGGCAGGCATAACAGCTTACTTTGCAGTTCGTGGTGCCCATATCGAGGACGATTGCCGCGCTGCTCTCAGGCATACACCGTTCCTTTTGTCAGTCTGAACACGCCGTACAGCACCAGCGCCACCACCGGGATCAGGCCAATGGCAATCACGTTGCCGTTAAAGATTTCCAGCAGCCAGAAGCGGAACGGGTTGCCGCCGTCGAGGAAGCTGGAGACCTGGCCGCTGGAGCCTTCGGCAAACTTGAAGTTCACGTCTTTCGCCATGCCGGTGATGAATGGGGCGATTTTGGTGGCAATCCACAGGTCGGCGACAATCACCGGAATGGCGGTGATCACCGAGCGGAAGATATTGCCGCGACAGGCGAGGACAATCATTGAGGCCATTACAGCCAGGTTGGCCAGGTCGCCCAGCGGCAGCACTTTGTTGCCCGGCAGCATGAAGGCGATGAACACCGAGATAGGCGTCAGCAGCAGCGCCGTAGAGATAATCGCCGGGTTGCCGACCGCGACGGCGATATCCAGCCCAATGTAGAGATCGTCCCGGCCAGGGTATTTGGCATTCAGGTATTTTTTGATGGCTTCAGACAGCGGCAGCAGACCTTCCATCAGAATGCGCACCATGCGCGGCAGGATGAACATCACGCCGCCAATACTGATGCCCAGCAGCAGAATGTGTTTGAAATCGTAGCCCGCTATCACCCCCAGCAATACGCCGAGAATGGTGCCGACCATCATGGGCTCGCCGCAAATGCCGAGCTTTTTCTGCACGTTTTCCGGGTCGATATGAATGCGGTTGAGACCTGGGATTTTATCGATGATTTTGTCGAACAGCAGGCCTATCGGGAAGAACACCACCGAGGAGAGCGTCGGCAATGAAATGCCTTCCAGACCAAAGTATTTACTGACCAGCGGCGCGGACCAGTCCGCCAGTTTCAGCACCACGATAGCGGCCACAGCAGCAGCGAGCAGGCCCAGCACGAAGCTGCCAGTACTGTAGTAAACCAGGGTACCGGCCAGCGCAAAGTGCCAGTAGTTCCACATATCGACGTCGACGGTGCGGGTTTTATTCAGTGCCAGCATCGCCACGTTGATCAGAATGGTCAGCGGAATGACGAAGGGTGCAATCGGTGAGCCCCAGGTGATGGCCGACAGCGGCGGCCAGCCAAGATCCACCACCGGCAGGTTGATGCCTGTGCGCTCGACCATTGCCTGCGCCGCCGGACCGACGTTGCTGGTCAGAATGTCGAAAATGGCATAGATGCCAACGAAACCAATGCCTACGGTCAGGGACGAGCGCAGCGCTTTGGCAGGTTTCACCTTGAAAAACAGGGCGAGGATAAACAACACCAGCGGCAATAATACGGTAGGGCCAAAGCCCAGAATATATTGCACCACGGTATACAGAGTATGGGCTAAATCGTTCATATCAGACCTCGTTTTCAGGCATAACCAGACCTCGCGTGAGCGCCTGGATATCTTAGCTGAAAGGTTTATTTAGATTTTATTGCTGGCCTTTGAGGATCGCGACTATTTTCTCAAGGACCTTATCTTCGCCAATGCCGGTTATTATCGGCAGACCGTTGACCACCGGAATATCAAGTTCATAAGGCACTTTCGTAGTAGAAACAACCAGTGTTGCACCATCGGTATTATTGGGCAAAGAAGCTACGTTAGTTTGTGAATAATTCACCTGCAAACCCTGCTCTTTACAATATTCCATGACTTTTTCTGTTACCGCCGTCGAGGTCGCAATCCCGGTGGCGCAGACAAATAAGATAGTTTGACTCATAACTCACTCCTTTCAGCCATTCTGGCCAGAATCGATTGATATATCTCCTCATCTTCCATAATAAGAAGCTTTTGCATGAAGTCCGCGTCCTGGATGAGTTCCATTATCCATCCCAGCACGTTGAGCTGTTTATTACTCTCCCCGAGCGCCAGCATGAAAATCACCCTGACCGGCACGGGTTCGGGTTCGCCACCCATGTCTTCAAACATCACCGGCTCGGATAAGATCCCCACGCTGATCGCGTTGCGATGAACATGTTTGTGGTCAGTATGTGGGATAGCCACGCCAACCGGCTCCACCGCCAGCCCCGTTGGAAAGGTGGCTTCACGAGCGATGACATGGTGGGCGAAATCCTCAACGACCATTCCATCAGCAATGAGAGGAGCCGCTAACAGTGGGATCAACGCTTCCGGCGTCAGTCCTTGTGGTAAATGCTGAACAAAATGTCGACGAAAATAAATATCCTGCATAATGTCCCCGTTGTATTAATTGGCATCCCGACGTTGCAATATAGTGCCGAGATAATATTTATTGCCTTTCAGCCAGACGTTACCGAACTCCACCGGCAAACCGCGACTGAAGAAAACCAGCTGCTCCAGATGCAGTACCGGTGCATCTTCGCTGATATCCAGATAATGACCGCGGTCATTGCCGATTAAGCGCGCGGCGTAGCGGCTTTCGGAATAACGAATTTTATTCCCTGATAACCGTTCGATCGTTGGAAAAAGATTCTGCTGGGTAAAATCAACATCGGTAATGCCTGGGCAAAGTTCGATGTTAATTCGGTTCTCAATCAGCATCACTTTCTCTTCACCAATACAACGTAAACGCTCGAGAAATAAAATATCCTGACCCGGTTTGATATTAAGCTTTTCCGCCACATAGCGATTGGCGGGCTCAATCCTTGAACTGATGACACTGGTGGTAAAATGGATTTTCTGGCTTTCCAGCGCTTCGGCAAAGGACAGCAACCCTTCGCCTAGCGGGTAGGCAATGTTCTCTTTCTTGACGAACGTGCCTTTCCCCTGCACCTGCACCAGCACCCCTTCCCTAACCAGCTGATTAACGGCCTTTTTTACCGTCCCCCGGCTGACTTCCAGCATATCCATAATCTGGAATTCGGAGGGGATGCGGTCGTCCTCCACCAGCTCACCGCTATAAATGCTTTCCCTGATCCACTCTACAACCTGCTGATAAAGCGGGATCTGCGAACTCTTACTCAACGTTTTCATGGCGCGCACCTGAACATTCAGAGTTGTCTATAGACAATCATGTACAACATTGAGCTTATCTTAGGCAATTACATTGCGGAGGGGATCGAGGGGAATCACAGTTTGAGGGACCAAAATCGGATCAAATTTATGTGATTTTCGTCACGTTTACGTGTTTTTCGATGTTGATTATGGAAGGGTAAAGCATAACCCGCAGCGCATTTAAGTTCCCCGCACCTTGTGTCGCTCTTGAATAAATTAACCGATGGAGCGCCGCATGAAAAAATTATTCGTATTACTGTTCCCCCTGCTGCTGGCAGGCTGCGCCACTATTGTGGGCAATAATGAAGAGCGGGTGTTCATCGACAGCGTGCCGGAACACGCCACTTTTGTGATTGCCGACAGCAACGGGCAAATCAAGGCAACAGGCACCACGCCGCAATATGTCACGCTGAAGAAAGCGGACGGCAGCTATTTCGGCAAAATCAATTACACGCTGACGCTGGCGCACGAAGGCTATAACTCGTCGATCATTCCGCTCAGCACACGCTTCAGCCATTGGTACACCTTCGGCAATATCATTTTCTTTGGCGTGCCGGGCTGGCTGATTGTCGACCCGTTCTCTGGCGGGATGTATACGTTTAAGCAAGACCGCATTCAGACTTACCTGCGTCCTTGTCCTCAGGGGCCTTATAACTATATGTGTTCGTGACAAAAAATCGGGCCAGCATCCCGCTGGCCCTTTTCGCTACAGGTGACTCACTCATTCCCAGCCGGGCACGGCCCCGCCGTTAAAGATTTTTTCTGCTGCTTTTGCCACTTCCGGTGACTGATACGACTGGATAAATTCCTTCACGTTCTCCGCGTCTTTGTTGTCTTCGCGGGTCACGATGATATTCACGTAAGGCGAGTTTTTATCTTCGATAAACACGCTGTCATGCACCGGCGACAGGCCCATCTGTTGAATATAGGTGGTACTGATGATGGCGACATCCACTTTCGGATCGTCCAGCACGCGTGGCAGCTGCGCGCCTTCCATTTCCATGATGTTTAGCTTGCGCGGGTTATCGCTGATATCGAGCGATGTCGGCAGCAGGCCTTTGCCTGGTTTCAGGGTTATCAGCTTTTCTTTTTGCAGCAGTAACAGCGCACGGCCGAGGTTGGTCGGGTCGTTCGGGATGGCGACGGTGGCGCCGTCTTTCAGTTCGGAAACGGATTTAATCTTGCGGGAATAACCCGCCATCGGGAAGACAAACGTGTTGCCGACCGCCACAAGATGGTAGTCGTGCGCTTTATTGTCTTGTTCCAGGAACGGGCGATGCTGGAACACGTTCGCGTCCAGTTCTCCGGCATTGGTGGCGTCGTTGGGCAGCAGCGAGCCACTAAAGCCCACCAGTTCTACGTCCAGGCCGAATTTCTCTTTTGCCACCTTTTTGGCGACTTCGGCAACGTCCTGTTCTGCGCCATTAATGACGCCCACTTTGATGTGTTTCGTGCTGTCGCTTTTCTGGTCGCAACCGGTCAGCAGTAAGCCTGCCAGCACGATTGCACTCAGTGAGGAAAAAGATAATTTCACGCTGGCGTTCCTTTTAAAACATTCCGTTAAACAAGGTGTTCCTGATGAAAAATGACTATAACGGCTTTGCGCGAGCGTGGATAAAAACGAAAAGGAATGGATAAGAAGAAAAGATGATAAAGCGGAAATAATGACCAAAAACACAGCGAAGCCGGATGGCGCTGTCGCTTATCCGGCCTACAACGGCAGGTTTGCCAGGCCCGGCAAGCAACGCGCCGCCGGGCGAAAAGGGTTACGGCTTCGAAAGGGTATTCGCAATCGCATTAAACATCAGTGACGCTTCGAGCGGCTGCGCGCTGAATGACGGCTCCGCTTTCGGCCATGTCGACCACTGCACGATAACCAGTTTTTGCTGCGGATTGACCACAATCACCTGGCCGAAAATGCCCAGCGCCCACATCGTTTGCTGGCTGGACAAGCCTTCTTTCGGGCTGACATCTTTGGCATTCACCGGCACGCTGTTGTTCCACCACTGGTAGCCGTACATGCCGTCCGGGTGCGCGGCGGAAACGGATTTATCGGCGGTGTTCCAGGTTCTGGCGTCTTTTACCCAGTTGTCCGGCAGCATTTTCGTGCCATCCGGCAATACGCCGTTGTTCATGATAAACAGGCCGAATTTCCCCCAGTCTTCCAGAGTCGCGTTGAAGCCATGTGCGCCAACGTCATGTTTGCCCGGTTGATAGCTGTGCCACACGCCGTCATGCACCATGCCATACGGCTGCCAGATTTTTTCCTGTAAGTTCTGCGCCAGAGATTTGCCAGTGGCTTTTTCCAGCGTGTCGCCGAGCAGCCATGCGCCGCCGGAAGAGTAAGACCAGGCCGCGCCGGGTTTGGCATACGCGGTGCGTTTAGGGTCTTTCACCAGCGCGTTCACGCAGTCGTAAGTGCCCTTGTTCGCCTCACATTGGGTCAGTTTGGCAAAGTCAGACTGCGGATTGGTGTAGTCTTCATTCCAGGTCACGCCGGAGGTGTGTTGCATCAACTGACGCACGGTAACGTGTTCCCACGCAGTGCCTTTCACATCCGGGTTATATTTGACGATCTCATCGTCCAGCGAGGCGATTTTGCCCTCTTTCACCGCCACGCCCACCAGCGTGGACACCACCGATTTGCCGACAGAGCGCGATGTCCACAGCGTGGTTGGCGTGTTGCCGTGGCTGTAATACTGATACGCCACTTTGCCGTCTTTAATCACCATCATCCCGGTGACGTCATTGCGCTTGAGGTAATCCTGCAAGTGGTAGCTGTGGCCCTGATAGTCGTAGGTAGCGTCTTTTAACGAACGCAGCTCAACCGGGATCGGCTGCGGGTTGGCGGCTTTAAACACATCGCCCGGATAGGAGCGATAGTCATTACGAAAACCCACCACACGCTGCTGCTGATTCCAGGTCAGCATGTCTTTCACATCAGGAAGTTGGGTGTCCGCCGGAGCCGGGCAGGTCGTCAACTGAGGCACGCCACAGTCGTTGGCGGCGCTGGCCTGCAGCGTGAAGCCCAGGCATAAAGCCAGCAGGCAGAGTTGAGTGTTCATCTTGCGCATAAACGTACCTTTCATCGTTTTGATTTATGGGATGTCGGGCACTACTGTAGGCGAGATTTTCCGCCGCGCGCAGTCAGTAAGTGGGGGAAAATCCCCCACTACGGGAGTTATAACCCTAAGGCGCTGAGGCCGGGGTGATCGTCCGGGCGTCGGCCTTGCGGCCAGTGGAACAGGCGTTCGTATTCGGTGATCGGCACGTCGTTGATGCAGGCATAACGCTTGCTCATCAGGCCATTCTCATCAAACTCCCAGTTTTCGTTGCCGTACGAGCGATACCAGTTCCCGCTGTCGTCGTGCCATTCATAGGCGAAGCGCACGGCGATGCGGTTGTCGGTAAACGCCCACAGCTCTTTGATCAGCCGATACTCCAGCTCCTTGTGCCACTTGCGTTGCAGGAAGGCCACAATCTGATCGCGCCCTTCGACAAACTCGCTGCGGTTGCGCCAGCTGCTGTCAGGCGTGTAGGCCAGAGACACTTTCTCGGGATTGCGGCTGTTCCAGCCGTCTTCTGCGGCGCGGACTTTTTGTATCGCTGTTTCAAGGGTAAACGGGGGTAATGGCGGGCGTTGGTCAGTCATGGTGGCTCTCCGGTCAGGTCAGTCCCCTCATCCTGGCACAACGGGATAAAAACGAAACCGGGAAGTTTGTGCTTCCCGGTCTTCGGTTAGTGATGTGATTTTTTCAGCGGTGATTCCCGCAGGAACCACGACAGGACAAACGCCAGCACCATGATGCAGGCGGCCATCATAAAGGCTGCGTGAATCGCGGCCCCAAAGGCGTCGAGATAATCCACACGCAGCGCGTCCGGCAGATGATGTACCGCCACCGGGTTCATGCCGCGTGGCATTTCCGCGCCTTCTGGCAGCAGTTTCGTGAGGTTCGCTTGCAGCACGTGGGTGAACACGGCACCGAACAATGCCACACCAATCGACCCGCCAATCGAACGGAACAACGTGACGCCCGACGTCGCCACACCATACAGATTCGGCGCGACGGAGTTCTGCACCGCCAGCACCAGCACCTGCATCACCAGGCCAAGACCCATGCCCAGCACGCCGGTAAACAGATACAGGTGCCAGGTGGGTGAATCAATGGTGATGCGCGTCAGCAAGAGCATGCCACAAAAGCCCAACAACGTACCGAGGATCGGGAACAGGCGATATTTGCCGGTGCGGCTGATAATGCGTCCGCTGATAATCGACGTCACCAGCAGGCCGCCCATCAGCGGGATCAGCTGCAAACCGGCCTGGGTTGGCGTGGCATCTTTCACCACCTGCAAATACAGCGGCAGGAAGGTCACGGAGCCAAACAACGACATCCCGATAATAAAACCAATCAGGCTGCACAGCAGGAAGCTACGGTCACGGAACAGCGACAGCGGGATAATCGGTTCAAACGCCAGACGTTCTTCATAGATAAACCCGGCGATCCCCACCAGACCAAACGCCAGAATACACCACAGTTGCGGGTCGCTCCATTCGCGCACCGTGCCGCCTTCGGTGGTGAACAGCGTAATACACAGCAGCGCCATGCTGAGATACAGCGCGCCCAGCCAGTCAATCTGGTGCTCGCTGCGTTTGTTCGAGCTGTGGAACACCGCGCCAATCACCAGCAAGGCAAACAGACCCAACGGCAGGTTGATGTAGAAAATCCAGCGCCAGGAAGTGTGTTGCACGATAAACCCGCCGATCAGCGGGCCAATCACGGTCGCCAGACCAAACACACCGCCAAACAATCCCTGATAACGCCCACGGTCAGCCGGTGGGATCACATCCGCCACCGCCGCCATGCTGATAACCATCAGGCCGCCCCCGCCGAGGCCTTGCAGGGCGCGCATGATGACCAGCTGCGTCATGTTCTGCGCCAGGCCGCACAGTGCGGAGCCGACAAGAAACAGAACGATGGCGATTTGCAGCACGCGCTTACGGCCAAACAAATCACCGAATTTCCCGTACAGCGGCACCACGATGGTGGACGTCAGAATATACGCGGTAACCACCCACGACAGCTTATCGAGGCCGCCGAGTTCACCGACAATAGTCGGCAGCGCGGTCGAGACAATCGTCTGATCCAGCGCCGACAGCAGCATCACCAGCAGCAGGGCACTGAACAACAGACGAACAGATTTCACGCCCGTTGCCGGAACATGCTGGGGTTGAGTCATTGTTTTCGACTCCATAACAGGGCTCACTTGAAATTAATTAACTACACAATTAATATTTATGTAGCTTATCATTCAGGTCAAGAGATCGCCATCCAATGCCCGCACAGAAAGACAAAGAACATTCTGAGAAACCTCGCCGCCCTGGCCGCCCGCGCGGCAAGAAAGCCGGGGCTGATAACCGTGAACAGCTGATGGACATCGCGTTGATGCTGTTTGCTCGCCAGGGCATTGCCCGCGTTTCGCTGAATGCAATAGCCAAAGAAGCTGGCGTGACACCCGCAATGCTGCATTACTACTTCACCTCACGCGAAGCGCTTGTGGAACAGCTGCTGGAAGAGCGCTTTATGCCTCTGCGCAACCGCATCAGCCTGGTGTTTAGCGAGCATCCTGGCGACCCGATTACCTCACTCACGCTGATGGTAAAAGTGCTGGCGGAATTAGCGGAACAGAACGCCTGGTTTGCGCCGCTGTGGATGCAGGAGATGATTGGTGAGATGCCCATCCTGCGCCAGCACATGCACGCCCGCTTCGGCGACGATAAGCATCACCAGATGCTGACCACCATTAAGGGCTGGCAGGAAAGCGGCAAACTCAACGCCGGGCTGTCGCCCGAGCTGCTGATCACCACGCTGATAAGCCTGGTGCTGGTGCCGTTTTCCCGGCTGCGCACCGATGAACGAATGAAAAACCTTTCCCCCGACACCATTGTGCGCCATGCGCTGGCGGTTATGGGTCAGGGGATTGGCGGTTAGAGGGATTTGGTCAGGTAGTGGCGCTGCATGCCCTGATACGGGAAATCCTGAATGCTGTTGTGCAGGGTAAAGCCGCATTTCTGGTAGAACGGCAGCGCCTGGAAACTGGCGGTGTCGACCAACATATGGCGGCAGCCCCATTCCAGAATTCGCGCTTCGGCAGTGCGGATAAGCTCGCTGCCAAGGCCTGTGCCGCGCGTTTCTTCGCTTACCCACAGAAAATCAATGCACAGCCAGTCACCTTTGCGTTTGCCAATCAGGCCGCCGAGCATTTTGCCGTTTTCATCTCGAGCGTAAACGCCAAGGCTGTACCAGTCGCTGATATCAATAAACTGGCGATTAAAGGCACGCAGGCCATCGAGTAATTCTTCCTGATCTTCAGGGGTAATCTGCTCTTTCACTTCTATTTTCATCGCCGGTCTCCTTGTCGATATTGCCACAGGTTATATCACTGCCAATGAGAGCCCGGCAATCGGCTGTGTTATTCTCCCTCTCACACAAATCAGGTTGTTGAGGATGAGATGGGAGCCACACGCAAAGGGATGCTGAACGTACTGATCGCCGCCGTTTTGTGGGGGAGTTCGGGCGTTTGCGCGCAGTACATTATGGAGCAGAGCCAGATGTCGTCGCAGTTTTTGACGATGGTCCGTTTGATTTTCGCAGGCCTGATTTTGCTGATGCTCGGCTTCGTGCATGGCGATAACATCTTCCGCATTCTGAAGGACCGTAAAGACGCTCTGAGCCTGTTGCTGTTTTCCGTGGTGGGCGCGCTGACGGTTCAGCTCACCTTCCTGATGACCATCGAAAAATCGAACGCGGCCACGGCGACGGTTTTGCAGTTCTTATCGCCGACCATCATCGTGGCGTGGTTCGCGATCGCGCGAAAATCCCGTCCTGGCGGCCTGGTGTTCGCCGCCATTTTCACTTCGCTGATTGGCACCTTTTTGCTGGTGACGCATGGTAATCCTACCTCGCTGTCTGTCTCGCCTTCAGCGGTGTTCTGGGGCATCGCTTCAGCATTCGCAGCCGCGTTCTACACCACTTATCCCTCGCAGCTGATTGCGCGTTACGGCACGTTGCCGATTGTCGGCTGGAGCATGCTGCTCGGCGGCGCATTTTTGCTGCCGTTTTACGCCGGGGAAGGCATGAGCTTTGTGATCAACGGCAGCCTGCTGCTGGCGTTTTTCTATCTGGTGGTGATCGGCACGTCGCTGACCTTCAGCCTGTACCTGAAAGGCGCGCAGATGATTGGCGGCCCGAAAGCCAGCATTTTGAGTTGTGCGGAACCGTTAAGCAGTGCGTTGCTTTCGGTGCTGTTATTGGGCGTCAGTTTCGCTCTGCCTGACTGGGTTGGCACGCTGCTGATCCTGTCGTCAGTGGTGCTGATTTCGCTCGACTCGCGTCGTCACGCGCGGCTAAGTTGATGGCAAACCCTGTCAATCATGCCTTTGCACGATTATTTTTCTAATGCACTGATTTAGAAATAAATTCTTTCGGCCGCATTTGCGCATCAGGCGGCCTGCATATAGAGTTAATGGATGATGTCGCCACAGAAGAGAATCACCATGAAAACAGCTCCCCTGCTTTGCCTGCTGGCCTGCATGACCGTTCCGGCCGCATTGGCGAGCACACCACTGAAGGGCCTGCAGTTTGAAGCACAGAAACAGCAGGTGATGAAAGACGTGAAGAAAACCTGCACGCCCAGCAAGACCATGAGCGATACCGATTTCGGCAACAAAATTCTCGCCAATGAAGAGAACAAGATGCACGTCCGTGACGCCACGATTGCGCTGGAACGCAACAACCAGAAAAACTACTGGGATGCCATCGGGCAAATCCAGTGCCCGGATATGTAATCCGGGTTGGGTTATTTCATACGGACTTTTGTCGCCACCAGCAGCGCGGTGAGGAGCATCAGCGTGCCGGAAAGCATCAGTGGCGACAGCAAACCAAAGTGGTCCAGCGCGATACCGCCGACAGCGGCACCACAGGTATTGGCTAACTGAATCACTGCCACCTGAATTGACCCGGCTTTTTCCGCCTGATCGGAGAGCGAACGGGTGATCCACGTTGACCAGCCGACCGGCACCAACGCAAAAGCAAAGCCCCAGATAATCGCGACGGTGGCCGCCACTATTTTCTCACTGCCCCACAGCACTAACACCGCCGCACTGACTGCCAGAATAAGCGGCGCACAGGCCAGTGCCAGTTTGACCGAATGTTTGAGAATAGGCGCTGAAAGCGAGGTGCCGACAAAACTGGCAATACCAAAACTCAGCAGCACCAGCGTCAGGCCGTCAACATCGAAGCCCGCCAGCGTCATGAACACCGGGCGAATATAGGTGAAGAAAGCGAATTGCCCGGCGAAGGCCATGAAAATAGCGGTCATCCCCGCCAGCACGCCAGGTCGTTTAAGTAAGCCGAACATGTTGGCTTTCTGCCCGACTTCACCCGGCAAAGACGGCAATGCTTTCCATACCCAAACAATACACAGCAAGCCCATCAACGCTGCGCCATTGAAGACATTACGCCAGCCAATGATTCCGCCGAGGAAACTGCCCAGCGGCGCGGCAATCACCAGCGCTATCGACACCGCACCAAAAATGACGGAGAGTGCCTTCGGCACGACACGAGCAGGCACCAGACGCATGGTCAGCGAAGCCGACATCGCCCAGAATCCCCCGAGCGCAAGGCCAAGACAGGCGCGGCCTAACAGCAAAAGGCTGAAACTCGAAGCAAAGGAAACCAGCAGACAAGAAGCAGTAAGCAGCACGGCAAACAAGATGACGATCAGGCGCCTGTCGGTGCGGCCAATCACGTGCGTCACAAACAGGCTGGCGAACATCGCCACAAACGCCGTGGTGGTGACGGACTGCCCGGCAACCCCTTCAGTAATGCCGAGTTCCTGCGCCATTGGCGTCAGCAAGCTAACCGGCAGAAATTCCACGGTAATCAGACAGGCAACGCAGAACGCGACAGCAAATACCGCAGACCAGTTAGGCCGCGTGAGGGTATCGTCAGGGGATAATTTGGCTGTGCATTCGCTCATGGGAACCTGCGCTCTGTTTGGGGGAAAGTTGCGCAGTGTAACATTTTATTTGTGACGTATTTAACGTTTTGGCAACTATCGCAGAGAGCCCCTCTCCCTAACCCTCTCCCAAGGGGAGAGGGGACTGGACGGTATTCTCCCTCTCCCTTTGGGAGAGGGCCGGGGAGAGGGGAGACTGACACTCAATTCAGTGCAACCAGGTCACACCATCCTGCGGCATAAACAGTTGGTTATAGCGATGCTGGAAGCTGTTGAAATCATGCATATCCGGCTCCAGCTCACGTAAAAAGCTGAGCGCCAGACGGATTTGGGCATCGGTGATGGGCGCGGCAAGCCGGGCTTTTTGCATCTGCCGATGCCAGTACAACAGATTACTTTCGCTGGCATCCACTACCGCGACCTGCCAAATCAGCAGCACCTGCGCAGCATTCTGCAAATGCGCTTCGTTAGGACGCTCCAGATAGTGCAGATACTCTTCGCCCTGCTTTTTGCCCATCTGATCGATCATCGATTCTACCGGCATCGGCGTGACGCCTAGCCGCTCACTCAGGCGCTTTATCGCTCGACGTGAATCCGAGGTCAGCACCCTGAATCCCACCACAAACACCACCACTAACGTGGCTAACATCAACCAGATCATGCGTCCTCTCAGGCAATCATTGCCGTCACATCATAAAGCCCTGCGGACGCATGTCGACCCTTCGTGGCGTGAATTTGTGATGTATTTTTACTCTGCGTGCAGATCACTCAAAAAAGAGCCCTAGCTTGTTAAACACGCCCGGGTCGCTTTGGTGACGAACCACCTGCGTGACGTCTTCCAGCTTGTCGATTTGGCTGATCATCTGCTCCAGACGCTGATCGTTATTCACCAGCAGCCAGATCCGGCTTTTATCGCTGTTCTGAATCGGCAGACAGAGAATGCCTTCCACGTTAAACGCACGGCGAGCAAACAGGCCGCAGACGTGGGTCATTACGCCAGGATGGTTACGCACGGTGAGTTCCAGAATCACGTTGTCATGAATCGCGTTTTGCATGGCTTATTCCCCCACCATTTCAGTATTTGCAGCGCCCGGTGGCACCATTGGCCAGACTTTTTGTTCAGGATCGATACGCACATGAATCAGCGCCGGGCCCGGTCTGGAGATAATCTCCTGCAGCGCCGCTTGCGGATCTTCCGCTGCGTTGAGGTCGCAGGTTTGCAGGCCAAAACCTTGAGCAATCTGCATGAAGTTGATCATTCCCGGGTAGGTCGCCGCGAACACGCCCTGTTTATAGAACAGGCTCTGCTGCTGATGCACCAGACCCAGCGCTTCGTTGTTCATCAGGATGATTTTCACATCGAGCTGATTTTCTGCCGCCGTCGCCATTTCCTGAATGTTCATCATCAGGCTACCGTCGCCGGAGAAACACAGCACTTTGCGGTGAGGATTGGCCAGCGCCGCGCCAATGGCCGCAGGCAGACCAAAGCCCATGGTGCCGAGGCCGCCAGAGGTCAGCCACTGACGAGGGCGGTTTAACGGATAGGCCTGCGCCGTCCACATCTGATGCTGACCAACGTCGGTGGTCACAATCGCTTCGTCGTCAACGCATGCAGCTACGGCGTTAATCAAGCCGTAATGCGTCAGCGGATCGCCCGCTTGCGGAATGGCTGACGGGAATTCCTGCTGCAAATCTGCCACCAGTTGACGCCACTCTGTACGTGACTGCGCTTCAATCAGCGGGATCAGTTGGTCCAGCACTTCGCCAACATCAGCCTGCATCGCCACGTGAGGCTGCTTGATTTTGCCCAGCTCTGCGCGGTCGATATCCACGTGGATAATTTTAGCATTCGGGCAGAACTGCTCGGTTTTGCCAATCGCCCGGTCATCAAAACGTGCGCCTAAAACAATCAGCAAATCAGATTCTTGCAGGATGAAGTTGGTGCTGCGCGCGCCGTGCATTCCCAACATACCCAGCGACAGTGGGTGTGCTTTGGGCAGCATGCCAAGCGCCATCAGCGTCATGGTAGTCGGCAGGTTGGCTTTTTCCGCCAGCTTGCGGATTTGTTCCGGCACGTTAATCACGCCACCGCCCAGATAAAGCACTGGGCGTTTGGCGGCGTTAATCATCGCCGCCGCTTCGCGCACGTCGCTCAGATTAAACACGGGGGCTGGCGCTTTGCAGCCAGGCATCGGCAGGTCGTCGATGTCGATTTCTGCGGTCTGAACATCCTTCGGAATATCCACCCATACCGGGCCTGGGCGGCCAGACTGGGCAATGCGAAACGCATCGCTGATCACCTGCGGAAGCTCGCTGATATCGCGCACTAAGTAGTTGTGTTTGGTGATAGGGATAGAGATGCCGTAGGTGTCCACTTCCTGAAACGCGTCGGTGCCGATCATTGAGGCCGGAACCTGCCCGGTGATGCACACCAGGGGAATGGAGTCGAGGCGCGCGTCTGCGATGGCGGTGATCAGGTTGGTCGCCCCGGGGCCGCTACAGGCCATGCAAACGGCCGGTTTGCCCTGCGTACGCGCCATGCCCTGAGCGATAAACCCCGCGCCCTGTTCGTGGCGAGCCAGCACATGGCGAATTTGTTTGCTTTGGCTCAGCGCGTCGTACAGCGGTAAGACGGTGCCACCCGGAATGCCGGTAACCGTGGTGATGCCCTGACGCTCCAGCAAATGAACGATCAGCTGTGCGCCCGTAAAACGCTTTGCCTGAGATGTTGCTTGTGACGACTGCGTGCCCGAAGTAGCCATGCTCCAGTCCTTCTTATTCTGGGCCGACTTTCCGGGGAGGCTTAAACGAAAAACCCCGCCCGGTTTGCGCCGGCGGGGTTTTGGAATCGTGTGTTCCGGACCCTACGGCGCATTGCCGACGACCACCACCACACGCACGACGACCACTGCGGCTGGTTGCGCAGTTGGTAGTAGGTTGATTGCGTTCAGGGTGATGTTCATTAGGGACCATGACGTTGTGTTATTGACTGGATTTATACAAGCACAGCTTCCGGATGGCGGCAAGGGCTTTATCCGCGCTCGCAGTAATTTGCGCCACTGATCACATTTCCCTGCAAAACCTCAGAAAACAAAAAACCCCGCCGGAGCGAGGTTTTATTCGTGGTTTACGGCTGGTGACCGCAAAGCACACTCTGTTACGTCAACGGCAAAAGTATACGCGATCGCTGCCAATCGCGCAATTTTCACTCCGGTTTATGCTGTTGTGCAGTATGAAACACGCCACGGGTTTTGTCGACAAAATACTGTTCATACATACAGCATTTATCTATACTGAGGGTGTTCGCAGTGAGCCATAAGGGGGCCGCATGTTTGACCGGCGCGCAAAAGTCCTGGCTGAAACGGGTGGTGCCGTCAGCGCCTTAACCCCCAGGAGAGCACACTGTGTTACGTCAACAACACGGCTGATGACAGGCAGCGGAAAGGTAAGTCAGTCGGCAGTTCTCCTTGAACCACAGGAGAAACGTATGGGTGGACTGGAACTGGTTTTGCTTGTCCTGAAACTCATGGTTGCGTTGCTGCAACTGCTTGATGCCGTCCTGAAAACCTTCCGGTAATCAGGTTCAAGCCGTACCGAAGAGGGGCGGGTAACCGCCCCTCTTTCACGCGCCTCGCTGGCAACATTAGTTGCCGATCATCGTTTACTAAATCTGCCTGAATGCTCTGATTCAATCTCTCCCCTATGGTTGTTCTGTCACGCTACTGTGGTAGATTCCTCCCGCATTTGGCGAGTTAGCCAGTCACATATTCTTTAATTCAAACCAATAACAACGAATTCATCGAGATGAAAAGGCATAAGAACGTCAGTCTGTTGTTGATGCTCGTCCTGCTGGTCGCGGTCGGGCAGATGGCGCAAACCATTTATATTCCGGCCATTGCGAACATGGCGCGTGAATTGAACGTGCGCGAAGGTGCCGTTCAGAGCGTGATGGCGGCTTACCTGCTGACTTACGGGGTTTCTCAGCTGTTCTACGGACCACTGTCTGATCGCATTGGTCGCCGTCCGGTCATCCTCGCCGGAATGAGCATTTTTATGGTCGCGACGCTTTTGGCGATCACCACCAGCAGCTTGCCTGTGCTGATTTTCGCCAGTGCGCTTCAGGGCATGGGTACCGGCGTGGGTGGCGTGATGGCCCGTACGCTGCCGCGTGACCTGTATGAAGGCACACAGCTTCGTCATGCCAACAGCTTGTTGAATATGGGTATTCTGGTGAGCCCGCTGCTGGCACCACTGATTGGCGGGATGCTCGATACGCTGTGGAACTGGCGCGCCTGTTATGGCTTCCTGCTGATTTTGTGCGTTATTGTCACCTTCAGCATGGCACGCTGGATGCCGGAAACTCGCCCCCAAAATGCTCCGCCGACTCGCCTGATAACCAGCTACAAAACGCTGTTTGGCAACGGAGCGTTCAATTGCTATCTGCTGATGCTGATTGGCGGTCTGGCCGGTATTGCTGTGTTTGAAGCCAGCTCCGGCGTGTTGCTCGGTGCAGGGCTTGGCCTGAGCAGTATGGTGGTTAGCGTTCTGTTTATTCTGCCTATTCCGGCGGCCTTTTTTGGTGCGTGGTTCGCTGGCCGTCAGAACAAGCGTTTTTCCAGCCTGATGTGGCAATCGGTGATTAGCTGCCTGCTGGCAGGGCTGATGATGTGGATCCCAGGTCTGCTTGGGGTAATGAACGTCTGGACGCTGCTGGTCCCTGCCGCGCTGTTCTTCTTTGGTGCGGGCATGCTGTTTCCGCTTGCGACCAGTGGCGCCATGGAACCCTTCCCCTTCCTCGCGGGCACGGCTGGCGCGCTGGTTGGTGGCCTGCAAAACATCGGCTCCGGCGTGCTGGCATGGCTCTCTGCGATGCTGCCACAACACGGGCAAAGCAGTCTGGGCCTGCTGATGACGCTGATGGGCTTGCTGATTTTACTGTGCTGGCTGCCGCTGGCTTCACGCTTTAATCAGCATCAGCAACCTGTCTGACCGTCCTGGTTTTGCTGGCGCAGCATCATCATCAGTTCCATCGGTGAGCGGCGCTGGCGAATCAGGTCTCGCATCACTTTCATGTAGGGTTCGCTGTACAGGAAAAACGTACGATACCCTTCACACAAGGCGCTTTTGCCGCTGGCATCCCGATGCTTAGGGCAATCGCCATTGCATAATTTCAGGACAGAACACGACTGACACTCTTCCGACAGCGATGACTTTTTGAATTGGCCAAAAGAGCGAGCTTCTTCGCTATCACTCAATTTGCTTAGCGTGGTCTTATGCAGGTTGCCAAGGCGGAAAGACGGATAGACATAGTGATCGCATTGATACAGATCGCCGTTGCTTTCAAGAGCAAAAGCATGTCCGCAGGTTTTACCGAGCGAACACATTTGCGAAGAAAAACCGTTCCAGACACCCAGTGTGGAGTCAAACAACTGCACGAACACCCGGCCCATATCTTCCCGCACCCAAATATCAAAAACCGCACATAAAAAATCGCCCCACGATTTTGCCGGAACAGAGTACTCATCAGGCTGATGATCGTTCATCTCCAGCAGCGGGATAAACTGCAAATAAGGGGTGCCCAGCCCTCGCAAATAGCGATACAAAGCCTGCGGATGCTGGCTATTGTGACTGCTCACAACGACCAGCAGGTTGAACTCCACGCCATGCGCCTTAAGCGCTGTGATGGCCTGCAATACCTTGTGCTGAGTTGGATTCCCACTACGACTAACCCGGTGCACGTCATGCAGCTCTGGCGGCCCATCGAGGGATATGCCCACCAGCCAGCCGTGTTCCTTAAAAAAGCGACACCATTCGTCGGTTATCAAAATCCCGTTAGTCTGGAACGAGTTGTAGATACGCTTCCCTTGCGCATGCTGCTGTTGAAGCGCGACCACCCGACGGAAGAAATCCAGCCCGCAAAGCGTCGGTTCGCCACCCTGCCAGGCAAACTGCACCTCGTCCCCGGGCTGGGCTTCAATGTGCTGGCAAATGAAGGCGGTGAGCGTGTCATCGCTCATCACAGGCTGTTGAGGTTTATCGAGATAAAAGCAGTAGCGGCAGTTGAGGTTACATCGTGAGCTGCCCGGTTTGGCCATGACGTGACATCCTGTCATTTCAATCCCTTAAATTATCGTTACGAGTTGCTGTAAGTGGGTTATAGCAAACAGTAAAGCCAGGGCCAGCACCGCGAGGGCGATCATAAATTTGTCACGCACCGCCTGATTTTGAGAGAAATCTGGGAAGGAGACATCCATCAGATTCCGTCTGCGGGTGTACGTCCAGAGAATAAATCCCACCACCATCAGCACGGCAACAGACAGCCAGAACGGTGTGCCTGCCCGATGCCAGTTATGCTTCAGGGCCAGCGCCATCAACGCACCGTAGCCAAGCAAAGTACGAAACCAGGCCAGCGATGTACGCTCCGGCTGTAGCCCAGGATCGTTTTCGCGACGTGCTTTGCGCTTAGCCGCCATAAAACACCAGCAGCATCACCACGGCGGCGACCACCAGCAGCGCCACGCTGATAATTAGTAATCCGCGAGTGTAGGGTAAATCCTGCTTCAGGCGCATGGCCTTTTCGTTATTCAACCAGCGCAGGTAGCCGTAAATCGCCAGCCCTCCGGCAAACAGACACAGCAAGAGCGCAAGCAGTTCGCGAATAAGCGGCGTGGCGAAATCAGGTGCCAGTTGGTCAAGCCCGACGCCCGCAGCCAGGAATCCCAGCGCGGTGCGGATCCAGGCGAGGAACGTGCGCTCATTGGCCAGCGAGAAGCGGTAGTCCGGCGCTTCACCGAGGCGGGATAATTTCATTGTTGCTCCTTATGGTGTTTTTTCCCCTCACCCCGGCCCTCTCCCCAAAGGGGAGAGGGAGAAAATCAAGAGCGCCTCATTTCAGTCCCCTCTCCCCTTTGGGGAGAGGGTTAGGGTGAGGGGTAACAATTCTCAAAACTTCTGCTTTTTCTCTTCCACCTTAACACCCTGGGTTGGCAGGCCGGTATCGTAGTCTCGCACCACCGGAGAGTAACCATCTTCCGGGCGTGGGCGGAAGGCACCCATCCAGCGGGGCTGCGCCTGCACTCGCCACGGGCGCAGGCTCCATTGATAGGTTCTGAACGGATCGCGGATTTTATCCATGTAATCCAGCAGGCTGTCGTGCAGTTCGTCTCGCACCTTCGCGAAGTCAGCATCATCAATCAGGTTTTGCAGCTCGTCCGGGTCGTTGTGCCTGTCATACAGCTCATCGCTGGTGAACAAATTCAGCACTAGCTTCCAGCGGTCCGTCACCCAGCAGCGCACCGGAATGAAACCGCCGAAGCTGTCGTGCTCAATTTCATAGCGGTTAAATTCCACCATCACGCCGCGCGTGGCCTGCGCTTGCAGGATATTTTCCCCTGGCAAAATGTCGGGCTGATGAATGCCCGCCAGCGCCATCATGGTTGGCAGCAAATCGATATGGCTGACCGGGGTGTCCACCTGCGCCGGTTTGCCTTGTGGTGGGCGCATAATCAATGGGATGCGCGTGATGTCGTCATACATCGCCGCGCCCTTGCTGATAAGCCTGTGCGCGCCCATCATCTCGCCATGATCGGAGGTATAAATCACCCAGGTGTTGGCACGCTGTTCCGGCGTCAGGGCGTTAACCACCCGACCAATCTGATCGTCGACAAAATCATTACAGGCAAAGTACATCGGATGATGATAGCGCGCGTCCTCTCCCACCGGGGACGGCATCGCCTGCGCCCACAGGCGGTGATGTTCAGGTTTGCCTTCCAGCGTGTCTCGCCCTTTTTCGCCGAGCTCGTAGTAAAAATCCTCGTATTTCTCGAGATATTCCACTGGGCAGGTGAACGGGTGATGCGGCTCGTCGTAGGAGACCACCATCAGGAACGGGTCGTCTTTCCGCGCGGGCTTGCCGAGAAAATCTATCGCCCGGTTACTGATGCGGTGCGCCCAGGTGAAGGTCTCATCTATCTGATGCTCCTGCAGATCCTCAACGCTGTTCAGGCCGTTGCGCCACAGGCTGATTTGCTCGTCGGTGAGCTCCGACAGATAGTTCGCACCGTCATACCAAAATTCTTCATCCCACTCTGGCGGGCAAACGCCGGTACCGAAATAGTCATGCCCGTCGAGGTGCCATTTGCCGATGTAGCAGGTGTGATAGCCCGCATCCTGGAAATAGCGCCCCATGGTGGAGATGTTTTTCCCCGGCGCGACGTTGTTGGTCCACGGCCCTGACTGGTTGGCATAAATCCCGGTGAACAGCCCCGCACGGGCGGGCGTACAAACCGGTGAGCAAGTGTAGGCCGAGTTAAAACGGATCCCTTCTTCAGCCAGCTGGTCGATATGGTGGGTATTCAGCGGCTGCCCGCTGTAGCACCCGACCATATTCGTCGCCTGCGTGTCGGTCATGATGAACAGGAAATTCGGACGGCTCATGGTTTTTCCTTAATGTCTGCAACAAAAACGTCAGGCTCAGCGCGCCGCGCCTGCCAGTGGGAGCGGAAGAGATACAGCACCACTGCCGCGGTGATGCCATAGCTCAGGTACGTCAGCCATTTCACCGGGTAGCCGCCGAACTGCGCCAGCCCGGAATAGACGCCAATCATGGCGAACAGAATGCCGACGGAGGCGATTTTGGCGTTCTTCCACGGCTGCATATCCACCGCGAAGGCGTCGTGGAATTTAAACGGCGTTGGCCGCGGTTTGACGAAACCAATCATCAGCATGACGACCACGTTGATGCAGAAGGTGCAGGCCAATACGTAGAGAAAATGGAAATCAAACTTCACCAGATAGTTGATGGTGATGTAGCTGCAAATCCCGAGGAACATCGCCACCTTCGCGGCCAGCGCCGGAATGCGCGGGAAAAAGAAGCCCATGATGATGATGGTCACCAGCGGCACGTTGTAGATACCGTTCAGTTGCTTCATCCAGCTGTAGAGGCCCTGGGGCGCATTCGCAATCCACGGGGCGACCAGCAGGGAAACCACCGCGATCAGCAGGCCAAACCGACGCCCGACCCGGACCAACTGCTCAGGCTGCGCGTTCTGATTAAGGATGCGACGATAAATCCCCATGCTGAACAGCGTGCTGGCGCTGTTGAGAAAGCCGTTGAAGGTGCTGATCACCGCGCCAAACAGCACGGCGCCAAAAAAGCCCACCAGCGGCAGCGGCAGCACTTTGCTGACCAGGGCCGGATAGGCCATATCCGCGCTCGGTAAGTCCTGAAATAGATGAAACGCGATCAGCCCCGGCAGCACCAGAATCAGCGGGTCGAGCATTTTCAGCACCGCCGTCAGCAGCGCACCTTTCTGGCCTTCCGCCAGGCTCTTCGAAGCCAGCGTGCGCTGGACGATGCCCTGATTGGTACACCAGTAAAAGGTGTTCACCAGAATCAGTCCGGTGAACGCCGCCCCAATCGGCAGCGGATCGTGGCTGCCACCAATGGAGTTAAGCTTTTCGGCATGGACCGTCGTGAGCTGCTCGATCCCCTGCAAAAAGCTGCCGTCGCCCATCACTATCAGCCCAAACACCGGCACCATCAGGCCGCCAATCACCAGCCCGATACCGTTAATCGAATCGGCTATCGCCATCGCTCGCATTCCGCCAACTACCGCGTAAAGAATGCCTGCCATGCCTAACAGGATAACCAGCAGCCAAATCGCCGCGCCCTGAGAAATGCCCAACGCGTCGCCCACATGGAACAGGCTGTTTAACGCCAGCGCGCCGGAATAGAGGACGATCGGCAGGAAGCAAATGCCGGTGGCAATCAGAAAGCAAAAATCGATGATGATGCGCGTCGTTTTGTCATAGCGCTCTTCGAGGAAATCCGGAATGGTGGCGATGCCGCGTTGCAGATAACGTGGCAGGAAAATCAGCGCCAGAAAGATGAGTGTGACCGCCGAGGTCACCTCCCAGCCCATCACCGACATGCCGCTGCGGTATGCCTGGCCGGAGAGGCCAACCAGCTGTTCCGTCGACAAATTCGTTAGCATTAGCGAGGCGGCGATCACCGGCGCTTTTAACGAACGCCCGGCAAGAAAATAGCCCTGCTCAGAGCCGGTATCCTGTTTACGAACCCGCCACCAGGTAATCAGTGCAACCAGTAAGGTAAATGCTATAAAGCTCACAATCTGTTGAATGTTCATCTTGCAGCCCTTAACGATTTATTATTCGAGGATTACACTCCCCATTATGTATTGGGCTGAGAATGGGTTGTCGGTGGAATAAAATGAATGGAAAAAACTTTATTTCGAATGTAAAAAACGAAACCACTTACAATATTCCGCTGGTTCTTGATGAAAATGTGATCTCCAGCGGCATTTCATTAATTTCGCTGTGGCATACGCTGGCCGATGAAAGCTATCAGGTCATCTGGCCGCGCGATAAGAGAAAGCCATTGATCCCCAATTCGTGGGTCGCTATCTACACCCTACAAGGCTGCGGCAAGCTGCTGCTGCGGGACTGCAGTGAAATCACCCTCAACGGCAACTCCATTATTTTCCTCAAACCCATGGATATTCAGGCCTACCACTGTGCGGGGCTGCTGTGGGAACAGTACTGGATGGAGTTTATCCCTACCAACGTGATGGAAATTCCGCTATTACAAACGGGTATAATTTATAACGGCGAAATATTTAATCAGGAATTAGCCGAAGTGGCATTATTGATTAGTCACAAAGACCCGCTTAAAAACAATCTGGCGGTCGCGTTCTTGGCCAAAATGATATACCAGTGGATTTGTCTTATTTCAGAAAATGGCAAAAAAGAGACGTGGCTTATTCAGATTGAGAAATTACTGTCATTTTTGCATAGCGATTTACAGAAAAACTGGAGCGTTAAAGACATGGCCCTGAAGATGCAGTGCAGCGAGCAGTATCTGCGCCGCCTTTTTTTACGCTATACCGGGAAAACACCGAAAGAATACTACCTTGATGCCCGGTTAGAACTGGCGCATTCCCTTTTAAAACAGGAAGGGCAAACGGTCGGTAACGTCGCAGAAATGCTGAATTTTTTTGACTCGTTTCACTTCAGTAAAGCGTTTAAACGTAAGTTTAATCTTGCGCCCTCAGCCATTCTGAAGGCGCAAGCCGGACAACATGATCAGTGCAGTTCTGGCCAGTAGTCTTTATTGGCCACAATCAAATCATCCAGGATGGCTTTCGCCACTTTGGCGCTTGGCACGGTTTTCGACAGGGTCATCGCCTGCCAGAGTTTCTGATACGAACGCTGTTCCCAGGCATCCACCACCAGTTTTTCCACCGCAACCTGCTGGCTCATTAAGCCTTTCTGAAAATGAGGGATATCACCGACCGTCAGCGGCTCGGGCCCGTTTTGACCAACCAGACACGGAATTTCAACCATCGCATCCGCATCAAAGTTATGAATCGCCCCGTTGTTCGGCACGATCAGCAGCATGCGCTCCTGAGTGTTGAAGGCGATGGCAGCCGCCAGATCCACGATGTACGACGCATGCTCGTCGATTTCCAGTTCTCCGGCTGAGGAATTCCCCGCCTCGATAATTGCCCGGCAGGCGCTAAAGACCTGTTTCTCACGGTGATCCATAACTTCATTGGCGCGTGTTCTGTCCGGGTTGGAGTGCTCGACGACGTAATCCGGGAACAGGTAATACTTCAGATAGGTATTCGGCATAGTATCCGGATCCAGCGCCTGCACGTCCTTCGCTTTCGCGAACGTGTCGTTCCAGCTCGCTTCCGTATGCGGGTCGTTTGATGGAGGAACATAGCCATGTTTCGCAACGTGTTGGCGTAGTTTCGGCATCAGATCGTTACCGTTCAGATCTTCAATCGATGTCCACCAGCCAAAGTGGTTCAGGCCATAATAGCGCACGCGTATCTGCTTTCTGTCTTTCAGGCCGACTATCTGCGCCATCCGTCCTTCGATGCCGATCGGCATATCGCAAATGTTGAGGATTTTCGCCTTTGGACGCAGGCGCCGCGTGGCTTCGGCAACAATCGCTGCCGGGTTGGAGTAGTTCAGCATCCACGCGTTTGGCGAATACTGCTCCATGTAATCCACCAGTTCCAGCACGCCGCCAATGGAGCGCATACCGTAAGCCATCCCGCCCGGGCCGCAGGTTTCCTGGCCGAGCACGCCGTGGCGCAGCGGGATTTTCTCATCCTTTTCACGCATCGGGTATTTACCCACGCGGATATGCGCCATCACAAAATCCACATCGGTGAAGGCCGCTTTCGGGTCCGTGGTGTAGCTGAATTCAATCTCAGGGGCCTGCTCTTTGAGCAGAATTTTGCAGGCCTCGGCAATCACTTCCTGACGCGCGCCATCGTTGTCATAGAATTTCAGCGCACGCAGCGGAAAGCGATCCTGGTTTTGCAGCAGCATCAGCACGATGCCTGGGGTAAAGGTGCTGCCGCCGCCGGCGATAACTACTGAGAATTTTTTCATGATACTGCCTCCGTCATGGTGGTGGGTTCGTTCGGTAATGGGGTTTTCATCAGACTTTCCATCTGGTCGCGTACCTGAGGCACGTGCAGGCCGACAATCACCTGAATGGCGTTGCCGCGACGCACGACGCCATGGGCGCCAAGCGCTTTAAAGATGTCGTCGCTTTGGGTGCGGGCGATATCGACGAGAGTGATGCGCAGCCGGGTCGCGCAGTTGTTGACGCTCTCAATGTTCTCCGCGCCACCCAGCGCCTGCAGGAAGCCAGCAGCCAGACCGGAAATTGACGTCGGCTGGCTTGCCGTGGTTTTGCCGCGTGAAGCCTGATAGTCGGCTTTGCTGTAGAGCTTGATTTCGCTCTCTTCACGGCCCGGTGTTTTCAGGTTGAACTTCAGGATCAGGGCACGGAAGACGACAAACCAAATGGCAGTGAACGTCAGGCCAATCCCAATCTGGATGAACATCTCCGTGGCGTGGTTATGGAACATGGGTATCCAGTTGAGTGGCAGAAACTCATTGAGCATCCCCCCGCCAAACATGCCGACAACACCCGCCATATACATCACCGCCGTCATGGTGGCCGCGAGCAGAGAGTGAATCACAAACAGGAACGGGGCGATAAACAGAAAGGTGAATTCCAGCGGTTCGGTGATGCCGACCAGAATCGCCGTCAGCGTGGCAGGTATCAGCAGTCCCGCCACTTTGGTGCGGTTTTGCGGGGCGGCCGTGAAGTAAATCGCCAGCGCCACGCCCGGTGCGCCAAATACTTTGGAGTTACCGTGCATCGAGAAACCGCCTGCCGGGAACAACTCCTTCAGCGGCAGCGTGCTGTTGCTGAATTCGTTCAAGTGCTGAACCCAGTAAGGCTGCAACCCGCCTTCCACCACTGCCGGGCCAAACACGAAAGGCCCGTAAACGAAGTGGTGCAGGCCAGTGGGGATCAGAATGCGTTCGAGGAAGGTATATATCCAGACGCCCAGCGCACCCGCCCCGCTCAGGAAAGTTTGCAGCGACTGGATGGACACCTGCACCTTCGGCCAGCACAGCAGGGTCAGCCAGGCACAAGGCAACATCAGGAAGAAGGCCACGATGACCACGAATGAGGTGCCCTGGAAGATGCCCAGGAACACTGGAAGCTGTTTATCGTAGAAGCGGTTATGGATGGCAGTGACAATTCCGGAGATAAAAATAGCGCCAATGATGCTGGTATCGAGCGTTTTGATCCCCGCCACCATCGCCAGCCCGCTGCCTGCTACAGGCTCGTTGGCGAAGTTCACGTTGAAAAAATCACCCCATACGGTGCCCATCGCATTAATGAAATAGTTCCAGGTGAGGAAGCTTATCAACACCGCCAGGCATGCCCGACCGTGCGCGTGTTTCGCCAGTCCTAGCGGCAATCCGACGGCAAAAATCAGCGGCATGTTGCGGAAAACCGCCCAGCCGCCCTCTTCTATAATTTTCACTATCTGGAAAAAATGACTATCCGGGCGGGTGAGTCCTTCCCCCATAAACATCGGGTTTTGCAACATGATGGCAATCCCAACAATCATGCCAGCAAAGGGGAACAGCAGCACCGGGGTGAACATGGCACCACCAAAACGTTGTATCTGACTGAGCATTTTCACATCCTCATCGAAACCTGTAGGGGAGAGGCCTTATTGGTTTGTGTGCTGGCCTGGGATGAGCATATGAAGTTATGAGATAGCCAACAGGACGCGCCGTTGCGATTCGTGACCGCGTTCATGGTTTAAATCTTCGCCATGAGGTCTACTTTTTGGCGAAGAATTAGACATCATCCGCCCCCAACATCCCGTTAACAGGCCACAAGAGGTCCACGAGTGATCTACAAATCCATTGCCGACAAGCTCAGGCTTCGGCTCAATTCGTCAGACTTCAATGTGGGCAGCCCTCTGCCCGGGGAAAAGGCGCTGGCGCTGGAGTTTGGTGTCGCCAGAATGACCATCCGCAAGGCAACAGATTTGCTGGTGACATGGGGGCTTGTGGAGCGCAGGCACGGCAGCGGCACTTATGTGGCGCGCAAAGATGTGCATCACGAAACCACAAACCTCACTGGGTTGGTGGAAGTCCTGCGGGAGCAAGGAAAGTCCGTGGTCAGCAAAGTTCTGACGTTTGAGGTCATGGCCGCGCCGCCCGCTATTGCCAGTCAGTTACGTATTCCGGTGGATACGCAAATCTACTTCTCGCGCCGCATTCGCTACGTCGAGGGCAAGCCTTTGATGCTGGAAGACAGCTATATGCCGGTGAAGCTGTTTCGCACGTTGTCACTGTCGCATCTGGAGGGATCGAAGTTCGATTACATCGAAAAAGAGTGCGGGATAACCATCAGTGGCAACTACGAAAGCCTGGCACCGGTGCTGGCGGATAAGCAGCTTGCGGTGTCGATGAACGTGGCAGAACACACCCCGTTGCTGCGTATCACCTCACTTTCGTACAGCGACAGCGGGGAGTTTCTCAATTATTCGGTGATGTTCAGAAATGCCAGAGAGTACCAGGTGGATTACCATTTAAGGCGCATCCACCCGGATACAGCGCTAACCCATTCCCCAGAATAGAACCACAAGAAGCTGTGGCGTGATGATACGCAGGAACATCACCAGCGGATAAACCGTGGCGTAAGAGAGCGCTGCTGCGCCACTGGTGGCGTGCAGATTATTGGCGAAGGCCAGTGCAGGTGGATCGGTCATCGACCCGGCCAGCATGCCGCACAGGGTCAGATAGTTCATTTTTGCGAACAGCCTCGCGAGGATGCCGACCGTCAGCAATGGAATGGCGGTGATAAAGATCCCATAGCCGACCCAACTTAGCCCGTCGCCCTCAGTTAACGTACTGACAAAATCGCCACCGGACTTCAGCCCGACTACCGCCAGAAACAGCACAATTCCCAGTTCACGCAGCGCCAGGTTCGCACTTGGCGGCATAAACCAGTAAAGCTTACCGATGCTGCCGATTCGCCCAAGGATCAACGCCATAATCAGCGGGCCGCCCGCCAGCCCCAGCTTCAGCGCGACAGGAAAACCAGGAATAAACAGCGGTACCGATCCCAGCAGCACACCAAGCCCGATACCGATAAACACCGGCAGCATCTGCACCTGCTGTAATTTCTGCTGCGCGTTGCCGACTTCTGCCGCCACCGCATCAATAGAAGTTTGTCGCCCCACCAGATTGAGGATGTCGCCAAATTGCAGGCTGGCATTGCTGCTGGCGACCAGTTCAACCCCGGCACGATTGAGGCGCGAGATAACCACGTCATAACGCTGTTTGAAGTGCAAATCGCGGATTTTCTTGCCGAGCACTTTTTCGTTGGTGACGACCACTCGCTCAACACGCAGATCGGTCCCGCGCGTCGAGAGTGAGGTTTCTACCTCTTTGCCCATCACCAGTTGAGCGTTGTGTAAATCTTCCGGCAGACCAACCAGATGCAGCAAATCACCGGCCTGAATGAGCGTTCCTGGCGAGGGCACCATTAGCATGTCGTCACGTTTAAGGCGCGAGCAGATGATTTTATCGCTGTTGAGGATGGGCACATCCTGAATCGCCAGGTTATGCAGATTGGGGTTTTCGATACGAATATTGATGGTGCAAAGCAGAGAATGTCCGCTGCCTGTTTGCGCATCAAACTGCTGCGCCTCTTTTTCAACCTGCACGCGGAAAAACAGCCGAACCAGCCACATGGTCAACAGAATGCCGCAAATGCCGAACGGATAGGCCATCGCGTAGCTCATACCCATTTGATCAACAATGTCCATTGGCACGCCGAGATCGCGCAAAATTTGCTGTCCGGCCCCCAGCGCCGGAGTGTTGGTCACCGCGCCCGAGAAAATACCCAGCATCACCGGTAACGGGATGGCGAAAACCTTGTGCAGCAGCGCTGTCACTACGCCGCCAAGCAGTACGATCAGAATGGCGAAAAGGTTGAGCCGCAAACCTGAGACGCGAAGTGAAGCAAAAAAGCCCGGACCCACCTGAATACCAATGGTGTAAACGAACAGGATCAGGCCAAATTCCTGAATAAAATGCAGCATCGGGCTACTGAGTACAACGCCTGCCTGCTCAACAAAATGGCCCACGAGAATGCCGCCAAACAGCACGCCTCCGATGCCAAACCCCACACCGCGGATTTTGATGTTGCCTATCCACAACCCAACCACCGCCACCAGCGCCAGTACGCTGACGGTTAATGCTATCTCACTCATACCGTTTTCCCTGTGAATAACATTACTGATTAAGTGGATTCTTGCAGAGGCGCTGACAGATGTATGCGCGGTAACGCACAGTTAGGGTTTTGCCCGGCAGCAATCACCGGCTTAGAGGGGTCTCCGTTCTGAACGACGAGATAGCAGGCGTAGCGGGAGAGATGAAAATCCTCCAGCACACGCTGCGAACCCGATCCAATACCGACCATTTTGTTGGCTTCAACGAAATGGTTTTTAACGCTCTGACTACTGATTTCACAGGCTGTGATGGCTTTGGAAATGACCTTTTCGAAATTTCTCCAGTCTTTGTATTCAAGCAGAGGCGCTAAATCTCGTGCTGACCAGAACTCCATCCCATGAGGATGGGTACTTTTTAGTGCTTCAAATGGCTGGTAATCGTTCATTCTGTTCACTCCACGTTCAAATAAAACCTGAGGAAGGAATGGTTTAAACAAAAGCGGATACTGCAACAAGGCGAGTTTGTGACCGAATACGGACAAAAAAAGGCCCCGTCAAAACGGGGCCTGGGATCTGGAGGGTATAAATCGACTACGTTAGCTGTTTAATGCCGGGCGTTCGCTGATGGCGATACGTTGTGGGGCGATGGCTTCTGGCTCGTTACGGGTCAGGTCGATATGCAGCAACCCGTTGGTGAACGTTGCGCCCGTCACTTCCATATGCTCGGCGAGGGTAAAGCTCAGGGTAAAGGGTTGAGTGACCAGGCCCTGATGCAGCCATTTCGTTTCGGTTTCCGGCTTCACCGGCGTGCCTTTCACGCTCAAGCGTGTCCCTTCGAGCTGCACGTCCAAATCTTCCTGGCGGAAGCCTGCCAGCGCCAGCGTGATGCGATAGTGATTATCGTCGCTCTTTTCGATGTTATAAGGCGGGAACCCTTGGGTTTCACCGGTATTGAGCATCGCGTTGGCCAGTTTGTCGAAGCCAATCCACTGACGCAGCATCGGGGTTAAATCGTAATTACGCATGGTATTTCTCCTTCTAAGAAGCGAGTTTGGCCCTGCGAGTTTTCACTCACAACGGCTCCCTGTCGGCAAGCCTGGGCGGTTGAATTCAGGCGGCGCAAACCGCCTGCGAAGAATTAGTTAATTTCGATACGACGCGGTTTGTTCGCTTCCGGAATGAAGCGTTCCAGGTCGATGTAGAGCAGGCCGTTCACCAGGTTTGCGCCTTTAATCTGAATATTTTCGGCTAACTGGAATTTACGCTCGAAGTTACGTTCGGCGATGCCCTGATAGAGGTAAGTGCGCTCTTTCTGTTCGGTAGGGTGAGACCCTTTGACCACCAGCAGATTGTCCTGGGCTGTGATTTCCAGCTCGCTCTCGGCAAACCCTGCTACCGCGATAGCGATGCGGTAGTTATTTTCGTCCACCAGCTCAACGTTATACGGAGGGTAGCCGCCGTTGCTTTGGCTCTGGTTATTTTCGAGCAGGTTGAACAGACGGTCAAAACCAATGGCAGAACGGTACAGCGGGGAAAGATCGAAGTTACGCATACTGAAAAGCTCCTGAAATCAGCGAGAATTTACTGACCTTCCACAATGGACAGGTCGTTATCACCCCGAACACCCATCAGGCGTGTTCGTTATCGGGCCACACTCTTTAAGTGGGTTCAGTGGAACGTTTATCAAGGGCAGGAGTCTTACTTTTTTTGCACTTTTCAGCACAGGGCATAGACTGGAGTACGACACAGGATGTGAAAGTGCGACAAGCGCCACAGAGCGCTGTTTCCGGACTATTCATTTTTTCAGCGGGCCGTTATAACCCGACAAGAGAGGCACTCCGTGTGCCGACAATGATGATAACGCATGATGAAAAATACGCTTTTGATACCTGTTTTTTGTTCAGGGATGATGTTGCTGGTGGGGTGCTCCAGCGTGATGTCGCATACCGGCGGCAAAGAGGGGACTTATCCTGGCACCCGTGCCAGCGCTGAGATGATGGGCGATGACGACACCAACTGGGGCACCAAAACGCTGGTCGCTCTCGATATGCCGTTCACCGCCGTGGCGGACACGTTACTGCTGCCGTGGGATTTATTCCGCAAAGATAACTCAGTGAGATCTCGCGTCGAAAAAAGCGAGAAAGACAATCAGGCCATGAATTCCGTTATCCCACCGGCCGCCATGCCGTCTCACTAATTCATCAAGCAGACTCTGTGACCCATAGCTGACGATAGCCGTGGGTTTCCTGCATCCAGGCAATCCATCGCCCATCCGGTGAAAACACCACGGCATCCCCAGAAGGCGGGTTTTCATGATCGGCCGTCAAAAAGCGACTCTCTCCGCTTTGGACATCACAGACTGCAATGCGATTTTCCAGCACAAATCCCAGCGAGTTGCCAGAAGGATGCCAGTCAAACGCTGACTGAATACCGCTGCATGACGTTAACTGCCTCATCCCGCTTCCGTCGGGTGAAATGAGCCAAAGTTGTACCACTCCTGCCTCATCCCGCATCAGAAACGCAATGCTGTCGCCCTGTGGGTTGCAACGTACCCAATGTCGCGGCACGTTCACCAGCCCTGGAAAGGCGTTGTCATGGGTGAACGTCAGACGACGTTGAACCACGCCCGCTGGCGGTGCTGGCATAGTGCTTTCTGTTCCACACAGTGGCGCCTCCCCAGCCTGCTTCCAGCCTGTTTCATCTTCTGGCAGGGCAACAATAAACAACTCAGGCACTTTCTCGCCGCTTTTCGACAGGGTATCGCCGATAAAAGCCAGATGGGTATTGCCGACCCAACCTTCTTCATAGGCACGAGATATCTCATCACTCCCCGGCAGTGGCGAAGCGGTTGTCTGGCTGACTAACACACTCCAGTGACTCCCTGCATATTCACGTGGATGTTGCCCCGCAGGCGTCACCGGGCCATACGGCACCGCTACGCCGACATTTCGTAAATCCAGTGTGGGGTCGTATTCATGCAGCACATGGTCGTTGTAGGTGAAGCTGACCGCTTCACCATTTGGACTATAAACGTGAACGTGGCTGCCACCACGCAATGCACCTGGTGTGAATGGCGGTGTGATATCCATGGCATCCAGATTGTGGGTTTCCCCGGCGCAGGTCACGACACCACGGCGGTGATGGAAATCATAGTGCCAGCTTGAGTCTGGATGTTCCGGCCCATGAATAAAGACATAGCGTTCTTCATCAGGATGCACCGTGACAACGCCCACGTGAGCGCCGTCAGTTGCGTGATAAATCACTTCAGTTTCGCCAGTTTGAACATTCACGCGCTCGATGGTTTCCCCGGTGAACGAGGCACCGGATGGGCGAACGTCAAACACCAGCCATTGGCTGTCAGGTGTCCAGGTTTGGGTATTGGTCAGTTGGTGATGGCGGGAGGCAAAAGTGATTTGTTTCATGGAGGTACCCTGATGCGCAGTTATCGCATCAGGGTAGCGTAAGGCAGGAAATTAGCCTACACGTTTCACTTCACCTACCAGCAGGATGTAGGAGAGTGCGCCAATCAGGGTGATCGCTGAGATATAGGTCAGTGCAGGAGCAAAGCCATGTGCCTGCGCCAGGTAACCGATAACCAGGGGAACGGTGATACCACCCAGACCGCCAGCGAAGTTAAACACACCGCCAGTCAGGCCAATCAGACGCATCGGTGCCAGTGAAGAAACCAGTGACCAGGTGATGGAGGCAAAACCGTTACCGAAGAATGCCACCGCCATCAGCACCGTGATCCACATTGGGTCGTTGGTGTAGTTTGCGCCCATGATGCAGGTGGAAATCAGCAGACCGAAGATAATGGGCAGCTTACGGGAGAAACCAATCGAGAAGCCTTTGCGTACCAGGAAGTCTGCAATCCAGCCGGACAGAATCACGCCCACGAAGGCTGCCAGGAAGGGCACGGTGGTCATGAAGCCCGCTTTCAACGCGGTGATGCCTTTTTCCTGAGTCAGATAGTTGGGGAACCAGGTCAGGAAGAACCACAAGGTAGACGCAATCGCGAACTGCCCCAGATACACGCCCACCAGTTTGCGATGGAACACCAGTTTCCAGTCCGCTTTGGTCAGTGGAGTACGCACTTTATTTTCAATCTGCGCGTCGCCATCAACCAGACCGCCGCCTTGCTCGATGTAGTCCAGTTCCGCTTTGGTGATGCCCTTGGTTTTACGCGGTGACTGATACACCTTGAACCACACCAGAGACCAGATAATACCGATGCCGCCGGTGATGATGAACACCCAGTGCCAGCTCAGCATCTCCTGGATCCAGATAAGCATTGGCGTCAGGAACGCCAGACCCACAAACTGACCAGAAGTGTAGAAACCAACTGCAGAAGCACGCTCATGCTCAGGGAACCAGCTGGTGACCATGCGGTTGTTGGTCGGGAACGCCGGTGCTTCGAAAATACCGGTGATTGCACGCAGGCCAATCAGCGACAGCAGACCGGTCGCAAAACCCTGGAACAGGGTCGCAACTGACCAGCCGAAAATGGCGATGCAGTAAGTGGTGCGGGAGCCTAAACGGTCCAGAACGCGGCCGCCCGGGATCTGGCAGATGGTGTACATCCAGGCAAACGCCGAGAAGATATACCCCATTTCAGTTTTGGAAATGCCGAACTCTTCCTGAATATGCGCGGAAGCGACGGCAAGGTTTGCGCGGTCAACATAACAGATAACCACGGTAATAAAGATCATCAGCAGCGTCAGGTAACGACGACGTCCAGTTTTTGCAGTAGTCACAGAAATATCCATTAATCTGTCTCCAGATTTTGGGCATAGCGCAGCCAGGCACCATGCCCTGTAATTATACAGAGGGTGTGTTTGAAATATTTAAAATGATTGCCCGGTGGCGCTACGCTTACCGGGCCTACAGGGTGGGAATTACCACTCTGCTACGCTGCCATCAGGATAACGCCACAGCGGATTGCGCCAGTCCGGGGCTTGCTTGCTCATTTCGATGACTTTTTCTTCGTCAATCTCCACGCCAAGACCCGGCTTCATCAGCGGTTTGAAGTAACCGCCTTCCATGTTGAAGTCTTCTTTGTTCTTCACAAAATCAAGCAGTTCCGCGCCTTTGTTGTAGTGAATGCCCATGCTCTGCTCTTGCAGAACGGCATTACGGGAAACAAAGTCGAGGTGCAAACAGGCTGCCAGCGCAATCGGCCCCAGTGGGCAGTGCGGTGCCAGAGACACGTCGTACGCTTCAGCCATTGCCGCAATTTTGTAGCATTCGGTGATACCGCCCGCGTGGGAGAGATCCGGCTGAAGAATGGCCAGACCGCCCGCTTCCAGCACACGCTTGAACTCAAAGCGAGAGAACATGCGCTCACCGGCAGCAATCGGAATATGGGTCTGCTCAGCCAGCTTCGGATAGTATTCCGCCTGCTCAGCCAGAACCGGTTCTTCGATAAACAGTGGACGATACGGTTCGAGCTCTTTGATCAGCACTTTCGCCATTGGCGCGCTGACGCGACCATGGAAGTCGAGACCAAATTCGATATCGTTACCGAAGGCTTCACGGATTTGCGCCACGGTGTTGACCGCAACGTCGACACTGCGCGAGCTGTCAATAATGCCCATCTCTTCGCAGCCGTTCAGTTTGAAGGTGTCGAAGCCGATGCCGCGCAGCGTTTTAATGCCGCTGATCACGTCCGCAGGACGATCGCCGCCGACCCAGCTGTAGGCTTTAATTTTGTCGCGAACCAGGCCGCCCATCAGCTGCCACACCGGCGCGCCAAGGACTTTGCCTTTGATATCCCACAGCGCCTGGTCAATACCGGCGATAGCACTCATCAGGATTGGGCCGCCGCGATAGAAACCACCGCGATACATCACCTGCCACAAGTCGTTGATACGCGCCGGGTCCTGACCAATCAGGTATTCACTCAGCTCATGCACGGCTGCTTCAACCGTACGCGCTTTACCCTCAATGACCGGTTCGCCCCAGCCGACAATACCTTCATCGGTTTCGATTTTCAGGAACATCCAGCGCGGCGGAAGACGGTAAGTCGTGATGTTGGTGATTTTCATTTCACGGCCTCCTGATACGCTTTCACAAACGCAGTCGCCTGTTCAGCAGTACGTTCAACGCTCTGGCCAGCACGGTACAAATCGCTCCCCAGACCCGCGCCTGAACAGCCTGCGTTCAGCCACACATCGAGGTTTTCTGGCGTAACGCCACCCACCGCAAAGACCGGTACGTCTTTTGGCAACACAGCTTTCAGCGCTTTGATGTAATCAGGGCCAAAGGCGGAAGATGGGAAGATTTTCAACGTTTGCGCGCCAGCTTCCAGCGCGGCAAAGGCTTCTGTTGCGGTGGCACAGCCAGCGCACACGGTCATACCGTGAGAAACCGCGCGACGAATAACGTCCGGGTTAGTGTTCGGTGTGACAACCAGTTTGCTGCCCATCGCGGCGAGAGCGTCCACTTGCTCAGTTTTCAGCACAGTGCCTGCGCCGATCAGGGCTTTGTCACCAAATTCACGAACCATCGCCGCAATGCTGATTTCCCATTGTGGGGAATTGAGTGGAATTTCGACCGCGTCGAAACCGGCGTCCAGAATGGCGGCAACGTGGTCACGCGCCTCTTCGGGTTTGATGCCGCGTAAAATAGCGATCAGCGGAAGTTTAGTTTGCCACTGCATGGGCGATGCTCCTTATACCTGCCTGGAATGCCGTGTCGCCGGAAACAATCGTCGAACGACGGCCAACGGCGTGAAGAGCCTGTTGGTAGCGATCGGCGAGGGATTGTCCTGCGACGATAGTGATCTCCTGTTCACCGGGGAAGCGCTCGCACATATTGGCGACTTCCGCGCCGATCAACAGGCCGGATAAAAACTCACTGACGTGTTCGCGCGGTAAGCTCCCCAACACATGGGAGGCGCGAATCTCAAATAACTGCGGCAACAGAGCAGGCTCAGAGAGCCCTTTTTCCAGACCGGTGGCAAACGCAGCAGGTGAAGTTTCCTGCTCTGGCAGACACGCGCCCACCAGTGAGTGGCGCAGCAACAAATGGTGCAGCTCGCCCGTCATCACGGTCCGGAAATCAAAGACTTGTTGGTTATCTGCCAGCACCCATTTGCAGTGGGTACCCGGCATCACATACAAAGGTGCAGGCGCAAGATGACGAGCGCCCAGCAACTGGGTCTCCTCACCGCGCATCACGTTATGGTTATCATCTCGCGAGACAGAAAGCCCTGGAATGATCCACACATTGTCGGCAACGGTCGTCAACTGCTGGCCAATTGCCGAGAAATGCACAGGAACAGGCAGATAAGGCGCGATTTTCCAGCCAACATTACTGCCGACCATGCCTGCCATCACCACCGGCGTATTGTCTTCACGCCAGCCTGCCGTTATGTCCGCTAACACCGCTTCGGGGGAACGTCCGTTGAGCCGCGTCACACCGGCTTCGGATTGCCGATTTTCGAGGCATTCGTCACCCTGGTAATGCCAGGCGCGCAGGTTGGTCGATCCCCAGTCGATTGCGATGTAGCGTGATGTCATGTGCTTTCCTTTAACCTTCTTGTGGAGCTTGCGATCATCGTGAGCGCCGCCTGCTCTGCTGCGTTGCTATCCTGATGCCGGATGGCATCGAATAGCGCTTTGTGCTCCTGAAGGGTGGTCGGCATATTGGCCTCATCGCCCATCCAGGTGCGTTCAAAAACGGCTCGCTGAAGCGAACTTATCGCTACGCTGAGTTGTTGCAGCACCGGGTTGTGCACCGATGCCAGTACCGCTTCGTGATAGCGGATATCCGCTTCATTGAAGGCATCCCGGTCCTGATTGTTGGCAACCATGTCGTTCAGCGCGGCTTCAATGTGGGCCAAATCACTGGAGGTAGCGCGTTCGGCGGCCCAGCGAGCAATCGCAGGCTCCACCAGATTTCGCACTTCACTCATCGCCAGGATCAGCTGTGGGTCGTACTCGTTTTCCAGCACCCACTGCAATACCTCGGTATCGAGGAAATTCCACTGGTTACGCGGGGCGACAAACGCGCCACGGTAGCGTTTCATTTCAATCAGCCGCTTCGCCATCAGGGAGCGGAAGACTTCGCGAATGATGTTGCGTGAGGTTTCAAACTCTTCACAGAGATCGGCTTCTGCTGGCAGCGCCGCACCCGGCACATATTTCCCACCCACAATCTGTTGCCCAAGGGCAATGATGATGCGGTCAGTTTTGGTAATGGTCATAACGCGTCCTTTTGCGATTTCACTGCCATTACTTTACTGCTTGTGGCGGGTTTTTCCTCATCTTTGCAGTACAAACATCAGTGCTCATTGCGTATCAATATGCAAATCGTAGTACAAACATTATGTGTTGTACTACAATTTAGATCACAAAAACGACAATCTATAAATAAACTTTGCTGAGTCAGGGAGCACAGGCAATAAAAAAGCCCGCGCTAAAAGCAACGGGCTTGTTCTCAGAAGAAGGGATTAATTGAGGACAAATTTCTCGATCGCGTAGGCAACACCGTCTTCCAGGTTAGATTTAGTGACGAAGTTGGCGACTTCTTTCACCGACGGGATCGCGTTGTCCATCGCGACGCCCATCCCCGCGAATTCGATCATCGCGATGTCGTTTTCCTGGTCGCCAAGGGTCATGATCTCTTCCGGTTTGATACCGAGCGTGTCCGCCAGAGATTTCACACCCGTCCCTTTATTCACGCGTTTATCGAGGATTTCGAGGAAGTACGGCGCACTTTTCAGCACGGTGTACTTCTCTTTCACTTCTGCCGGAATGCGGGCAATCGCCTTATCGAGAATAGCGGGCTCGTCAATCATCATCACTTTCAGCAGCTGAATATCACGCGCCATGTTTTCCGCTTCACAGAACACCAGCGGGATGGTGGCGACGTAAGACTCATGTACTGTGTAGTAGCTGATGTCACGGTTCGCGGTATACAGCGTGTTGCGATCCAGCGCGTGGAAATGCGAACCCACTTCACGGGAAAGTTGTTCCAGATAGCGATAGTCATCGTAACTCAGCGCCGTTTGCGCCACCGTGCTGCCATCGCTGGCCTTCTGTACCAGCGCACCGTTGTAGGTGATGCAGTAGTCACCTTCCTGCTCCATATGCAGTTCTTTCAGGTAGCTGTGAACACCCGCATACGGACGACCGGTACAAAGCACCACTTTCACGCCGCGTTCACGCGCCGCCGCAATGGCCTGTTTGACCGCAGGAGAGATGGTGTGGTCCGGCAGTAGCAATGTTCCGTCCATGTCGATTGCAATGAGTTTGATAGCCATAAGGTCCCCGGGATAAGTGAGTTCTTACTCATGCTAACGCGATTTAGCCGACAAAAATAGAGCTACCTTTCGCGCTAAAAACGTCCCTTTTACCCTCACCCGGGGGGAAAACTCACTCGCGGGTGAGGACGATTTTGCCGAACGCACCGCGATCCAGATGCTCAAGCGCCTGCGGAAGTTGGTCAAAACGGTAGCTATGCGCAATCACGGGTTTCAGCCCGGTCGCATCGACGGCACGAACAAAGTCTTCCAGCGCGCGACGGTGGCCAACGCCAATCCCCTGAATCACCGGTGATTTCAACAACAGCTCGCCAGCAGGCAGTGATATTTCGCTCCCTTCCAGCACGCCAATGACTGAGATGCGTCCGTGAACGGCGACGGCGCGCAGTGAACGTCTGAGATTCTCGCCGCCTGCCGTTTCAATAATATGATCGATGCCCCGGTCGTGGGTCAGGTCGTAGAGTGTTTCAACCCAGTCACCTTGCAGGCGATGAATGCCGTGATCGGCACCTAACGCTTTAGCACGTGCCAGTTTTTCGTCGCTGCCCGACGTCACAAAGACTTCCGCTCCGTGTGCTTTTGCAATCTGCAAAGCAAACATGGCAACGCCACCGGTGCCCTGAACCAGCACGGTTTGCCCGGCTTTTACACCGCCACGTTCGACTAAAGCAAACCATGCGGTAAGCCCTGCACAAGGTAATGTGCTGGCCTGAATGTCATCCAGCGAGTCTGGTGAAGCCACCAGCCAGTCCTCATTCACCACCACATATTCCGCCAGCATGCCCTGGAAGTAGCCGCCGTGCGTACGGTATGGCAGGTTCCGCGCATCGCCCTTCGGCTTGCCATCCACCCACTCTGGCGAAAAAGTAGAGATCACGCGTGCGCCAGGTGCAAACCGTGTAACGCCTTCGCCAATGCTCTCAACTACGCCAGCCATGTCCGAGGCGGGCGTAAACGGAAAGGCGAGTCCAATCGGCATGCTGCCTTCAATCACCATTTTGTCGCGATAGTTCAGCGAGACCGCGTTCACCCGCACGCGTACTTCCCCAGGGCCAGGCTGTGGAATGGGTTCCTGGACCAGGGTGAGGTTTTCACGTCCGAGGGCGCTCATCGTCCAGCGTTGCATCAAATCGGTCATCATATTTCTCCAGGTCATCACGTGTCTTTGCAGTACACAGAGTCTAGCGTTGACGATGAATCCCCAGTGGCGATAAGTTGTCACTTAATTGAAGCCTGAATGGATACAATCCATGACCGACAACCTGAAGGATATTCCCGTTTTCGTCGCCGCCGTTGAGGCAGGAAGTTTCGCTCAGGCCGCAACCCGACTGCATTTATCACGTTCAGCGGTGGGGAAAAGCATTGCCCGGCTGGAAGCGCGGCTGGGCGTTCGCCTGTTTCAGCGAACGACTCGTAGCCAGAGCCTGACCGATAATGGCGCACTGTTTTATGAGCGCTGTCAGCGTGCTTTGGAGGAAATCCGTAGCGCAGAATCGCTGCTGGAAACGGGTAAACATCAGGTGAGAGGCCGCCTGCGCATCTCTTTGCCGGTGTTATTTGGTCGCCAGTGCGTCGCGCCTTTACTGATTGAACTTGCGCAGGAACATCCCGGTCTTGATCTGGAAATGTCCTTCAGCGACCGCGTGGTGGACATCGTAGAGGAAGGATTTGATATGGCCGTGCGCAACGGCGCACTGCCGGAAAACTCGTTGCTGGTTGCCAGACGATTGGGTGAACACCGCATGGTGCTGTGCGCCTCACCGGAGTATTTACGGAAAAAAGGCACACCCGAAACGGTTGCTGATTTGCGCCAACATACCGCCATCAACTACCAGCGAGCAGGCAAAGTGTTGCCCTGGCAGCTCGCCGATAACGAAGGCCAGCCGCACAGCTTTATTCCGGCTTCCTCTCTCAATATGGATGACCTGCAAGTTATCGCTGATACGGCCTTAGCCGGATTCGGGCTAGCCTGGCTGCCGTGCTGGATGGTGAGAAAAGAGATTCGGGAAGGAAAGCTAACGCCACTTCTCAAGCAGGCACCGGATGTGCGGTTCGACGTGCAGGCAGTGTGGCAACAGACGCCACATTTGCCGCTGAAGGTAAGAGTGGTCGTCGACAGGCTGGTGAGCCATTTGCCCTCTGTCATGTCGGTCGATGTGTAGATCAAAAAAGCCGCGCAGAAGCGCGGCTTTTGAATACAGCACCGTAAAAGACCGTCAGATATCGATGTTCGCCGCTTTCAGGGCGTTCTCTTCGATAAACGCACGACGCGGTTCAACCGCATCACCCATCAGGGTGGTGAACAGCTGATCGGCAGCGATAGCATCTTTCACCGTTACGCGCAGCATACGGCGGCTTTCTGGGTCCATGGTGGTTTCCCACAGCTGATCCGGGTTCATTTCACCCAGACCTTTATAACGCTGGATAGACAGGCCACGACGTGACTCTTTCACCAGCCACTCCAGCGCCTGCTCGAAGCTGGCCACTGGCTGACGGCGTTCGCCACGTTCGATGAAGGCATCGTCTTCAATCAGACCGCGCAGCTTCTCACCAAGCGTGCAGATGCGACGGTATTCGCCACCAGTAATGAATTCCTGATCCAGCGGATAGTCGGTATCCACGCCGTGAGTACGGACACGGATAATCGGCTCAAACAGGCCCAGTTCTTTATTCTCACGAATATCAAACTTCCACATGCTGCCATGCTGCTCGTTTTCGTTTAGCACGGTCACCAGTTGGTTCACCCAGCGGGTGACGGTCTGTTCGTTGTTCAGCTCTGCTTCTGCCAGAGTCGGCTGATAAACCAGCTCTTTGAGCAGCGTGCGCGGGAAGCGACGCTCCATGCGGCCAATCATCTTCTGAGTCGCGTTGAATTCCGCCACCAGTTTTTCCAGGGCTTCGCCTGCCAGTGCCGGAGCAGAAGCATTGGCGTGCAGGGTCGCGCCATCAAGGGCGATAGCGATTTGATACTGATCCATCGCTTCGTCATCTTTGATGTACTGTTCCTGCTTGCCTTTCTTCACTTTGTACAGCGGCGGCTGAGCAATGTAGACGTGGCCACGTTCAACGATCTCTGGCATCTGACGGTAGAAGAAGGTCAACAGCAGCGTACGAATGTGCGAGCCGTCGACGTCCGCATCGGTCATGATGATGATGCTGTGATAACGCAGTTTATCCGGGTTGTACTCGTCGCGACCGATGCCGCAGCCGAGCGCGGTGATCAGCGTCGCCACTTCCTGAGAAGAGAGCATTTTGTCGAAACGCGCTTTCTCAACGTTCAGGATTTTACCCTTCAGCGGAAGGATCGCCTGGTTCTTACGGTTACGGCCCTGCTTCGCAGAACCGCCCGCGGAGTCCCCTTCCACGAGGTACAGTTCGGACAGCGCCGGGTCGCGTTCCTGGCAGTCCGCCAGTTTGCCTGGCAGACCAGCCAAATCCAGCGCGCCTTTACGACGGGTCATTTCACGGGCTTTACGCGCCGCTTCACGGGCACGCGCCGCGTCGATAATTTTGCCAACCACGATTTTCGCGTCGGACGGGTTTTCCAGCAGGTATTCGCCCAGCAGTTCGTTCATCTGCTGTTCTACCGCCGTTTTCACCTCAGAAGAGACCAGTTTGTCTTTGGTCTGAGAGGAGAATTTCGGGTCCGGCACTTTCACGGACACCACAGCAATCAGGCCTTCACGGGCATCGTCACCGGTGGCGCTGACTTTGGCTTTTTTGCTGTAGCCTTCTTTGTCCATGTAGGCGTTCAGAGTACGGGTCATCGCCGCACGGAAGCCTGCCAGGTGAGTACCACCGTCACGCTGTGGAATGTTGTTGGTGAAGCAGTAGATGTTTTCCTGGAAACCGTCGTTCCACTGCAGTGCCACTTCCACGCCGATACCGTCTTTCTCTGTGGAGAAATAGAAGATGTTCGGGTGGATCGGGGTTTTGTTTTTATTCAGGTATTCCACGAACGCTTTGATACCGCCTTCGTAGTGGAAATGGTCTTCTTTGTTGTCACGTTTATCGCGAAGACGAATAGACACGCCGGAGTTCAGGAACGACAGTTCGCGCAGGCGTTTTGCCAGAATGTCGTATTCAAACTCAATGACGTTGGTGAAGGTTTCATAGCTTGGCCAGAAACGGACCTGAGTCCCTGTTGCTTCGGTTTCACCTGTTACGGCCAGCGGAGCCTGTGGCACGCCGTGCATGTAAATCTGCTGGTGAACTTTGCCTTCGCGACGAATCACCAGTTCCAGCTTCTGCGACAGGGCGTTTACAACGGAAACACCTACACCGTGCAGACCACCGGACACTTTATAAGAGTTATCATCGAATTTACCGCCTGCGTGCAGAACGGTCATGATAACTTCCGCGGCAGAGACACCTTCTTCCGGGTGAATACCGGTTGGAATGCCACGGCCATCATCCGTTACGGAGACAGAGTTATCGGAGTGAATCGTCACCACGATGTCTTTACAGTGACCCGCGAGCGCTTCGTCGATAGCGTTATCCACAACCTCGAATACCATGTGGTGCAGACCGGTGCCGTCATCCGTGTCGCCGATATACATACCCGGGCGCTTACGCACCGCATCCAGCCCTTTCAGGACTTTGATACTGGAGGAGTCATAAGAATTCGACATCAACGTTTCTCGCTCATTTAAACTTGGGTTAATCCGTTATTTTACCTTTTTCCACGCTGAACATCTTCGAATTTTTGTCCGACATGTCCATAACGTGTTCAGCGCTGATCGCACTGACGAAAACCTGCGACTCGGTCGCTTTCAGCCTGCTTGCTAACAGACCACGACGCTCGTCATCAAGTTCCGAGGCAAAATCATCTATGAGGTACAGGCAGCGTCGCCCGCTTTCACGGGTCAGAAACTCACCTTGCGCCAAACGTAAGGCGCACATCAGCAGTTTGAGCTGCCCGCGCGATAACGTGTCCTCCACCGGCGCACCGTCCGCACGAATGCGGAAATCCGCTTTGTGTGGGCCGTGGGCGGTGTAGGTCAGCATACGATCGCGCTCAAAGTTCCGTTCGAGCACCTCAGAATAGTCAGTCTCTTTTTCCCAGCCGCGCTGGAAAGAGAAGCTCAGGTTGAACTCAGGCAGGAACTGTTTGCAGGTATCCGCCATATCTTCGGCGATGCCTGCGCTGTACTCTGCGCGCCAGCTACTGAGTTGTTCTGCCAGTGGAATGAGTTCGGTATCCCACGGGCGCAGTTGCGCGTAGCGGGTCACCTGGCGCAGCGCTGCATTTCGCTGTTTCAGCAAACGCTTGAGGTTGCTCCAGGCAGTAAAGAAACCGGCTTCGTTGTGAAAGCATCCCCAATCGAGGAACGCTCTTCTGTATTTGGGGCCGCCGTTGAGTAAAGTAAACCCCTCGGGCGTGATGAGCTGCATCGGCATCAGCAGCGCCAGTTCAGCCACTTTGTGACCGTCGGTGCCGTCGATGCGAACTTTGCTGTCACCCTGTTTATCTTTGGTCAGACCGAGAGAAATTTCGCGTTCTTTTCCCTGCAAGCGCCCATGTAACACAAAGGACTCTTGCTCGTGGCGAATCACACGACCAATCTGCAAACTGCGGAACGCCCGACCGTGTCCCAGGGTATAGATAGCTTCCAGCACGCTGGTTTTACCGCTGCCGTTAGCACCCACCAGGAAGTTAAAGCCAGGGGATAGAGCAAGATCCGCGCTTTCGATATTGCGAAAGTCGCGGATCAACAAGCGGGTTAGCGCCATTACAATCTCATTGGCATAACGACGTAAGCAGCGCTCTGGCTGGCAGCATCTTCAATCTGCACACTGGAAACAGAATCGGTCAGCAAAATACGGACGTTTTCACATTTCAGTGCATTCAGCACGTCCAGTACGTAGCTAACGTTGAAGCCGATTTCCATCTCAGTCCCGGCATAGGTGACATCCAGAATTTCTTCTGCTTCTTCCTGCTCCGGGTTGTTGGCGGTAATTTTCAGCTGATTCTCGCTGACGTAAAGACGCACACCGCGGAATTTCTCGTTCGAGAGAATGGCGGCACGGGCAAACGCCTGCTTGAGAATGTCGCAACCGGCATCCAGATGCTTATCCGGATTTTTCGGCAGCACGCGACGGTAATCCGGGAAGCGGCCATCCACCAGTTTCGAGGTAAAGATGAAGTCACCCACGTGCGCACGGATATTGTTGCTGCCAATCTGCACGCGCAGCGGGTTATCGCCACCGTCGAGCATGCGCATCAACTCAATCACGCCTTTACGCGGCACGATCACCGAATGGTTCGGAAGTGACTGACCAATCGGCATGGAACATACCGCCAGACGGTGACCGTCAGTGGCGACAGTGCGCAGTTCCTCACCTTCGGTTTCAAACAGCATGCCGTTTAAGTAGTAACGCACGTCCTGATGCGCCATCGAAAACTGCGTGGCTTCAATCAGGCGCTTCATGGTCGCCTGCGGCAAGGTGAATTCCACTTCGCTCTGCCAGTCGTCCAGATTTGGGAAATCTGCGGCTGGCAATGTGGACAGCGAGAAACGGCTACGGCCAGAACGGACCAACATGCGGTCGCCTTCAAGCTGTACAGCTATTTCCGCGCCTTCCGGCAGGCCACGGCAAATATCAAAGAACTTGCGCGCAGGGACGGTGGTTGCACCCGGTTCATGTGGCTGAATCAGCGCGACGCGTGCGACCATTTCCATTTCAAGGTCGGTCCCGGTCAGCGACAGGGAGCCGTCTGCGACCTGCAGCAGCAGGTTGCCAAGAATGGGCAACGTTGGGCGGCCACCTAATGGACCACTTACCTGTTGCAGCGGTTTTAATAAATGTTCACGTTCAACGGTAAATTTCATAGCGTCACGAAGATAATGTTCTGATTAAATTGGAGAAATCTTCTTTGATATCATGGCTTTCTTCACGTAACTGTTCGATCTTGCGGCAAGCATGCAGCACGGTCGTATGGTCACGGCCACCAAACGCATCGCCGATTTCCGGCAGGCTGTGGTTGGTGAGTTCTTTGGCCAGCGCCATCGCCATCTGACGCGGACGCGCCACAGAGCGAGAACGACGCTTGGACAGCAGGTCGGCCACTTTGATCTTATAGTACTCCGCCACCGTCTTTTGAATATTGTCGATGGTGACCAGTTTTTCCTGCAGCGCCAGCAGATCGCGCAGCGCTTCACGCACGAAATCGATAGTAATCGCCCGACCGGTAAAGTTGGCATTGGCGATAACGCGGTTCAGTGCCCCTTCAAGCTCACGCACATTGGAGCGCAGACGCTTGGCAATAAAGAAAGCCACTTCACCCGGCAGACGAATGTCGTTTTCATCCGCCTTTTTCATCAGGATCGCCACACGCGTTTCAAGCTCAGGTGGCTCGATGGCCACGGTTAAACCCCAGCCGAAGCGGGATTTCAGACGATCTTCAACGCCGTTGATCTCTTTCGGATAGCGATCCGAGGTCAGAATGATCTGTTGGTTGCCTTCAAGCAGTGCGTTGAAGGTGTGGAAAAACTCTTCCTGAGATCGTTCTTTATTAGCAAAGAATTGAATGTCATCGATCAGCAGCGCATCAACAGAACGGTAGTAACGTTTGAACTCTTCAATGGCGTTGTTCTGCAGGGCTTTCACCATGTCCTGAACAAAACGCTCGGAGTGCATGTACACCACTTTGGCGTTCGGTTTACGGGCAATAATGCCGTTACCGACCGCATGTAAAAGGTGAGTTTTACCGAGACCTGTGCCGCCATAAAGGAACAGCGGGTTATAGGCGCCGCCAGGGTTATCCGCCACCTGACGAGCCGCCGCGCGTGCCAGTTGGTTAGATTTACCTTCGACGAAGTTATCAAACGTATGTTTCACGTTGACGTTAGAACGGTAGGTGGGTTCTGCCGGAGCCGGAACGTTATCCCAGCCCTGACGTGCCGCAGGAATCGCTACGCGCGGCGCTTGTACCTGCTGCGTATGAGCCTGAACGGCGACCTGGGCGGTTTCTTTAACAACCTGAGTGACAGGGCGAGCACCGACTTCAAAGCGCAGCTGTGGCGCATCGGTACCGCAGAAATCATTCAACAGTCCGTTGATATTATTGAGGTATTTATCCCTTACCCAATCGAGCACAAAGCGGTTTGGCGCATACAAAGCCAGCGTATTATCGCTCAATTCCGCCTGCAACGGGCGGATCCACATGCTGAATTCTGTGGCTGGTAACTCATCCTGCAATCGGGCAAGACACTGCTGCCAAAGCGAAAGTGACACGGCGGACTCCACTCGAACAAAAAGGGTGAAACTGAAAAATTAATGATTGTTGGCACACGCCAGAAAAGCCCTCAGACACTGCGTGAGGGGACGTGCGAACCGCTATCTGCGGTTTTTACTCCGTTCAGGATCTGGGATCACGATCGGGACCGCGGATCATAGCCTAAACTGAGCCAGAGATCTTCTGTTTCTCACAGATTCTTCCCGATTTATCCACAGGAAGGATCGAGACCGGCTAAGTGTAAACGATCCTGATTGGGGTGGGGGGCGATTTCTCCCGCATATTGGAAAAATTAATGAGTAGCGACAAATTTTTGCTTAATCGATCTAATAAAGATCCCGAGCGATCCTTGCGCTTTAACGGGCAGGCTTTATAATCCCCCACCCGGTGCGTGCTACTCGCTAACAGGTACCGTTCCCCGCTCAATTTCTACGCGAAATCGTGCGAAAACTGGCGGGAAACAAGGTAAAGAGAATTGACTCCGGAGTGTACAATTATTACAATCCGGCCTCTTTAATCACCCACACTGAAGCGGAAGTCGTTCGAAACTCGTTCGGGTACACGCAAAAGTCAGTGAATTTATTCAAGTTTAGGTAGAAATCGCCATGAAACGCACTTTTCAACCGTCTGTACTGAAGCGCAACCGTTCTCACGGCTTCCGTGCTCGTATGGCTACTAAAAATGGTCGTCAGGTTCTGGCACGTCGTCGTGCTAAAGGCCGTTCTCGTCTGACCGTTTCCAAGTAATAAAAGCTAACCCCTGAGTGGTTAAGCTAGCTTTTCCCAGGGAGTTACGTTTGTTAACTCCCACTCATTTCACATTCGTCTTCCAGCAGCCGCAACGGGCTGGCACGCCGCAAATCACCATCCTCGGCCGCCTGAATTCGCTGGGGCATCCCCGCATCGGTCTCACTGTCGCTAAGAAAAACGTTAAACGCGCTCATGAACGCAATCGGATTAAACGTCTGACGCGTGAGAGTTTCCGTTTACGTCAGCATGAACTCCCTGCAATGGATTTCGTGGTGGTGGCTAAAAAAGGGGTTGCCGACCTCGATAACCGGGCTCTCTCGGAAGCGTTGGAAAAACTATGGCGCCGCCATTGTCGCCTGGCTCAAGGGTCCTGATAGCCTGTATTCGGGTCTATCAGCGCCTGATCAGTCCGCTGCTCGGGCCGCATTGTCGTTTCACGCCAACCTGTTCCAGCTACGGAATTGAGGCATTGCGCAGGTTTGGAATGATAAAAGGCAGTTGGTTGACGGTGAAACGCGTATTAAAATGCCACCCTTTACACCCTGGTGGTGACGACCCCGTCCCACCCGGACCATTTGATACCAGAGAACACTAACGATGGATTCGCAACGCAATCTTTTAGTCATCGCTTTGTTGTTCGTGTCTTTCATGATCTGGCAGGCATGGGAGCAGGATAAAAATCCTCAACCCCAGCAGCAGATCACGCAGACAACGACCACCGCAGCGGGTAGCGCCGCAGACCAGGGCGTACCGGCCAGTGGCCAAGGAAAGCAGATTACGGTGAAAACCGATGTGCTTGAGCTGACTATCAACACCCGTGGTGGCGATATTGAGCAGGCACTGCTGCTGACTTACCCGAAAGAGCTGAAGTCAAACGAGCCGTTCCAGCTGCTGGAAACGACGCCTGAGTTCCTGTATCAGGCTCAGAGCGGTCTGACCGGTCGTGATGGCCCGGACAACCCGGCTAATGGCGCACGTCCGCTGTACAACGTCGAGAGTGATACCTTTGTGCTGGCTGAAGGTCAGAACGAACTCGCGATCCCGATGACTTACACTGACGCCGCGGGCAACACCTTCACCAAAACCTTCACCCTGAAACGCGGTGCGTATGCGGTGAACGTAGGCTATAAAGTGCAGAACGCCGGTGAGAAACCACTGGAAATCTCCACGTTTGGTCAGCTGAAGCAGTCCATCAATCTGCCGTCTCACCGTGACACCGGAAGCAGCAACTTTGCGCTGCACACCTTCCGTGGCGCGGCATACTCCACGCCAGACGCGAAGTATGAGAAATACAAATTCGACAAAATCGCCGACAACGAAAACCTGAACATCAGTGCGAAAGGCGGTTGGGTTGCGATGCTGCAACAGTATTTCGCGACAGCGTGGGTGCCAAATAACGACGGTACCAACAACTTCTATACCGCGAACCTGGGCAATGGCCTTGCGGCCATCGGCTACAAATCTCAGCCGGTTCTGGTTCAGCCAGGTCAGGCCGCAAACCTTGCCAGCACCCTGTGGGTGGGTCCTGAAATTCAGGACAAAATGGCAGCCGTGGCACCGCACCTGGATCTGACCGTAGATTACGGTTGGTTGTGGTTCATTTCTCAGCCGCTGTTCAAACTGCTGAAATTTATCCACAGCTTCCTGGGTAACTGGGGCTTCTCGATCATCGTTATCACCTTTATCGTTCGTGGCATCATGTACCCGCTGACCAAAGCGCAGTACACCTCCATGGCGAAGATGCGTATGCTGCAGCCGAAAATTGCGGCGATGCGTGAGCGTCTGGGCGATGACAAACAGCGTCAGAGCCAGGAAATGATGGCCCTGTATAAAGCAGAGAAAGTGAACCCGCTGGGCGGCTGCTTCCCGCTGATTATCCAGATGCCAATCTTCCTGGCACTGTATTACATGCTGATGGGCTCCGTTGAACTGCGCCATGCGCCGTTTGCTCTGTGGATCCACGACTTGTCTGCACAGGACCCGTACTACATCCTGCCAATCCTGATGGGCGTGACGATGTTCTTCATTCAGAAGATGTCGCCGACCACCGTGACTGACCCGATGCAGCAGAAGATCATGACCTTTATGCCGGTCATCTTCACCGTGTTCTTCCTGTGGTTCCCGTCAGGTCTGGTGCTGTACTATATCGTCAGCAACCTGGTGACCATCCTCCAGCAGCAGTTGATTTACCGTGGTCTGGAAAAACGTGGCCTGCATAGCCGCGAGAAGAAAAAATCCTGATTGGGTGAACATTCGCTAAAATGGAAGGCGGTCTGATGACCGCCTTTTTTATTGCAACGCAAAGAGAGTAACCATGAGCCATAACGACACCATCGTCGCCCAGGCCACCCCGCCAGGACGCGGCGGCGTAGGCATTCTGCGTATCTCCGGCCTGAAAGCCCGTGATGTGGCGCAGGCGGTGCTCGGAAAATTACCGAAGCCTCGCTATGCCGATTATCTGCCGTTTCGTGATGCGCAAGGCGCTACGCTGGATCAGGGCATTGCGTTATGGTTCCCGGGCCCGAACTCCTTTACCGGCGAAGACGTGCTTGAGCTGCAAGGCCACGGCGGCCCGGTCATTCTCGATCTGCTTCTGAAACGCATTCTGACGCTGCCGGGTGTGCGTATTGCCAACCCGGGCGAGTTTTCAGAGCGCGCGTTCCTCAACGATAAGCTCGATCTGGCACAGGCCGAAGCCATTGCTGATTTGATTGACGCCAGCTCCGAGCAAGCCGCTCGTTCAGCGATGAACTCCTTACAGGGCGCGTTTTCCACCCGAGTGAACCATTTAGTGGAAGCACTCACTCACCTGCGCATCTATGTGGAAGCGGCCATCGACTTTCCGGATGAAGAAATCGACTTCCTCTCTGACGGTAAAATCGAAGCGCAGCTCAATAATGTGATCGGCGATCTGGATGCCGTTCGTGCCGAAGCACGCCAGGGCAGCCTGTTGCGTGAAGGGATGAAAGTGGTGATTGCCGGGCGCCCTAACGCGGGTAAATCCAGCCTGCTCAACGCGCTGGCTGGCCGTGAAGCGGCCATTGTCACCGATATCGCTGGCACCACGCGTGACGTGCTGCGCGAGCATATCCACATTGACGGCATGCCGCTGCACATCATCGATACCGCAGGATTGCGCGATGCCAGTGATGAAGTCGAACGCATCGGGATCGAACGTGCCTGGCAGGAAATTGAGCAAGCCGATCGCGTGCTGTTTATGGTCGACAGCACCACCACCAGCGCCGTCGATCCGGCTGAAATCTGGCCGGATTTCATCGCCCGACTGCCACAGAATTTGCCGATTACCGTGGTGCGCAACAAAGCCGATATCACCGGCGAAGAGGTCGGTCTGAGCGATGTAAATGGTTACTCACTTATTCGCCTCTCCGCACGTCAGGGTGAAGGCGTGGACATTCTGCGCAACCATCTGAAGCAGAGCATGGGCTTTGACACCAACATGGAAGGTGGTTTCCTTGCCCGTCGCCGTCACCTGAAAGCGCTGGAAGACGCCGCCAATCATCTACAGCAAGGTAAAGAGCAACTGCTCGGTGCCTGGGCCGGTGAGCTACTGGCAGAAGAACTGCGCCTCGCACAGCAGGCGTTGAGCGAAATCACCGGGGAATTCACCTCCGACGATCTGCTCGGCCGCATCTTCTCGAGCTTCTGTATCGGGAAGTGATTTTAAAACCCACCTCATCGCAGGTGGGTTTTTCCATTATGGAAATCGCTGTTGTCCAAATGGCAACTCGTGCCCCTTAGCAAAGCCTCGTATCCTTAGCCGCTCTTTCCTGCGAGGTTTCTATGGCACGCTTCCTGTTTTGCAGTTTCGCCCTGGTTTTACTTTATCCTTCCGGCATCGACATGTACCTCGTCGGCCTTCCCCGCATCGCCGCCGATCTCCATGCCAGCGAGGCGCAACTGCATATCGCGTTTTCGGTTTATCTCGCAGGAATGGCGACAGCCATGCTGATTGCGGGTCGTCTGGCCGATAAAGCCGGGCGGCAACCTGTCGCCATCTGTGGCGCGATGGTGTTTGCGTTAGCCTCAGCCCTTTGCGCGAATGCCTCCACCAGCTCGCTGTTCCTGGCTGGCCGCTTTATCCAGGGAACGGGAGCTGGCTGTTGTTATGTGGTGGCTTTTGCTATTTTGCGCGATACGCTCGACGACCAGAGGCGAGCCAAAGTCCTGTCATTACTCAATGGCATCACCTGCATTGTGCCGGTGCTGGCTCCGGTGATTGGCCATCTGATCATGCTCAAATTCCCGTGGCAGAGCCTGTTCTGGGTGATGACCGGTATGGGCGTCATTGTCTGTCTGCTCTCAACGCTGGTGCTGAAAGAATCCCATCCAGGTATGCAAGCTTCTCAGTTTTCCGCCGAGCCTTTGGCTTCAGAATCACTGACCAGCCGCTTCTTTCTCAGCCGGGTGATCATGACCACGCTGAGCGTCACGGCCATTCTGACTTACGTGAATATCTCGCCAGTGCTTTTGATGGAAGTGCTGCAGTTTGATCGGGGCGAATACTCCACCATCATGGCGTTGACCGCATTAGTCAGCATGGTCGTGGCCTTCTCAACACCTTTCGCCCTGACGCGCTTTAGCCAGCGCACACTGATGCTGGTCGCACAAGGGCTGTTCCTTGCAGCGGCTTTGGTTCTGGCCTCTGCCTCCTCAACCGCAGTCATGCTGTTTGGCCTGACGCTGATTTGTTCCGGCTTCTCGCTGGGCTTTGGCGTAACCATGAGCCAGGCACTAAGTCCGTTTGCAAGACGTGCCGGTGTGGCGAGTTCGGTTCTGGGTATCGCTCAGGTCTGCGGTTCTTCGCTGTATATCTGGCTGGCTGCCGTTTCCGGGGTCAGTGCACTGAATATGCTGATCGGGAGTCTGATTAGCTGTAGCATGGTCTGCATCTTGTTGATTACCTTTGTGTCCGCGCGAGTGGACGCGCCGGACCATGAAAAAATCCCTGGCTAGTCTCGATCTCAATTTACTGCTGTGCCTGCAATTGTTGTTGCAGGAGCGCAGCGTCAGCAAGACGGCGAAGCGGATGAACGTCACGCCCTCCGCCGTCAGTAAGTCTCTGTCCAGGCTCAGAGACTGGTTTAACGATCCGCTGTTTGTGAAAACGCCTGGTGGCCTGCATCCCACGCCGTTGGCGGCCAGCATGGAACAGGATCTGGCAGACTGGCTGCAAATGAGCCATCAACTGCTGGACAAACCGCATCACGACACCCCGCGTGGGCTCACTTTTGAACTGGCAGCTGAAAACCCGCTGATGCTCATTGCCTTTAACACCCTTTCGCAGAAAATCTATCAACGCTATCCCCAGGCGACCGTGCGGCTGCGTAACTGGGGTTACGACTCTCTGGATGCCATCATCCGCGGGGAGGTTGATATCGGCTTTACCGGGCGTGAAACGCACCCGCGTTCCCGCGAATCGCTCAGCCTGCTGCCGTGGAATATCGATTTTGAAGTGCTGTTCAGCGATTTACCGCGCGTCTATTTGCGCGAAGATCACCCGGCATTACAGGAAGAGTGGAGTCTGGACACCTTTCTGCGCTACCCGCATATCAGCATCAATTGGGAGAACAGCGACACCTGGGCGCTCGATGAGGTGTTGCAGGAATCCGGGCTGAAACGACAGATAGCCCTCAGCCTGCCAGGATTTGAAGCATCAATGTTTATGGCGGCGCAGCCGAACCATACCTTACTGGCTACCGCTCCGCTTTATTGCCAGCACTACAATCAGCAGCACGGCCTCAAACTGGTGACTCGCCCGATTCCGCTGGAAGCTGCACTACTGCAAAAGCTGGCGGTGCCTTTCACCTTGCTCTGGCACAAGCGCAACGGGCATAACCCGAAACTGATCTGGCTGAAATCCGTTTTAAAAGAGCTGTACGGCGAGGCATTTCTGGCAACACTTCAGCAGGAAATCGGCCGCTAGCCGCGTAATTTCGTGAACCCACAGACTATTGCGGCTAAGGAAATGTAAATGTTCTGGCTGAGGCCTTTTCAACAGGGATTTTCCACATTAAAACCTCAACAGTTTAAGCGATAATAACTCCATCGTTTTCACTCAGACCATTAATCACGGAGCGACATAATGGCTATGCATTTTGCAAGAGGGATCCTTAACGATGGGCATTTGCACTCAGTGCGACTCTCATCCTGTTGCCACAACGAAGCCCGCCAGCTTCCCCAACATCGCCGTTCGCGGTTCCTGGCTTCGCGCTCTTTGCTTGCCGAGCTGCTGTTTATGCTTTACGGCATTCGCGAGCTACCCGATATCATCACTCGCCCAGACGGAAAACCGGTTTTTCGCGACAGCAATCATCCTCGTTTTTCCATCGCGTATGCCGGGAATATTGTCGGTGTCGCGCTAAGCACCGAAGGGGAATGCGGTCTGGATATGGAGCTTCAACGCGCCACTCGCGGTTTCCACAGCCCGGCAGCGGTCGAATCCTATCCCTTCAGCAGCAATGAAAATCTGTGGATCAAAAATCAAAACGATCCGAACGAAGCCCGCGCCCAGCTCATGGCCCTGCGCCAAAGCGTGCTAAAACTCACCGGCGAGACCCAATGCAATTCCCAGCAACAGCTTCAGCTATTGCCCGGTTCAGGCCGTCTGAGAGCCGCCCGAGTGATGAAGATAGAAGCCATTTGCGATGCGGAAGATGTGCTGGTGTGGTCGATTGCCGCAACCCCTGCCATCGAGCGCCTGAAAGTCTGGGAATATGACAGCAAAACCGGCTGGCGCGGCTTACCGGATATGCAAGTCCGTGCCAGCGAACCCGCGGCCCGCCTGATGCGATTTACCAGCCTGCCTGCGGAAAAAGCCCTTATACTGAACTGACCCATCATGATGAAAACTAAAGGAGTAATCATGTCTGAAGCGTTGAAAGTTGTTACGTTACTGGGAAGCCTGCGCAAAGGTTCATTTAACGGTATGGTTGCGCGTACCCTGCCAAAAATTGCCCCGGCAGGGATGGGCATCACCGCTCTGCCGTCCATCGGTGACATTCCGCTGTACGATGCCGATATTCAGCAAGAAGAAGGTTTCCCGGCGAGCGTAGAAGCGCTGGCTGCTGCCATCCGCGAGGCAGATGGCGTAGTGATTGTCACGCCTGAGTACAACTACTCGGTGCCGGGTGGTCTGAAGAATGCCATCGACTGGCTCTCTCGCCTGCCTGAACAGCCACTGGCAGGAAAACCTGTGCTTATCCAGACCAGTTCGATGGGCGCAATTGGCGGCGCACGCTGCCAGTATCACCTGCGTCAGATCCTGGTGTTCCTGGATGCGATGGTGATGAACAAGCCGGAGTTTATGGGCGGTGTGATTCAGAACAAAGTCGACCCGCAGACAGCGGAAGTGGTTGATCAGAGCACGCTTGATCATCTGACCGGTCAGTTGACCGCGTTTGGGGAGTATATTCAGCGCGTGAAAGGGTAAATCGGAAGGGGGAGTGCGGTCTGATGCCCTCTCCCCAACCCTCTCCCACGGGGCTGAGGGATCCCCAGTAATATGGTCATTCGCCTGTGACCATATTACTGTACTCTTTCCCTAATAATTTCAGCGCATTAACTATATTCATTCGCCTCAGCACTCCGGGTTGCGTTCTCACCAGTTCACCAGCCAGCGTCAGGTAAGACAGCCATCTTCTGTGCTTTACGCTGTTTGCCTGATAGTGTCTGTGAAGCTGTTTCTTCTCCGCCATATAACCTGCCAG